>NZ_JBVVQZ010000006.1:0-307107 GCF_055811635.1 Mesorhizobium sp. WSM4806 | reverse complement strand
CGCTGATCAGTCCGGCCCTTGCCGGAGAGCACGGCGACCAATGCCGTTACCTACACCACGCCATGGGGCACGATCGAGCCAAAGGCTGGGGTGAAGCCCGCAGGATCGGTGAATCGCATGATCAGTTTGCCACCTGATTGTAAAGCACCAGCGGTAGTGTGCTGAGTTCTGCAAAATGGCGGGGCATTAGCGGTGACGTTGGCGTGTCCGTCGCGCAGCCCCCGTGTTTAGCGGAGCGGCGGACATGGCGGGCCGCGTCTCAGGCGGCCAATGCCCTCAGCTTCTCCTTCTTGTGCTCGCGCAGATGATCCATGTTGAGGTAGCGGGTCGCCTCGAGCCAGTTCTCATGGATCTCCACTGATTGCGCGCTTTTCCTGCTCAATTAACTGCAGAAGCGCGGCGTAACCGCCGAGCAGGCGCACCGGCGGAATATTCTCGCGCAATCCCTGTAACGTGAAGGAGAAGGTCACTTAGGAGGGCGGCTCGTGCGCGTGAGGTATATCCGAACGTGTGCAGCAGATCGTCGCGCTCTCCCCGGACACATCCGCGCGCCACAGAGCCTCGGTGGCCGGCAGCTCGGACGCGCAGATGGAGCCAAAAATCCACAGATGCATTCCGGTCATATGCTAGCTGCCAAGCATATGACCGGCATTTCGCAAAGCGCCTAGGAAGAGACCGGCATGGACGGTGACATCGATCTTGGCCTGCATTGACAGGGGCATGCTGGCCCAGTTCTCCAATGGCGAAATGAAATGTGAGAAAGTGCCATTGACCATGCAAGAGCGGGTAACAAGGCCTTGTCTGTCCAACGCGACCACGCCCGTCTGGTCGGCTCGATATCGGATGGCTGCGATCCGCTGGACCTCCGAGTCACCATCGACCCGCACGTCGAAAACCAGGACACCGTGGCTCCTCGTGGCTATCTCTGCGGCTTTTTGGTTGAAGCTTAGGGAGAGTGAGCGGACGCTTTCGACCGCCATCTGGAGAATCGCCAAATCCAGTTCATCCAACGCCATGTAGGCTATTGCGCGCAATATAGGGGTGATTGCAACGACGGATTCGTGTTCCAGATCGAACTGATCCTGAAGCGGGGCGCGCGCTCTGTCCTTGAACTTGGGCTTCTGCACTCCCGCCGTTAACGAACTCCGTACCTTCCTCGTTACTTCGCCAATTCGCGTGTGGCCTATGCAAGCATCCGTAACGCAGATTTGGATAGGTCAGCTTCTTTCCCAGCAATGCCTCGAGTCGCTTCGATTTGTCCTTCTGAGCATATGCTTGGGTTTGGACATCCATGAAAGAGCCCGCTGGCCCGGTGCGCCTCGGCACGTCAGCGATCAGACTCCACCGGGTTCACAAAGTTGACTAGCTGGGGTAGGGGGACCGCAGAGAAATCTCCGGTCGCAGCCTTACCCGGTCAAAACAAGGATACCACGATGAAGACTCTCGTCATCTGCTCCGGCGGATTGGACTCCGTTTCCCTTGCTCACAGCGTGGCAGCGGAGCACGAGCTCGCCGGCCTCCTGTCTTTCGATTACGGCCAACGGCACAGGAAAGAATTGGGCTTCGCCGCTCTCTGCGCGGAGCGACTGAACACTATGCACCAGATCATCAACATCCCCGAAATCGGCCGCGGCCTTTCCGGCTCAGCGCTCACCGATAATTTCGACGTGCCGGACGGCCACTACGCCGAAGACACGATGAAGATCACGGTAGTGCCGAACCGGAACGCCATCATGTTGGCAATTGCCTTCGGTCTCGCCACCGCGCACAAGGCCGAAGCGGTGGCGATGGCCGTCCATGGTGGGGACCATTTCATCTATCCAGATTGCCGTCCGGCCTTCATCGAAGCTTTCCAGATGATGCAAGACCGCGCGCTGGAAGGCTACGCAGAGATTCGCCTTTACACGCCTTACGTCAACCTCACGAAGGGCGACATCGTCCGGGATGGAGCAAGATGCGGAACGCCATTTGCGGAGACCTGGTCGTGTTACAAGGGCGGCGAGCGTCACTGCGGACGGTGCGGGACCTGCGTGGAGCGGCGCGAGGCGTTTCATCTCGCGGGGCACGCTGATCCTACCGATTACGAAGACCCTGTCTTCTGGCTCGAGGCGCTGCGGAGGAGGAGCGCCTGATGTTCCGCATCACCAAGGAATTCCACTTCTCGGCCTCGCACCAGCTCACCTCTTTGCCGCCGGATCATCAGTGCGCACGCCTGCACGGGCATAACTACATCGTCGAAGTGGAACTTTCGGCGAAGGACCTGGACGCGCACGGCTTCGTGCGTGACTATCACGATCTGGCGCCGCTCAAACGCTATATCGACGAGAGCCTAGACCATCGGCACCTCAACGAGGTGCTGGGACATGAGCAAGTCACGGCGGAATACTTGGCCAGACATTTCTATGAATGGTGCAAGGCACGTCTGCCGGAAACCGCGGCCGTGCGGGTGAGCGAAACCCCGAAAACCTGGGCGGAATACCGGCCGTGACGGACACGTGTCCCGCAATCCGTGTGAGCGAGATATTTGGGCCCACGATCCAGGGCGAGGGAGTGCTCATCGGTTTGCCTACAGTCTTCATCAGAACCGGCGGGTGTGACTACCGGTGCTCCTGGTGCGACAGCCTGCATGCGGTGGACAGTCAATTCCGCCACGAATGGGAGATGATGCCAATCGATGCGGTGTGGCAAAGCGTCGTTGGGCTTTCCGGTGGCCGGCCAGTGATGGTGTCGCTGTCAGGAGGTAATCCGGCCATTCAGCCCTTCGGTGCGCTGATCGAGCGAGGCCATGGTGAAGGTTACCGTTTTGCGCTGGAAACCCAGGGTTCGGTGGTCAGGGACTGGTTTGCGGATCTTGATGTGCTGGTTCTCAGCCCAAAGCCGCCGTCAAGCGAAATGAGGACCGATTGGGCTGCATTCGAGGCGTGCATAGAAGCGGCGCAGCAGAAGCCGCAAATCGTGCTCAAGCTCGTTGTTTTCGACGAGAGTGACTACGCCTATGCCAAAGACGCCGCCGCGCGATTTCCGCGCCTTCCGGTCTATCTGCAACCCGGCAACCACACGCCACCGCTCCCTGGCAATGAAGACGCACCTGTCGACCTGGACGGAATAATAAAACGCATGGAGTGGCTTGTGGAAAAGGTGACACACGACAGGTGGTTCGAAGCACGCGTGTTGCCGCAGTTGCACGTTATGCTCTGGGGAAACAGGAGAGGCGTCTAGTCGCGCCTGTGCCGGAAATGCGCCCGCGGATTTTCGGTTCGACGGGTTGGCCGCCATTTGGCGGCGCTGCCGGGTACTTCCGGAGGTGCTCGATGCCGAGATGGTGCTGGGCGCTTCGAAAGTGAGCGCCCACCGGAGCGGCTAGCTACCGCTCCGCTGTATTGTGGCCGCAAACTTTGGCAGCCGTCTATCCATGGCGTGGATGGGCTTCATCGAAACAAACGATTTTCTCAACCTTCCGGAATCTCGCATTGACGTCAGCACCGGCACCCATCGACCATCCGCTGCCTCTGTCGCGTGAAAAGGGGCCCGAAAGGGGAAAATCTTTGCATGACCTCAGACGTGCGCTGGAAATTGTCCTGGGAATGAGTTGCAGCAGGCCGACGATTTCGAATTGTCCGACCTCGATTTCTTAGCGGAGTCTTTCCCCTCTCAGAACCGCTGAACGACCGGCGTCACCCAGGCCTAACTCATTCAGGCCAGTCCGCACCTGCCTCTTCCCGCAAAGAAATTCGACAGCCCATCTTTCCGCTCGTCATTGCCGTCGCTGGTCGGCAAAGCTTCCGGACTGACCGGGGCTTACGCCGGAACTCCTCTTTCGGTTCGCAGACGCGAACACTGCAAATCACCAGTCGTTTCAGAGTCGTTTGCCGCGTTAATTTGTTAACGCGGATCAGATTGGAAGAATCCAACCTACACACACATAACTTGGCTAGCAATGTTGTACGTATAACCTCGGAATGGCAATGGGATACTTTACAAAGCGCGACGCCAATCAAATTATATACCGCAGCTGGGAAGAGTCGGAACAGCCAAGCGCCAAGATGAGAATTTTGGCGCTTAAGCTTGATCGTGTCGGGGACTTTTGGATGTCTCTAGCGCCCCTGATGGACCTGCGTCAGCGCTTTGCCGATGCCCACATTACGCTGGTGGTCGGAAGCTGGAACATCGACACTGCAAAACAGTTCGACCTCGCCGACGATTACGTTGCTTTTGACTTCTTTCCTCGCAACCCGAAGGTCGATACCCGCAAGAAAGCGGCCGACATACGGCCGCTGCTGACCGGCGAGTTTGATCTTGCCATTGATATGCGTGTCCCGGATGAGACAAGGCCCATTTTGCTCGAAGTCCCCGCCAGGCATCGTGCGGCGATAGTTGATCCTTACGGAATGCATCAGATCGATATTGGGATAGCGCCATTCGATCTGAAATTGCGCAGAACCATCTTCTACAAGCTGGCCCAAAAAATAGGGATCGCCGACAAATTCCCTCGCACATGGCTTGATTGGTTCGCTGACCGTAAGCAGGTACGTCTCCAGCATGTGTCGGAAATCCTCCTGTTTCTGGTCGCAAAGGCAGCGGCCTGTTTCGACGCAGAAAGTGAAGCGGGCCGCCGACAGAGTTCGGCAGAAGGCAAGTCCCCGATCGTCGTGGCTCCGTTCTCGAATTCCGGCCTGCGCGATTGGCCGATTGAAAATTTTGGCAAACTTGTCGCTGCTCTTTCTGCCCGCGGTGAGGTGGTTCTCGTCGGCCGTGGCGAAAGCCGGGAAGCGCTTGAGGAGGTCGCGATGACAGCTCGCGACCGTGGAGCCGCGGAGATTCGAACGGCTGTCGACTTGTCAGAATTGGAATTCAATCATCTCATGAATTCGGCCGCGCTCGTGGTGTCGAACAATTCAGGCACTGGGCATGTCGCTGCCCAGCTTGGCCGCCCTACTGTCGGCATTTTCACCGCGTCACATCTACCGGAAATTTGGGGTTTCCGTGGTCCACTGGTCAGCATGCTTATGAGCGTTATTGAATGTCGGGGATGTGGTCTGGACAAAGTGCGGCGCTGTCCGGTCAAAGTCCGCTGCAAGTTCGACATCACGCCCGATCTGGTGATTGCCGAGGTAGACGCCTTGATGAATTATTGTAAGGGGCGGGACAAACTTATTGTGGCTCGCGGGCGGTGCGGCCAGAACGACGATCGCGCGCGAAGAGGCAGCTCAGGGCCCATGCCGTAACCCGGCCGGTCGATTACTCCATCTGTGGAGCGCCAGAGTATACCGATCGCGATAGCGATCCCCTGTCGACGGCGGGGTTTGATATCCGACAAGCTCAGCCGACTGCGCGATGGCTTGGACATAGCCATAGCCAGATGTCGACCATCTAGATCCCGATCGCAGCCACCAAGGCAAACAGGTTGCCTCGACGACCTTTCGGCCGCTGCCAGGCCGCATGTCCGCCGACGGTCTGCCCTTGTTTTTAAGAGAGCACGCGCCTGCGGCGAATGCGGCACTGCGTGAAAGGTCCTGCGCGTTATCGCGCCGCCGCTGCTTGGCACGGCACTTGCGCCCGAGATGGCAGCAGCGTTCGACCGGAGCGCCGCCAGTGAGAGGCCTTGAAGCGAGGAAGAGCCCGCCCCGATCCGGCAGGGAGAGAAACGGTGTTAGCTCCACAAGTCCACAGCGCGAACGCCGGGCCTCGTAAGCCCCATATTGCGCGGCTTTACGTTCAGGTGCTTGCCGCCGTCGCCCTTGGCGTCGCTGTTGGCTTTTTCTATCCGGGGAGCGGAGAGGCTCTGAAGCCGCTCGGCGATGCTTTCATCAAGCTCGTGAAGATCATCATCGCGCCTGTCATCTTCCTGACAATTGCAACCGGCATCGGCGGCATGAACGATCTCAAGAAGGTCGGCCGGGTCGCCGGCAAGGCAATGATCTATTTCCTCACCTTCTCGAGCCTCGCATTGATTGTCGGTCTCATTGTCGCAAATGTCGTTCAGCCAGGTGCCGGCCTCAACATCGATCCAGCCTCGCTCGATGCTCAGGCCGTGAAGGGCTATGCGGCGAAGATCCACGAGCAGTTCGTGACCGGCTTGCTGATGCCGTCAATCGTTGGTGCCTTCGCCGAAGGCGACATCATGCAGGTCCTGTTCTTCTCGGTGCTGTTCGGCATCGCTCTGGCGATGGTCGGCGACACGGGCAAGCCTGTGCTTTCTTTGCTTCAGGCGCTCCTCGCGCCGGTGTTCAAGCTGGTCGGCGTTCTGATGAGGGCCGCGCCCGTCGAAGGGGCGAGCGCCAGGCGTTCGGTCGTGGGCCTCGGCATCCCGGCCGCATATTCATTCAATCTGCACGGCACCAATATCCACCTGACGCTGGTCCCCCTCTTCCTCGCCCAGGCGACGAACACGGATATGTCGATCGGCGGTCGGATCCTGCTGCTGTTCGTCGCCTTGCTCTCTTCGAAGGGAACAACTCGCATTACCGGTGCGGGCTTCCTCACGTTGGCCGCGGCGCTCTTTGTCGTTCCGACCGCCCCAGCTGTCGGCGTGACGCTTATTCTTCGCGTCGACCACTTTGTGTCGGAGTGCCGTGTGCTGACCATTTTTCTCGGCAACGCAGTGGGAAGGTTCGTGTTGCCCGAAGCAGGGCGAGCCGGATGATGGACGATTGGCAAAGGCTCTCGCGAGCGGGTCCTTCGGCGCTCGGGCGTTGAAGGGCAGATCGCCCGGCGTGATGACCGGTGGTCTCGGCTGGCAACTCGCGAACGCCGCTCAGCTATTGCAGTCAGCCATTGGAGCGAAGCCGTGGCGCCGGCATCGACATTGTGAGCCTCCCCCGCGACTGCCGATACTGCGGGAAGTGCCGGGCAAGCGATCCAAAGCGACGACCAACTTTCACGCCAAAAGGCCAGCCGTTGCTGCCCCGTTAACGGCTGATTGGAGCCCGACCCATGTCAAAGCAAAACGCCGTCCTTGTCGCCGTAATCGGTTTTTTAGTCCTCGCCCTGTCCGTGCTGGGAACGCTAAGGCGACAGCCAGATAGGTTGACGACCTGCAACGGCTCGGAGATGAACGCCTTGCTCGCGGCGGACTTGAAGATACTCATTCCGCAGCATCGCGACGCACTCCTCAACGACCTCGCCTCGCCAGTCGCCGGCAATCCGCAGGGCGACGTCCCCCTGGTCTCATTCCTCGACTACAATTGCCCGCTGTGCAAGGAAATGGACCTCATTCTCCAGCAAGCCCTCAAGCATGATCCCAATCTGAGGATTGTGCGTAAACAGCTCCCGGTCCTGGGACCTGCTTCTGAATTCGCCGCGCGTGCGGCGCTCGCCTCCCACAAACAGGGAAAATATGAGGCGTTCAATCGCGCCCTTTTTGCTTTTCCTGGCTTGGTGAACCAAAGAACCACCCTAGTCATTGCGGCACGTGTCGGCCTCGATGTTGAGCAGCTCGAGCGGGATATGGAAGGCCCGGCCATCACCGAAGCCATCGCACGCGATCGCGCGCTCGCGAACGAGCTGTACATCACCGGCACGCCGGCGTTGGTGGTCGGCGACGAAGTGATAGCCGGGGTGGTAGAGACGGCCGGGCTGCGAAGCTGCATCGCCGATGTGCGCGCAAACGCCAAGGTTCAGTCTTCCACAGCTGCAAAATGGGCATTTTGACCGCATCAACTGCTCTCGGGACCAGAGTCCTGAGCGCCCGCGCGCCTGAAGGCGCGCGCCGGGTGCTCGTGCACCGAGCCCGCTTTTCTTCGACAGGCTCAGGCGGTCTCGGCCATCCGGCCTCGCCCCCTTGACGCCGGCAGCCTGTCGGCTGCTGACGGTCGCCGGCCAGCTGGCCGGCGTCGATTTTTGTGGTGGCCTTCCCCGGTGGCACGGGGTGGGCGGCACTCCCTTCTAGGCCCGCCGCGGCGGCCCGCAACCCTTCGCTTGGCGCTCCGGGTCCTCCTCTTCGTTCCGGTCCTACGGATGCGCTCCGCCTTTGACGTCGGGCCTTTCCGGTCGCTTTCGCCGCCCACCCCGCTTCCGGGGAAAGGCGCGGGATTGAAGAGCGGAGGACCAAAAGATGCGTGCAAAACACAAGCGTTCCGCCAGCGGAGAGGCTGGCGCAGGCAGGGGCGGGCGCACGGGCGCCAGCCTCTATCAGGAGATCACAGACCGCATCATTGCCGAACTGGAGCGCGGCACCGTGCCATGGGTCAAGCCCTGGGGCAGGACAAAGGCAGCCCTTGGCCTGCCCAGGAACGCAGCCACCCAGCGCCGCTATTCCGGCATCAATATCCTGATCCTGTGGGGCGCCGTCATCGAGCGCTCATACCCCAGCCAGAACTGGCTCACCTTCCGGCAGGCGCTTGCCCTTGGCGGCAATGTCAGGAAGGGCGAGCGCGGCACGACCATCGTTCACGCTGACCGCTTTATTCCCAAGGACGAAAAGGAACGCGCCAAGGCCGATGGCGACGAACCGCAGGCCGTGCCTTTTTTGAAGCGCTTCGCCGTCTTCAATGTCGCGCAGTGCGATAATCTGCCCGACCATCTCCATGCCGCCGCCGAGCCGCTGCCGGCGCGCGAAATCGTCCCGCAGGCCGAGCAACTTATTCGCAGAAGCGGTGCGGATTTCCGTATCGGTGGCGATCGCGCTTTCTACATGCCCGGCAGCGACACCATCCAGGTGCCGCCCCAGCCGGCTTTCTTCCACCAGATCGACTACTACCGGACCTGCTTTCACGAGCTTGGCCACTGGACCGGCCACCCAACGCGACTCGCTCGCGACCTGTCAGGCTCATTCGGCTCCAGAACCTATGCGCGCGAGGAATTGGTCGCCGAGATGGCCGCAGCCTTCATCTGCAGCAGTCTCGGTATCGAGCCGACGGTGCGCCATTCCGATTACATCGGCTCATGGCTGGCGGTTCTGCGCGAGGACAATCGCGCCATTTTCCGCGCGGCCAGCCATGCCTCGAAAGCCGCCGATTTCCTGCTTGGCCTCAATGCCGACGTCGAAAGCGAGGCGCATGCCGAGATCGCAGGTGAGGCGAATGCCGAGATCGCCGCGTGAGCGCGCTCCATCGCCATGCGCGAGCGCCTTGCGCTTCTGACGGCGCGCCGATGCGCGCCCGCGAGCGGCGCACCAGCCGCTCGTACCCGCCTGTTTCAAAAAGCCGCACTCAATCAGCCCGAACCGTCTTGGAGGAATTCCGCAATGATCCTGATCACCGATGAACTGCGCGCCCGGCTCCTCGCCAACGGCGCTGCCGACACCGAAACCGACCACGCACCGGTCGTGAAACTGTTCGATCCGGCCGGTCCTGCGATCTGGCTCCTGACCGAACTCGATGTGGACGGCGACACGCTGTTCGGCCTTTGCGACCTCGGCTTCGGCTTCCCTGAACTCGGCAGCGTCAGCCTTGCCGAACTCGAATCCATCAAGGGTCCGCTCGGACTGGGCATCGAGCGCGACCTTTATTTCATAGCGCGTTTTCCGCTGTCCGTTTATGCGGAGGCCGCGCGCAGCGCCGGCCAGATCACCGAAGCCGAGCGGCTTCTGCGGCAGGCAGCGGAAGCACTTGCCAAATCCCATTCCGAGCTTCCGCCAGACGCGGCGGAGCCAGAGCGCCGGTAGGCGCAAACCCGTCCCCGCCGCATCGGCCTTCGGTCTCCCCGGCGGGACAATCGCGCCCCAAACGAAGGAGAAAGACATGAAGCTTGCCCATATTCCACTCGACCGACTGAATATTTCCGCCCTCAACATGCGCCACGGAAAACGCGCGCCCGACCTGTCCGACATTCTGCCGTCCGTCCGCGCGCGGCGTCCTCGTGCCGCTTCTGGTGCGGCCCAACGGCTCGCCGGAAAGCTTCGAGATCGTCGCCGGACGGCGCGCTATTTCGCCTCGAAATCGCTCGCCGACGGGCGAGGTAAAGCCAATCCCTTGCCCTGCGCCATCATGGAGGCTGGCGAGGACGCCGATGCTCTCGAAGCCTCGTTGATCGAGAACGTCGCCCGCCTCGACTCCGACGAAGCGTCGCAATGGGAGACGTTCTCACGGCTGATCAGAGAGGCGTGCGCTTGGGGCTGCTCGACCATCCGAGCGCAGCACTTCGCCCGATGGTGGCGCATGCGATAGCCGGTTCCGGCCTGTGGCAGGTTCGCCGCGAACCGTAGCGCGCTTGCAGCGAGATCGTGGCCGCAAGCCTCGCCGGAAGCAGGGCGGAAGCTGCGTTCGCCGAAAAACGGCGCGAGGTCTTGGCGCTGCTTGGGCAACCGGATGAGGATGGCACAATCGCTGGCCGCAATGGGGACGACCTCGGCACGGCAAGCATCTTCGCGCGGCTCCGGCGCTCCGCGACGATCATGTCGTGCGCGTTCTCAGCATCGTCATGGCCGAGACACTTGAAGCCGGCAGCGCCTCATCGAGGCGCTCGGCAAGCATCTGAATGTCGACATCGGCGCTTGCTGGCAACCGGACGACGCATTCTCGATTTGTTGCGCGACAAGGAAATTGCCAATTCCATGCTTGCCGAAGTCGGCGGCGAACATGTCGCGGACGGCAGTGTCGCCGAAAAGGGGAAGACGCAAAAGAAGATCATCCGCGACTTTCTTTCGGGCGATAACGCCGCAGACAAGTCGAGACCTGGCTGCCGTGCTGGATGAAATTCCCGGTCGAAAGCTACACTGATCGAGGCGGCTTCCGCACCGCCGATCGAAGGGCACGGGTCAGGTCGCTGTTCGTCTGCGAATAGCCTGTCACGGCCGGCCGCGGCTTCTCGGCAGCAGCCCTTCGGCACTGTACCCCGGTCGCAGTGGCTGCGTGTTCGAGCTTCCTTTGCCCCGCATCGCGCACCAAGATCCAGGCCGGCAAACTCCTGATCCCTGGATCGGTCCGCCCGCCCGATGCCTGATGTGCGCCCAACCTGCGGTCACGATCTCGATCGGCGTGGGCACCTGATCAGCCGCAGGCCTTATAAATTCCCGCCCCTCCTGCCTGGCTGTAGCGACCGCGTCTCCCACGATCTCCTGCTCTCTTCAAGGACCATTCCCCTGCGGCTGGCTTGTGACCTATGGGCGGATCCGGCCGCCCGAAACCCTCGCCGATCAGCTTTTTTCCCCGCCGCCTGCGGCGGCTTCCTCGCGCCGCTTCGCTTCAAAAAAGCTGCCCGCTCGGGTCCTCCGCTATCGCTTCGGCCCTGTCGGGTTCAGGCGGTCCGGACGCGCCCATTACGGTCCGCCATCGCAGGGGATGGTCCCCGGCGACAGCAAAAGGAGACTTCGAAATGACCGCGATCGGTTACGTCAACAAGCAGGAAAACGGCGGCTACAAGGGCCAGCTCAAGACGCTCAGCGTCCGCGCCGACATCGACATCGTCCCCAACCAGGCCAAGAGCGCCGACAACCATCCCGACTTCCGGGTGCTGACGCAAGGGGTCGAAGTTGGCGCCGGCTGGATCCGCACCGGCGAAACCTCCGGCAAGGACTATGTGAGCCTGTCGATTGCGGCGCCGGAGTTCGGACCGCGCAAGCTCTACGCCAATCTCGGCCGCGCCGCCGGCCAGGACGATGACGACACCTACGCCATCATCTGGAACCCGGCCGACTGATCGGCCGACCCGAGCCTCGCGCCCCAGCCGGCGCGGGGCTCATTCCCAGGCGCTCTAGCCAAACCCGTCCGCCCGAAAAGGCGGCGAAAACTCTCCCCGGACTCTTCGCCCGTCCCGGAGGCGATCTCGCTCGCCCATCCTCGCCCTCGCTTGTCCGAAGCGAAACGAGGATCACCATGGACGACGAAAACGAACGCGCGGCCCGCGCCAAAAAGGGCAGTCCCTTTCTCAGCACAGCCCAAGCAGCCTTCTATATCGGGCTCTCCCAGCGCACCCTGGAAAAGATGCGGCTCACGGGCGGCGGCCCGAAATTCCGCAAGCACGGCCGCTATGTCCGCTACCACATCGACGAACTCGACGGATGGTCGAAAGGACACCCGCAGTACGCCCGTAACGCGGGTGGTGAGGCCGGTTCCGGCCAAGCCGGCCAGGGAGGCCGAGCATGAGCCGGCGCCCTTCCATCCGTCTGATCGGCAGCGGCCTGCGGCGCCTCCAGGCACGCAAAACCATCGCCGCTGCCGTGATTGGACTGACCCTGATCGGCTTCGCCGGCACCGTCAAACCAAGGCCCTGGCTGGTCTGGAACGCCTCGGCCAGCGCGCCCGTCGGCCTCTATCGCCTCGGGCTTGCAGCACCGGCTCGGGGCGATCTGGTGCTCGTCCGCCCGCCAGAATCGCTCGCCGAACTCGCCGCCGAACGCGGCTATCTGTCCCGCAACGTGCCGCTGGTAAAACGTCTTGCGGCGCTGCCGGGCGACGAAGTCTGCACCTTCAATGACGCGGTCATCATCGACGGCGAGATCGTTGCGCGACGGCTGGCGAAGGATACCAGAGGCCGCCCGCTGCCACGGTGGAACGGGTGCCGGACACTCGCCGACAACGAAATCTTCCTGCTCGGCAGCGACGATATTCGGTCATTCGACAGCCGCTATTTCGGGCCGGTGCCGCGCGCAAATGTCATTGGGAGGCTCGTGCCGCTATGGACCGAGTGACCCTGCTGATGTTCGGCATAATCGCGTTTGCGCCATGCGCCTGTTCCGCCTCGACCGGCGCTGAGCCGGTCGCCATCTCCCAAATTCCGCAGCTTCATAGGTGGCACCAGTTCACAGGCGAAGCAAGCAGACGCTTCCGTATTCCTCAGGCCTGGATTTACGCGGTCATCGAGGCCGAAAGCGGCGGCAAGACCATGCTCGACGGCCGCCCAATTACCTCACGCGCGGGCGCAATGGGCCTCATGCAGGTGATGCCGGAAACGTATGAGGACATGCGTGCCAGATACGGTCTGGGAGCCGATCCGCACGATCCGCGTGACAATATTCTCGCCGGAACCGCCTATCTCAGCGCCATGTTTGACCGCTTCGGATTCCCCGGCCTGTTTGCCGCCTATAACGCAGGACCCGAGCGCTACGAAGAGCATTTGAAGCGTGGGAAGCCGCTGCCCAAGGAGACAGCTGCCTATCTTAAACAGCTCAGGGGGAAGGGGATTTCGGCGGACGACATTGATCAATTCGAAGGGGACTCCAAGGCGCCAAACAGCCAAAACGCTCCCTCCGGCCGCTCGCTCTTCTTCCTTCGTAACGGCGTTCGCGCCGGCGAAGCGAAAGGCGATCTCTTTGTGCCGCTGCGCGTCATTCGCGCTCGGACGAACGAGCAGAATGGCGGGTGACTCGGTGAGCGGGGCGGTTTTGCGGGACGGGAAAGGGCTGGTGCGGAAGCCGGAAAGCGGAAGGGCGGCGTAAGGCAAGATAAAGGCATTGCCTCCAGGAGGCGGCGAAGTCTTTGTCTGCACATCGTTTTTCCTGGAGGCTGCTGGCAGAGCCGGGAGTGTGGAACACGCAAGTATCTGACACTGCTTGAGATTTCTGGGAGGCCACGATGCAGGATGACGAATTCAGGCCGAAGCTCGGCAGAATAGGCTCGCGCGGCTCGAAGGCAGGCAAACGCTTCGCCAGCCAGGTCCAGGCGGCGATCAACAGAGCCGGCGGCCGACCCCAGCGCGGCGGCCGCTTTAACGGCAGCCGGGCAGGGCGCGGCGGAGCGTGCGCCGCGCTGCTGAAATCACGCGACAGGTATGCTGCCTTCCGGCAGCGGCGGGTGGTGGTCAAGGCGCGCGTCGTCAAGCTGGCCGGCAAAGGCCAGGGTGGGGCGCGTGCGCATCTGCGCTACATCCAACGCGACGGCGTTACCCGGGAAGGCGCGCCTGGCGAGCTCTACGGCGCCGACAGTGATCGCGTCGACAGCAAGGCCTTCCTTGATCGTGCCGATGGCGATCGGCATCAATTCCGCTTCATCGTCGCACCCGAAGACGGCATCCAGTATGACGACCTGAAGCCACTCACGCGCCGGCTCATGGCGCAGATGGAGGAGGATCTCGGCACGAAGCTCGACTGGGTTGCCGTCGATCATTTCAACACCGGCCACCCGCACACCCATATCATCGTCCGTGGCAAGGACGACCGCGGCGAGAACCTCGTCATTGCGCGGGAATATATCTCAAGCGGAATCCGCGAACGGACCGCCGAGCTGGTCAGCCTCGATCTCGGTCCACGAACCGATCGCGAGATCGAGCACCGCCTGCGCCAGGAAATGGAGCAGGAGCGCTTCACCAGCATCGACCGGCAGCTGCTCAGCATGCGCGACAGCGATGGACTGGTTTCTCCGGTCGGCCGCGACGCCTTTCGACAGACCCTGCACCAGGGCCGCCTGCGCAAACTCGGACGGATGGGTCTGGCCGAGGAGATCAGCTCCGGCCGCTGGCGCCTCGACGATGAGCTCGAAGCGACACTGCAGCGCATCGGCGAGCGCGGTGACATAATCAAGACGATGCACCGAGACATTGCGGGTAGAGGACTATCCCGAAGTGCAGCCGACTGTGTGATCCACGATCAATCCGGGCAGCTCGCGCAACCTTTCGTTGGCCGCCTTGTGGCGCGCGGGCTTGCCGACGAGATCAACGACCGCCACTACCTCATTGTGGATGGGGTGGACGGGAAAAGCCACTACATCGATGTCGGCAAAGGCGAGGCCACCGAACCGACGCCCGACGGCTGCATCGTCCGTGTCACGCCGAGAAACACCGGGCCGAGGCAGGTTGACCGCACCGTCGCCGAGATCGCTGCCGTCCACGGCGGGCGCTACAATGTTGATATCCACCTGAAGCATGATCCGTCTGCCAGCGAACGCTTCGCCGAAACCCATGTGCGTCGTCTGGAAGCCATTCGCCGCGAAACCGGCACTGTCAGGCGCGAAGCCGACGGCACATGGATTATCGCGCCGAACCATCTCGACCAAGTCGCCGACTACGAGCGCAAGCGAGCCATGGCTGTGCCTGTTGTCGTCGACAAGCTCTCATCAATGCCGCTTGATCAGCAAATCGGGTTCGACGGTGCCACCTGGATCGACCGGGAAATGGTTTCCGATTCACCGGAGGCCCTGCGCAACTCCGGCTTTGGCCGTGACGTGCGGGAGGCGCAAGCCCGCAGGCGGCAATGGCTGATTGCTCAGGGTCTCGCGCATGAAGAGCAGGACCGCACCGTCTATCGCGCCAACATGATTTCGATCCTCCGCCAGCGTGAACTGAACCGTGTTGCCGGTCAGCTCTCGGAAGAGCTCGGTCTGTCCTATGCTGAAGTGCGACCCGGAGACCGGGTACAAGGCACTCTCCGCCGCTCAGTTGAGCTCGCCAGCGGCAAATACGCCCTTATCGAGAAATCGCGCGAGTTTGTGCTCGTCCCGTGGCGGCCGGTGCTCGAGCGGCATGTCGGCAAAGAGATTTCTGGCATAGTGCAGCGAGACGGTATCTCCTGGAACATCGGTCGGCAAAGGAGTGGGCCTAGCGTTTCATAACTTGTGTGGCAGCCATGCGTGAGTGCGGTGTGCCTTGGATGGCCCGGCAAGAGTTCGACCAAGGCGCTCCGAGAGCGTGAGTGCCACCAGCTCTGGTAGGTCTATCGAACCAACGACAGCGCGCCCCGTGGCCAATTGCGATCCCATTCTAACCAAGATGCTCGGGCTCGCGCCAGATCGCCGTTAAGCTTGCCGGAGCTCGCGCAAACGTCGAGGACATTTACTGAACCAGCTCGACAAAAAACAAGGGATCGAGCTCCTCCCGGCTGCTGTCGCTGTGGATGCCCTTCCACATGGCATGAGGATAAGGGCATTCCGAGCAACGAGTCCGCCTCCGCTTCAATGGCTCGCGAACGATCTGACGAGGTCGAGCAGTTTGGCCATGCGCTTCGAGCATCAGAGTATCGCCGCTTTCCAAGCTGATCGGTGGACGAGGTGAACCGCTCTTATGCTCGGAAAAGGCGAGGCTCGTCGCACCGATGGGGTGTAACGATGTCGACATCGGCGGTAAACGTTACGAGCATCGTCGGCTGTAGGCGAGCATCATGCTTCCGTCCCAACTCGGGAGGGAGCCATGAGCAGCCCCAACACCTCGAAAATTGGCCTTGCCTACTCAAAAGACCGGACCGTGCGCAGCCGATTCATAACCCAGCAACGGCACATAAAAACGAACTGCTGCTGCGCATGTCTCCGGCCGACCCGCAATGCTCAGCCCACACCTTCACCGCAGCTATCTGTCATTGAGAACCCAACTCGAAACCGCAAACGCCCCTATAGAGGCTGTCTACTGAGATGGGGATCGGCCCGGTGGTGGCGAAACTCCGGCCGGAGCTCGACGCCGAAGTTGTCGTAGTCCGGTTTTTGTAGCACATCAGCTGTCCGCTTTGGGTTGACGGCGAAGCCCGGATGAAAGCGGATGAACACCCGGGGCCGCTTGCTGGTTCAGTTGACTGCCGCGGCAGGCTCCTGCGCATGTGCTTGTCGCTGCCCTTGCGTCGTTTCCGGTGAAGCGCCGACCTCGTGTCGAGACGCAGTCAAGGTTGGCCGCCGCGCTGCCGCGGGCGCTGCGACGCTTCCAGGCCACGCCTTGAGGGGCGTTGAGCAGCCGGCCGGGATGTAAGCGTGCCGATGGAAGTCAGGGTCGTTGCCACGCGCTGTTTGGCATTGTCCAGAACTGATGAGTTTGGCGCAAGTTCCAGACGGCCGACAGTGCGCGTGAGCAAACATGCAGGAGTTTGCCAAGGCGGCCAGCAAGGCAGTCGAACAGGCAAAGGGAAGGTCTGGGTGACTGCATCCCTCAGCGGAGATGACGAGTAGCCCGCTGCTTCGATCTGATGAGTTCAAGCAGCTCAGCCTCATCCGCGTCAGCCTCTTCTTCCAACGCGACTAAAATATCCAGGGCGAGGTTGTCGGCCTCCAACGATGAGCGGGCGATATGCTCGTCACTGCATATCTGGTCGAATACCCGTTGGCATAGATCGAGATCGGCAGGGTATAGACCGGCCCGTTTGAACGGCATTTTGAAAACCCCTAAGCATTGTAGCAGTCAATGGATCTAAGGGCCGTTAACTGGGCGAGTCAACAGCATGTAAAAAGCGGACATTGCGATGATCGTTACGCCTCAGCCGACTACGGACACTCGTCCCAACTGGCGGTTGGTGGACGCAAGCCGGCACCGCGCGTACCGTTTCTCACTGGTCAACACGTCCTCTTCTATCCACTGGCTGGATGGCAGCCATCCCAACAATCGATTTTACCTGTTTTACCGAATTCTACTAGGAGGCTCAGTGCCGGGCGGTGCCCTTCGGGTCGGCTGAGGCTACCGGGAAGAATTCGGAGACGATCATGTGCGGGATTGTTGGCATCGTTGGGCATCAGCCGGTGTCTGATCGGTTGGTCGACGCTTTGAAGCGTCTCGAATATCGAGGATATGACTCAGCCGGCGTTGCCACCATCACCGAGGGCTCGTTGCACTGCCGGCGCGCCAAGGGCAAGCTCATCAATCTCGAGACGAGGTTGAAGGAAGAGCCGCTGAGTGGCACCATCGGCATCGCACACACGCGCTGGGCAACGCATGGGGCACCGACTGAGCGCAACGCGCACCCGCACTTTACGGACGGTGTCGCCGTCGTTCACAACGGCATTATCGAGAATTTCGCCGAGTTGAAGGACGAACTGGTGGCGGCGGGCGCCGAGTTCCAGACCGACACAGACACCGAGGTCGTCGTGCATCTCTTGGCAAGACACCGCCGGGAGGGCATGGGGCGGGGTGAAGCAATGCACGCCATGCTGAAGCGCGTCAGGGGCGCCTACGCGCTTGCCATTCTCTTCGAGGATGATCCGTCGACCATCATGGCGGCGCGCAATGGACCACCGCTGGCGATCGGTCACGGCGACGGCGAGATGTTCCTGGGCTCCGACGCCATGGCGCTAGCTCCCTTCACAAATGCAATCACATATCTCGTCGACGGCGACTGGGCCGTCATCGGCAAGGCAGGCGCGGATATCTTCGATTTCGATGGCCATCCCGTCGAGCGTCCGCGCCAGACTTCCACGGCCGGGGCATTCCTGGCCAATAAGGGCAACCGTCGCCACTTCATGGAGAAGGAAATTTACGAGCAGCCCGAGGTCATCGCCCGTGCGCTCGATCATTACATCAACTTCGAAGGGAATCGCGTCGATGCGGTTTCGAGCATAGATTTCGCCAGCATCCCGAGCCTGGCGATCTCGGCTTGCGGCACCGCCTATCTGGCCGGACTGATCGCAAAATACTGGTTCGAGCGCTATGCGCGCCTGCCGGTCGAAATCGACGTTGCGTCCGAATTCCGCTACCGGGAGATCCCGTTGCCGCCGGAATCGGCGGCTCTTTTCATTTCGCAATCCGGCGAAACCGCCGATACGCTCGCGTCCCTGAGGTACTGCAAGGGGCGTGGGCTGAAAACCGGCGCTGTCGTCAATTCCCGCGAATCGACCATCGCTCGGGAGGCCGACGCGATCTTCCCGATCCTTGCCGGCCCGGAGATCGGCGTCGCCTCCACCAAGGCTTTCACGTGCCAGCTTGCGGTTCTGGCCACACTCGCCATCGGCGCTGCCAAGGACCGTGGAACGCTAACTGAATATGAGGTGAAGGCGCTCGTCCGGAGCCTTGCCGAAATGCCGGGCGTCATGGGCCGGGTACTGAACAGCATCCAGCCAGATATCGAGCTCCTGTCGCGCGAACTGTCAAAGTGTCATGGTGTCCTGTATATTGGCCGCGGCACCAGTTTCCCACTGGCGATGGAAGGTGCGCTGAAGCTCAAGGAGATTTCCTACATCCATGCTGAGGGCTATGCGGCTGGCGAATTGAAGCATGGTCCGATCGCATTGATAGACGAGAACATGCCAGTGATCGTCATCGCGCCACATGATCGCTTTTTCAACAAGACCGTCTCCAATATGGAGGAAGCGGCCGCCCGTGGAGGGCGGATTATCCTCATCACCGATGAAAATGGGGCCGCTGCCTCGAAACTCGACACGATGCATACGATCGTGCTGCCGGCCGTCGACGAGATTATCGCACCTATGATTTTCTCGCTGCCGATACAGCTTCTTGCCTATCATACGGCGGTCTCCATGGGCAAAGATGTCGACCAGCCGCGCAATCTCGCAAAATCGGTTACCGTCGAATGATTGTGACGTGCTCATAGGTAGCATGCGTCCATCGGAAATACACTTCCAAGCGTCACCGGCATTTGGATGTCGACGAGACGCAGATCAGGTCTGCGGCCAAGTGGACATATTTGCTCCACCGAAAGGTTCCAGTCTGAGCGATCCTGCCCATTCCCTCATCGCACCTGGTCGTGCGTAGTGCGCATTTCAGTTCACATCGCGCCGCGCGATGCTTGGCCCCGCATGTCCAGAACTGCGGAGCAAGCCAATGACGCCTACGAAGTTACTGATTGGGCAGATCGCCGTCGTGTTCGCAATCGTGATACTCGGCGTATGGGCGGCCACGCAGTGGTGCGCCCACATGCTCGGCCATCAACCGCCACTCGGCGCGCCATGGTTAGTCGCGGCTGGCTGGCAGATCTACAAGCCGTGGAAACTGTTCGAATGGTGGTTCCACTTCGACGCTTATGCGCCCGAGGTCTTCGATAAGGCCGGTGCGCTTGCCGGCGCCAGTGGGTTCGTGGGCTGTGCCGCCGCGATCGCCGGCTCGCTTTGGCGCGCGCGACAGCTCGGGTCGGTCACCACATATGGGTCGTCAAGGTGGGCCGCGACTCACGAGATCGAGACGGCAGGGCTGTTTCGGCCGGCCGGCGTTTTCCTAGGCAAGCTGAAGGATCGTTATCTGCGCCATGACGGGCCCGAGCACGTCATGGCCTTTGCCCCAACACGATCAGGCAAGGGCATCGGACTGGTTGTTCCAACTCTTCTGTCCTGGACCGGCTCGGCCGTCATTCACGATATAAAAGGCGAGAACTGGCAGTTGACCTCCGGCTGGCGCTCGAAGTTCTCCTACTGTCTCCTGTTCAATCCGACCGATCCGAGGTCGGCGCGCTATAACCCGCTGCTGGAGGTACGAAAAGGTCCAGACGAGGTCCGCGACGTCCAGAATATCGCCGACATCCTGGTAGATCCGGAAGGCGCGCTGGACCGGCGGAACCACTGGGAGAAAACCAGTCACTCACTCTTGGTCGGCGCCATTTTGCACGTGCTTTACGCCGAAGAGGAAAAGACGCTCGCTCGCGTCGCCACCTTCCTGTCGGACCCACAACGCTCGTTTGCCGCGACACTACGGCGGATGATGACGACCAACCATCTCGGCGCGGCGGATAAGCCCCAGGTCCATCCTGTCGTGGCCTCGGCAGCTCGCGAGGTGTTGAACAAGTCGGAGAACGAGCGTTCAGGCGTTCTTTCGACCGCCATGTCGTTCCTCGGCCTCTATCGCGATCCTACGGTGGCGGCAGCGACATCAGCCTGCGACTGGCGCATTGCCGACCTCCTGGATGCTGAGCGACCGATGTCACTCTATCTGGTCGTGCCGCCATCGGACATCTCGCGCACGAAGCCGCTGGTGCGACTTGTGCTCAATCAGATCGGCAGGCGTCTGACGGAGCGGCTGGAGGGGGATCCTAAGAAGAGCAGGAACCATCAACTGCTCATGATGCTGGACGAATTCCCGGCGCTCGGTCGCCTTGATTTCTTCGAAACCGCGCTCGCCTTCATGGCCGGCTATGGCATCCGTGCATATCTGATCGCGCAATCCTTGAACCAGATCTCCAAGGCGTATGGGGACAACAATGCCATTCTCGACAACTGCCATGTGCGGATTGCCTTTTCCTCCAATGACGAGCGCACGGCCAAACGCATTTCGGACGCGCTCGGCACGGCAACGGAGCTGAGGTCGATGCGCAACTATGCCGGCCATCGCTTGGCCCCCTGGCTGTCGCACGTGATGGTTAGCCGCCAGGAGACCGCCCGCCCACTATTGACACCGGGCGAGGTGATGCAGTTGCCGCAAGCCGATGAACTGGTGTTGGTTTCAGGGCTGCCGCCGATCCGGGCAAAGAAGCTGCGCTACTACCAGGATCGAAATTTCACCGAGCGCGTGCTTTCTGCGCCGGTATTGCGCGGCGGCGCTTACGCGGATCGGCCAGTACCGCGCCCGGACTGTTGGATCGGGCAGGTGCGGGGCGTTGACCGCCGTCTTGCTGGCGGCGGCGAAAGCGCGGGCGAGGCAATTGAAGATGAAGGAGGTGTCCAGCAACAGCGACATCCGGGTCTGCCTGAAGAGCATACAGCCGTCACCCTGGAGCCCGACCGGGACGACCTGCTCAAGCCAGCGGACGATGATAGCGAGACAGTTGCCGACAGGCGCGTGATGGACCGAATTTCCACCGCCGCACGCGCCTATGGCATCAACGAGGGAACGGGCGACAACAAGGACATCGTACCCGGCTTCTGAAAGAAGCTGCCGAAGGCAGAGCGCAAATCAGCGTAGATAACGGCCATAAGCAATTTCGAGGAAGTCGCCGATGCTCGTTCCCGCCCGCGCAACAGCGCTGGGACAGTTGGAACGAGCCACATGAGCCCTCAGCGCATTCGTCATCAGTTTCTGCTCGAACCCGACCTGAGCAAGAAACTGGACGACCTCAACCGCGATCCATCGACGACCAAATCAGCGATCGTGGCGAAGGCAGTCGAGGCCTTTATCGAGCGGCGTGGCGAGAACGAGCTCGACCGGCGCTACGGCGTAAGGCTCGACCGTCTTTCTCGTGACCTCGGTCATCTCAGACGCGACGTCGAGATGATCCTAGAGAGCCTGGCGCTCTTCATTCGCTTTTCCATCACGCTTCATGCTCACACGCCAGTCCCGGACAGGGCGACGCAAGCGATTGCCCAGGAGCGCTTCGACAAATTCGTCGAGCAAGTGGGCCGCCAGATCGCCTCCGGCAAACGGTCGCTTGGGACGGATAATGGCGGGGGAGGGGAAGGATGAGTTCTCATCCGGAGGTCGACCATCGCCATCGTGCCATGTTGCGCACCGCCATGGGCCCGGCAATCGCTGAGGCCCTTGCCGATTCATCTGTTGTCGAGGTGATGGTCAATCCCGACGGTGCGCTGCGGCTCGACCGGCTGGGAGAAGGTCGGGTCGGTACCGGCGTGCATATGCACCCATCCGAGGCGGAACGCATCGTTCGCCTGGTCGCTTCCCATGTGCGTGCCGAGGCGCATGCGGGTAGTCCGATCGTCAGCGCCGAACTGCCCTCGGGTGAGCGCTTCGAGGGGCTGTTGCCGCCAGTCGTTCTGGCGCCATGCTTCGCCATCCGTAAACCGGCCGCAAAACTCTACACGTTGGCCAACTATGTCGCCGACCAAATCATGCTGCCGCTGCAGGCCGATGCGCTGAGGAAGGCCGTGCGCGAGCGGCGCAACATATTGGTCGCAGGCGGCACGTCGTCGGGTAAAACCACGCTCGCCAATGCGCTGCTGGTCGAAGTCGCGGAATGCGACGAGCGGGTGATCTTGATCGAAGACACACGCGAGCTGCAGTGCGCTGCCAAGGACTGCGTTGCACTCAGGACAAGACGGGGCTCGGTGACGCTTGCCGATCTCGTACGCTCGACGCTGCGGCTCAGGCCCGACCGCATCGTCGTCGGCGAAGTCCGGGGTGCGGAAGCCCTCGATATGCTGAAGGCATGGAACACTGGCCACCCCGGCGGCATCGCAACGGTTCACGCCAATTCGGCGCGCTCCGCCCTCTACCGGATCGAGCAACTCGCGCAGGAAGCCGTCGTCACTGTACCACGCCGTCTGATCGCCGATGCCATCGATCTGATTGTCTTCATCGCCGGGCGCGGATCCTCGCGCCGCATTGACGCCATCGCCGAGGTCACCGGTCTCGACGGCAGCGGCGATTACGCCGTCACCCAACTGACGCTCCCGCAACTTCAGCAGTTTTGAAAGGCCAATTCATGTGCAAGAAGCTTCGCTTTCTTTCGTCCACCGCGCTCGTGCTTGTTCTCACGGTCTCAGCCCGCGCAGCAGGCTCCGGCATGCCTTGGGAACAGCCGCTGCAGCAGATCCTGGAGTCTGTACAGGGACCGGTCGCCAAGATTATCGCCGTGATCATCATCATCACCACGGGCTTAACCCTTGCCTTCGGTGACACCGCAGGCGGTTTCCGCCGGCTGATCCAGATCGTCTTCGGGCTGTCGATCGCCTTCGCGGCATCGAGCTTCTTTCTCTCCTTCTTCTCCTTTGGCGGCGGAGCACTCGTCTGATGGCCGCTGGAGAGCAGCATATTGAGGGCTTCGCGGTTCCCGTTCACCGGGCATTGACCGAAGCCATCCTGCTGGGCGGTGCACCGCGAGCGGTGGCGATCCTCAACGGCACGGTGGCCGCAGCTATCGGCTTCGGTTTGCAGCAGTGGATCGCTGGGCTGGTGCTGTGGATTGCCGGCCACACGCTGGCGGTCTTTGCCACAAGATGCGATCCAGACTTCGCCAGCGTGCTCGTTCGTCACCTTCGTCTGAAGGGATGGTTGGCATGCTGAACCTGTCAGAATACCGCAGCAAAGCCGACAAACTTGCGGACCATCTGCCCTGGGCAGCGCTCGTCGCGCCCAGCATCGTGCTCAATAAGGACGGCAGCTTTCAGCGGACCTTACGGTTCCGCGGGCCCGATCTCGAAAGCGCGACGGAAGCAGAACTTGTCGGCATCTGCGCCCGGGCAAACAACGCGTTGAGAAGGCTCGGCTCCGGCTGGGCATTGTTCTTCGAAGCCGAGCGCATAGAGGCGCTCGGCTATCCTAACTCAACCTTTCCCGACGCCGCGTCTTGGCTGGTCGATGAAGAACGACGCGCGGCCTTCGAGGGCAAGGTCGCGCATTACGAGAGCCGCTATCATCTGACTTTGCTGTTCATGCCGCCCCCGGACGCACGGGCGAGGGCTGAAAGCGCGCTCGTTGACGCACACCAATCTGGCGGCGGGAGAGACTGGCCCCAGGAGCTGGCGCGGTTTCGCGACGAGACCGACCGGGTCCTCGATCTTTTGTCCGGCTTCATGCCCGAGGTGCGCGTGCTCGACGATGCCGAGACCCTGACTTACCTGCACGGCACAATCTCGACCCGCCGCCATCCACTCGCTGTCCCGGAAACGCCGATGTATCTCGACGGCATCCTGGTCGACGCGCCGCTTACGGGCGGCTTGGAGCCGATGCTCGGCGAACACCATCTTCGCACCCTTACCGTCCTCGGATTCCCGAATCTCACCCGGCCCGGAATTCTCGACGCGTTGAATCATCAGGATTTCGCCTATCGCTGGGTGACGCGCTTCATCCCGCTCGACAAGACGGAAGCCACGAAGACGCTGACACGGTTGCGCCGCCAGTGGTTTGCCAAGCGCAAGTCGATCGCGGCCATCCTGCGCGAGGTCGTGACCAACGAACCTGTCCCGCTGGTCGACAGCGATGCCGACAACAAGGCGCTCGATGCCGACGCAGCCCTTCAGGCGTTGGGCGGCGACCATGTCGGCTTCGGTTATCTCACCACAACGGTGACAGTGTGGGATGAGGACCATCAAGCCGCCGCGGAGAAACTTCGCGCGGTCGAGCGCATCATCAATGGGCTCGGCTTCACCACCATCCACGAAAGCGTCAATGCGGTCGAGGCGTGGCTCGGCTCGCTGCCTGGTCATATCTATGCCAATGTTCGCCAGCCGCTCGTTCACACATTGAACCTTGCGCATCTCATGCCGTTGTCGTCGGTCTGGGCAGGTCCTACGGCGAACGAGCATCTCGCCAAGGTCACCCAGCGAGAGGCCTCGCCACTTCTGTTCGCAGAGACCAACGGGTCGACACCATTCCGGCTATCCACCCATGTCGACGATGTCGGCCACATGCTGATCGTTGGCCCGACCGGCGCCGGCAAATCGGTGCTGCTTGCCCTGATTGCACTGCAGTTCCGGCGCTATGCCGGCGCGCAGGTCTATGTCTTCGACAAAGGCAATTCAACGCGCGCGGCAGTCCTTGCCACGGGTGGAGAACACCACGCGCTGGGTGCTGACGGTGCGCTCGCCTTCCAGCCCCTGCGCAATATCCGCGACCAGGCTGCCCGCAGTTGGGCAGCCGAGTGGATTGCCGGCCTCATTGCCCATGAGAATGTCACCGTCACGCCGGAGGTGAAGGAGGCAATCTGGTCGGCACTCACCAGCCTTGCCACCGCGCCGGCGCAGGAACGCACGCTGACCGGCCTTTCGGTCCTGCTTCAGTCCAACAGGCTGAAGTCCGCGTTGATGCCCTACACACTCGACGGTCCTTTCGGCCGCCTGCTCGACGCCGATGATGATCGGCTGGCCTTATCGAATGTGCAGTGTTTCGAGACGGAAGAGCTGATGCAGAGCCAAGGCGCTGTGCTGCCTGTGCTCACTTACCTGTTCCATCGTCTTGAAGAGCGGTTCGATGGACGGCCGACGCTGCTGATGCTCGACGAGGCTTGGCTCTATCTCGACAATCCGCTCTTCGCCGCCCGTATCCGCGAATGGCTGAAGGTGCTCCGAAAGCGGAATGTTTCGGTGATCTTCGCTACGCAATCGCTGGCTGATATCGCGGGCTCTTCAATCGCGCCGGCGATCGTCGAGAGCTGCCCCCAGCGCATTTTCCTTCCCAATGATCGTGCTGTGGAACCGCACGCGCGGGCAGCCTACGAGCGCTTCGGCTTGAACGAGCGGCAGATCGAATTGATCGCCCGCGCCACGCCGAAGCGCCACTACTATCTTCTGTCACGTAGCGGAAACCGTCTCTTCGAGCTCGGGCTTGGCCCCATCACTCTTGCGCTTTGCGGCGCTTCCGATCCGGCGACGCAGACCCTGATCGACAAAATCCAGTCCGAAAACGGGCAAGACAGCTTTGCCTCCCGATTTCTGAGCGCGCGCGGGCTCGATTGGGCTGCCGAGCTTCTTCAGCAATTCCCTCAACCAGACATGGAGCAATCCTCATGATTGGACGCCGTCTTTTCACCAGCCTGATCACCGTCTCCCTGATCGCCAAGCCAATGGCCGACTATGTGCAGCCGGCCTACGCCCTTGTCGTGTTCGATCCATCCAATTATGCGCAGAACGTGCTGACGGCGGCGCGCGCGCTGGAGCAGATCAACAACCAGATCCAGTCGCTGCAGAACCAGGCAACCATGCTGCAGAACATGGCGCGCAATCTTCAGCGTCTGGATTTCTCTTCCGTGGGCCAACTCACCGGTTCGCTCCATCGCATTGACGGTTTGATGGACCAGGCGAGTGGCCTCAGCTTTGATCTGGGCAAGCTTCAAGACCAGTGGCGCAGCCAATATCCAGAAAGCTACGAGGCCACGATCAAGGTCAGCGATGTGGCAACCGCTGCGCGCGAGCGCTGGCAGAGCGCCATGCAGGCGTTCCGCCAGACCATGCGGGTCCAGTCGCAGATCGTCGAGAACGTCCGCGCCGACGGCGACCTGCTTGCCGATCTCGTCAACCGCAGCCAAGGGGCAGCCGGTGCGCTTCAGGCAAGCCAGGCCACCAACCAGCTGATCGCGCTTTCAACCAAGCAGCAGATGCAGATCCAAACGCTGCTCGCGACTCAGTTTCGAGCTGAGGCCGAGGATGCCGCGCGCAAGGCGCAGTCCGAGGAAGCCGCCCGCGAGACGACCAAGCGCTTCCTGGGTACCGGCTCGGCCTATCCCGGCAATTGATCACCAACTCTGACGAGGAAGGCGGCGGCATGAACGACCTTGGCGTCATCGATCGCTTCATGGAGACGTTCATCCGCTATATTGACAGCGGGTTCGGTCTGCTTTCGGGCGACGTCGCCTTCCTCACCACCATCCTGATCGGCATCGACATCACGCTGGCCGGGCTGGCCTGGGCGCTCGGCGATGAGCCCAACATTCTCGGCCGGCTTACCCGCAAGGTGCTCTTTGTCGGCGTCTTCGCCTTCATCTTGAACAATTTTAAGAACCTCGCCGACATCATCTATCGCTCCTTTGCCGGGCTCGGCATCAACGCGTCCTCCGGCAATCTCTCCCCAGACAATCTCCTGCGCCCGGGCCGCATCGCCGCGACCGGTTTCGAAGGCGCTTGGCCGCTGCTTGATCAGGCAAGTCAGCTGCTCGGCTTTCCAGAAATCTTCGGCAACGCGCTCACCATCTTCGTGCTGCTCATGGCCTGGTTCCTGGTCATCATCGCCTTCTTCATCCTTTCCATTCAGCTGTTCATCACAATCCTTGAGTTCAAGCTCACCACGCTTGCCGGCTTTGTTCTGGTTCCCTTCGCACTCTGGAATCGATCGGCGTTTCTGGCCGAGCGCGTGCTCGGCAATGTCATCTCTTCAGGCATCAAGGTGATGGTACTTGCCGTCATCGTCGGCATCGGCTCCACACTCTTCGGCGAGTTTGCTTCCGCGCTGCGAGGCAAGGAGCCGGACCTGGCCGCCGCGATGTCACAGGTGCTGGGCGCGCTGGCGTTGCTTGGGCTCGGCATCTTTGGGCCCGGCATCGCGTCGGGTCTAGTGTCCGGCGCGCCGCAGCTTGGCGCGGGCGCCGCACTTGGCACGACTGCGGCGGCTGCTGGTGCATCGCTCGTTGCCGGAGGCACGGCATTTGCTGGCGCGCGCATGGCAGCCGGCGGCAGTCTCGCCGCAATTCGGGCCGGCACAACGATGGGATCGGCTGCTTTAACGGCCTGGCAGATCGGGCGAGCAACCTCGCCCCACACCGGCCTGTCCGGTGTGGCTGCTGGATTGCAGGGCGTGACCAGTGACGCCGGCGGCGCCGCGATGCGAGCAGCAAGAGCTGCCGCGGGAACGTTCGGGCGCAGCGCCGATGCCGGCCGGGAAGCGGCATGGACCGCGACCG
Source organism: Mesorhizobium sp. WSM4806 (assembly GCF_055811635.1). Lineage (NCBI taxonomy): Bacteria > Pseudomonadati > Pseudomonadota > Alphaproteobacteria > Hyphomicrobiales > Phyllobacteriaceae > Mesorhizobium > Mesorhizobium sp. WSM4806. The sequence continues at coordinate 279,320 of NZ_JBVVQZ010000006.1, read as the reverse complement.
GTGGTGCGCCCACCGCGTCCATGACTGGAAACCCGACCGCTGCAGACCCTAATGCCGCTCCGACGTGGGCAAGGCGCTTGCGTTCCGAACAGACCGCCCGTGCCCACCGCCACGCCGCCATGCAGGCTGTCCCTGAAGGCGACAGCCAGGGAGGCAGCGCCAATCCATCTCTCAACGACAAGGACGACTAGATGCTGTTCAAGCGACCCGTTCAACGTTACGGCAAGACACCCGAACCGGTCACGCCGTATCAAAAGGCCGCCCAGCTATGGGACGAGCGCATCGGCTCATCTCGAGTACAGGCTAGGAACTGGCGGCTCATGGCCCTCGGCTGTCTGGCCTTGGCGACCGGGCTCTCTGGCGGACTCGTATGGCAGTCGATGCAGAGCCGTGTTGTGCCTTACGTCGTCGAGGTCGACCGCTTCGGCGAGGCACGCGCCGTCGCGCCGGCGATCCAAGGCTACGAGCCCTCCGACGCCCAGATAGCCTGGCACCTCGGCCGCTTCATCCAGAATGTCCGTTCCGTCTCCACTGATCCGGTGCTGGTGCGGCAGAACTGGCTGGCGGCTTACGACTTTGCCACCGACCGTGCGGCACTCTTCCTCAATGAGTACGCCAAGGCGAACGATCCCTTCGGTCAGATCGGAACGCGCAGCGTGTCCGTCCAGGTGACCAGTGTGGTCAGGGCTTCCGACAGCTCGTTCCAGGTTAAATGGACTGAGCAGGTCTTTGAGCGCGGCAGCCTTGCCAGCACCACGCGCTGGACCGCGATCCTCACCGTCGTGATCCGCCCGCCAAGCAATACGGATCAGCTGCGCAACAATCCGCTCGGTGTCTTCATCAACGCCATCGACTGGTCGCGCGAGCTCGACAGTGCCGCACCGACATCCGTTTCCCCGAAGGAGCCCGCCGATGACAAATAGAGCCCAATCGTTCCGTGCCGCGCTGATCCTATCCGCATCGGCAGCAGTTCTCTCGGCCTGCGCATCAAAGCCGGTGCCGCCTGAGATTTCGTATGATGCTGCCGACTTCAAAGCAGCGGCAATCGAGAAGGCGCCAGAGACACCGGTCAAGATAGTCGAGGTGCCAAAGCCGTTGCCGCTCCCCGGCCAGTTGCAGCCAGAACCGGGCAAAATCGCCGACAAGCGCTCTCCTGAAGAACGCGTCGCCGACGCCAACAAGGCGGCGACGCAGCAACCCACCCGGTACGGCTACGTCAATGCGGTGCAGGTCTATCCCTTCACCGATGGCGCGCTTTATCAGCTCTATGCCGCGCCGGAGCGCGTCACCGATATCGCCCTACAGCCGGGCGAGAAACTGACAGCCGTGTCGGCCGGCGACACGGTGCGCTGGGTCATCGGCGATACCGTCAGCGGCACCGGTGACGACCAGCGCACCCATGTGCTGGTAAAGCCCTTCGCGCCGGGGCTTAGCACCAATCTGGTGATCACCACGGAACGACGCACCTACCATTTGCAGCTTCAAAGCACCGATAAGACCGCTATGGCGGCGATCTCCTGGACATACAGCGAGGACCAGATCGTCGCGCTCCGCCAGCGCAACGCTCAGGCCGAGGCTACCATGCCGGTGGCGGCGAACGTGGCGCTCGAAAACATTCGCTTTCGCTACTCGATTAGGGGCGACACACCGCCCTGGAGACCGACGCGAGCCTTCGATGATGGCAGCAAGGTTTATATCGAGTTCCCGCGCCGCATAGACCAGGGAGATGCCCCGCCACTCTTCATCGTCGGCTCTGACGGGGACAACCAGCTCGTCAACTACCGCATGCGCGGCAACTACTACATTGTCGATCGGCTCTTCGCCGCGGCCGAACTACGCCTCGGCACCAAGCAGCAGCAAGTGGTGCGCATCACAAGGACGGACGGCCGTCAACCGCCGCGTCGCGTATCTCTCTTTGCGCGCTCTAGCAGGTGAGGAGAGGGGCCTTATGACCGACACTTCCCCATCCAATGCTCCGCCAAAACTCGATCCCGAGCAGCTGCAGTTACGGGCCTCGCCCCGCCGCGCCGTGCGGTTCAGGCGCGGCGTGATCGTCGCCATCGCTGCCGTCGGGTCCGGTGCCATCCTGGGCGTCACGATGATGGCGCTGCAGGGACCGGCGCTTCGCTTCAAAGAAAAGGCGGAAGATCTCTACAACACTGACCGCAAGCCAACCCCTGAAGGACTTGAAACACTTCCCAAGGACTATTCCGGAGTGAAGCCGAACCCTCCTGTGCTTGGACCACCACTGCCGGGCGACCTCGGTCGCCCCATCCTTGAGCGGCGGCGCCAGCTCGGCATCGCGCCAGGGCAGGACAACTCCGCCGAGGAGCAGCGTGTTGCCCAGCAGGCGATTGAGGCGCGCGAATCACAAGTCTTCTTCCGCATTGAAAATCAACCCAAGGAGGCGGGCATCGGCGGTAATGCGAAAAGTGCCCAGCAGCCGTTCGGGGCGCCTCCGCAATCTGATGCCGCTCGGCCGTCAGATTCCGTTGCCCCGCCTGAGGGCGATCAGAACAATCAACAACGCAAGCTCGATTTTGTCAGCCAGCGCAACACCAGCGGGATCTACAACCCGCATGCATTGCAGACGCCAGCTTCTCCAAATCAGCTCATGGCCGGCAGCGTGATCGCCGCAAGTCTCATCACCGGCATAAATTCCGACTTGCCCGGGTTTGTCGTCGCGCAGGTCACCGAGAACGTGCACGATACGCTCACCGGCAGCATCCTGCTTATCCCGCAGGGCTCGCGGCTGATCGGGACCTATGACAGCGTCGTCGCTTTCGGGCAAAAACGGGCGCTTCTGGTTTGGCAGCGAATAATACTGCCAGACGGTTCTTCGATCGAAATCGACAATCTGCCGGCGACAGACACTGCCGGCTATGCCGGGCTCGCGGACAAGATCGATTTCCACACCTGGCAGCTGATCAAGGGAGTCGCGCTGGCCACATTGCTGGGCGTCGGCAGCGAGTTAAGTTTTGGAGAAAACGAAAGCGATCTGGTCAAAGCGATCCGGGAATCCACTCAGCAGAACGTCAGTCAAGCCGGCCAGCGCATCACCGAGAAGAACCTCAATGTTCAGCCCACCATCACCATCCGCCCAGGTTGGCCACTGCGCGTCATCGTGCACAAGGATCTGGTGCTACGGCCATACGCGAGTTGAGCGGGAGTGAATATGGCCAACTTGAAACTTGGAAAGCTTCCTGACCGAACACCTTCGAAGATTACCATCACCGTCAGCGCGCAGTTGGGCCAAGCGCTCAAAGAGTATGCTGCCCTTTATCGTCAGGCCTATGGCGAGTCTGAAACGGTGGCAGAACTCATCCCTTTCATGCTGGCGGGGTTTCTGGAAGGCGACCGAGCGTTTGCCAAGGCCAGAAAAGAAGGTTTGCCGACGTCCAGCATGCCGGAGAAGTCGCGGCGTCTGGCACGCTCAGATTCCGAGTAACCGAGGCAATGAGTGAATCGCCCGCACACGAGCCTCGATGGGCTAACTCCGCTTGAATATGTAATCCGATCCGTCAAGGATCACACGTGAACAGGCTCACTCACAAATGGAGGCAAACAGGGGAGCACGTCACCGCGACCGCACTCTTTGGCTCAAACTGCAACCGAGTGCCTGGCCCTTCCGCTTTGGAAATATTTGTCGAACCTGGCCGCGATGCTTCGGACGAATGGGCGACTTTCAGCCGGCACGACGAAACGGTCGCCATCCAGTTCAAGCAATCGAACGGGATCGTGGAGGGCCATGGTACTCGACTCAAGGAGGAGCTTCTGGCCGGCTTTGCCGAAGCGTTCCACCAGATCGACTGCCGAGAAGGCGAAATCACACATTAGCCTCTCGATGATCCAGCCGCGAACGCGGTCGTCGTCGGAAAGCGCGATACCGCGGACAACCGCCAGCCCGCCATGCGCGACTATACTTCCGTACTCGGCGGTTGAAATATTGTTCTGCACGTAGCCCTGGCGAAAACGGCCGATGGACGAAGGGCCAAACCCGATCAGTGTCTCGCAGCGATCCTCCGTGTAGCCCTGAAAACTGCGATGCAAAGCCCCTGCGCGCGCCGCTATCGCCAAGGCATCGCCTGGCTTGGCGAAATGATCGAGCCCTATTGCTTCATACCCCTTGTCCACAATCGCTCGCGCGGCGAGTTGCGATTGCGCCAAGCGCTCCGTGGGGCCAGGCAGCCACGCCTCTTTGATTATCGTCTGATGCTTCTTGAACCAGGGCACATGCGCGTAGCCGAACAGCGCCATCCTGTCCGGTTCCAGGGTCAGCGCCTGCGCTACGGTGGAACAGACGCTCTCCCTGCTCTGGTGAGGCAATCCGTAAAGCAGGTCCAGATTGACGGAACCGACGCCGCGGGAGCGAACTCCGTCGACGACAGCTTTCGTTTGCAAAAAGCTTTGCTCGCGGTTGATTGCCTTTTGCACTTTTGGCTCAAAATCCTGGACGCCGAGACTCGCCCTGGTCATGCCGATTTCGGCCAGCGCATCAAGGCGCGCCTCATCCATGTCGTTTGGATCGATCTCGACGCTGATTTTTGTGTCCGGGACAAAATCGAAGCTGTCCCGCAAGAACGCGCCAAGCGCCACCATGTCCCCGGGCTTCAGCATGGTGGGCGAACCGCCGCCGAAGTGAACTGCGCGGACATGCCCCTTGCCGCTGACGAGTCCCGCAACCGTCGCGATCTCCGCGTGTAGCGAGCGCAGATAGGCCGTCACCGGCTCATAGTGGCGCGTCTGTTTGGTATGACACGCACAGAACCAGCAGAGTCTGTCGCAATAGGGGATGTGCAGATAGAGCGAGATCTCGCCGCCACTTTTGAGCGCCTCCAGCCAGCCACGATAAACCGCAGGATTGACGCCCGTGTGGAAATGCGGTGCAGTCGGATAACTGGTATAACGCGGGACGTTCTCGCCAACCCGGGCAGCTAATTCGGACTGCATGTCGTGGTCCACCATGTTTGCATCGCTGGAACTCTGGGCTTATTGGCAAGCCAAAGCCCTGATTTCGGTCAATCAGCAACTCGGACAAACTGCCGCAAGGATTTTTCTACCTTAGATTGGTATCCTGCCGGCACTTGGGATCGGGTTGAGCGAGCGCATGTCAGTACGGCGAGACATTTACATTTCCGGTATCCCCGTTCTTTGCGTCCATTGCGAAGCACGGCATCGCGGCGTCTGCGGTTCGCTTCGTCCAGACAATTTGGTTGGGCTCGCCAAGACTTGCTCGCGGCGCCAGATCGAGTCAGGAGTGGAACTGATCGGCGACGCACAGGCGGTCGACAGCTATTCGAACCTGGTTTCAGGCGTGGTTAAGCTGACAAAGAGCCTTTCCGATGGTCGCCAGCAGATCGTCGGTCTCCAGTTTGCACCGCATTTTCTGGGACGTCCTTTTAAGGTGGAAAGCTCGATCAATGCGGAAGCGGTGACAGCTGTCACGCTGTGCTCGTTTCCAAGGGCAGCCGTCGAACGGATGATGAAGGGGTCGCCGGAATTCGAGCATCGCCTGCTCAAGCAGACGCTGAATGAACTCGATGAAGCACGCGAGTGGCTGGTGACGTTGGGGCGCAAGACCGCATCGGAAAAGGTGGCGAGTTTTCTCCTCATGATCGCTCGGAATATGGATTTCGGTGTTGACCCGGTAGCCAGGTCAGCGTCCTTCGATCTGCCGCTGACGCGCGCCGAGATGTCTGATTTTCTTGGAATTACGAACGAGACTGTGAGCCGGCAGCTGACGCAATTGCGGGCTGACGGCGTGATTCGGATCGAGAACACACGCCATGTGACGGTGGACAGCATGAGCCGGCTGCGCTCGATGTCGATGCCGAGCCTGAGCCAGAAGACCGACAGCCTGGACAGGTTATAGAGGCCGTTCGGCGAAGAGAAGGTACAGCCGTTGTCGCTCCTGATGGCGGAAGGCAGGCCGCGTTCCCTGAACAGGCGGATGGCGGCCTCGATGACCGGTCCTTCCTTCTTCGATTCGAGCGCTTCGCAGGCGAGCAGGTAGCGCGAGGCCTGGTCGGTGACCGTCACAATTCGACCATCGCCCGCCGGAACTCCCCTTAGAAGTCCGTGCACCATAACGCGTTGGTGATAGTTGCGTGCCGAAGCGCTGCCGCTGACGGGCGCGCTTTACAGGCCGTGACGATCGAGCAGACATGCGCCGTGCTCTTCGAGGGTATGCGGACATCGCCGGCGAGCCTCCTAATCAGGAGCTCCCTAATCTTCCTGGCGCCCAGTGGGTTGGCTTGTCCTTCTTGGTTGCGACGATCGTCAGCTCGATCTGGTCGGGCAGGCTTGGCGTAGCGCACCGGCCGCCGTGAAGGTCAACCTAGCTGCCGAAAAATCGTGCGCCCCCTGACATGGATCAGGGCGAGCAGGCGGCGGCTGCGCAATTGATGCACAGCGGATTTGGCGTCCGCCGGGTTCGAGATCGGGATTTGCGATGAAATTCGGCACAGAGATCGTGCTTCTAAGCCTGTTTGCTTTTGCGGCCCTGGTGGCTGCCGGTTTCGGCGTAGATGAACCTTTCCGCCAGCATATGTGGGTGTTGTTCTTCGCCGTAGCTGGTTTCACCGCGATCCTGTTGCGCAATACGGAGTTCAAGCCCGCAGTTCCGATAGACCCCGCCGCTTTTATGGACGGTCCAATCCGTTACGGGGCCGTCGCGACGGTGTTTTGGGGCGTCGTAGGCATGCTGGTTGGTGTGGTCATCGCGCTGCAGCTTGCCTACCCCGATCTCAGCGTCGAGCCCTGGTTCAACTTTGGCCGCTTGCGGCCGTTGCATACATCCGGCGTGGTTTTTGCCTTCGGCGGCAATGCGCTGCTTTGCACGTCCCTTTATGTCGTACAGCGCACCTGCCGCGCCCGGCTGTTCGGCGGCAATCTCGCCTGGTTCGTGTTCTGGGGCTATCAGCTGTTCATCGTCATGGCTGCGACGGGCTACCTGCTCGGCATCACCGAAAGCCGCGAATACGCCGAGCCCGAATGGTATGTGGATCTTTGGCTGACCATCGTCTGGGTCGCCTACCTCGTCCTGTTCCTCGGCACCATCCTGAAGCGCAGGGAACCGCACATCTACGTCGCCAATTGGTTCTACCTGTCCTTCATCGTGACCATCGCGATGCTGCATGTGATCAACAACCTGTCGATGCCAGCCTCGTTCGTGGGTTCAAAAAGCTATTCAGCCTTCTCCGGCGTCCAGGACGCCTTGACGCAGTGGTGGTACGGCCACAATGCCGTGGGCTTCTTTCTCACCGCCGGCTTCCTTGGCATGATGTACTATTTCGTGCCCAAGCAGGCGAACCGGCCAGTCTATTCCTACCGGCTGTCGATCATCCACTTCTGGGCGCTGATCTTTCTCTACATCTGGGCCGGCCCGCACCACCTCCACTATACCGCCTTGCCCGACTGGGCGCAGACGCTCGGCATGGCGTTCTCGATCATGCTTTGGATGCCCTCCTGGGGCGGCATGATCAACGGCCTGATGACGCTGTCCGGCGCCTGGGACAAGCTGCGGACGGACCCGATCATCCGCATGATGGTCATGGCCATAGCCTTCTATGGCATGTCCACTTTCGAAGGCCCGATGATGTCGATCAAGACGGTCAATTCGCTCTCGCACTACACCGACTGGACCATCGGGCACGTGCATTCCGGCGCACTCGGTTGGGTCGGCATGATCTCGTTCGGCGCGATCTATTTCATGGTGCCGAAGTTGTGGAACCGCGAGCGGCTCTATTCGCTGCGGCTCGTCAACTGGCACTTCTGGCTGGCAACGCTCGGGATCGTCGTCTACGCCGCGGTGATGTGGGTCTCCGGCGTTATGCAGGGCCTGATGTGGCGCGAATACGACGAGCAGGGCTTTCTGGTCTTCTCGTTCGCCGAAACTGTCGCCGCCATGCATCCGTACTACATCATGCGTGCCATCGGCGGCGCGATGTACCTGTCCGGCGCGCTGATCATGGCATGGAACGTCACCATGACAATCCTCGGCTACCAGCGCGAGGAGAAACCGATGCCGCGTCCCATCGCCGCCGTCCGACCTGCGCGATCAGGAGCCAGAAAATGGGCTTGATGGACAAACACGCCGTAATCGAGAAGAACGCCACGCTTCTTCTCGTCGGCTCCCTTCTGGTGGTGACGATCGGCGGCATCGTCGAGATCGCGCCGCTCTTCTATCTCGACAATACGATCGAGAAGGTCGAAGGCATGCGGCCCTATTCGCCGCTCGAACTCGCTGGCCGCAACATCTATGTGCGCGAGGGCTGCTACCTCTGCCACAGCCAGATGATCAGGCCGTTCCGCGATGAGGTCGAGCGCTATGGGCACTACAGTCTGGCGGCCGAGTCGATGTACGACCACCCGTTCCAGTGGGGATCGAAACGCACAGGACCGGATCTCGCGCGGGTGGGCGACCGTTATTCCAATGGATGGCACGTTCAGCACCTTGTGGATCCGCGCTCCGTGGTGCCGGAATCGATCATGCCGAGCTACGCGTTCCTGAAGGAAATGCCGATTGAGGTGAAGGACTTCTCGACGCACCTGATCGCGAACAGCCGTGTGGGCGTGCCCTACTCCGACGACATGATCGCGAGCGCGAATGCCGATCTCATGGCGCAGGCAGATCCCAACATCGACACATCCGGTCTTGAAGCGCGGTATCCAAAGGCCAAGCTCGGTGACTTCGATGGCAATCCGCAACAGGTCAGCGAGATGGACGCGCTGGTCGCTTACCTCCAGATGCTTGGCACTCTGGTCGATTTCAAAAACTACGACGAAGCCGCCGGTTACCGCTGAGGAGAATGGTGATGACCTACAACTTCATGCGGGCGTTTGCCGACACTTGGGGCCTGCTCGCTATGGCGCTGTTCTTCGTCGGATGCATCACCTTTGCGCTCCGTCCCGGCAGCAGGACGCGAGCCGACGAAGCTGCTCAAATCCCTCTCAAGGACGACTGATCATGAGCGGTGAGCACATTGACGAAGTCTCCGACGTCTCGACCACCGGCCATGAATGGGACGGGATCAAGGAGCTCAACAATCCGCTCCCGCGCTGGTGGGTGATCACCTTCTACGTCACCATAGTCTGGGCGATCGGCTACACCATCGCTTATCCCGCATGGCCTATGCTAAGCTCCGCCACCCGAGGCGTGCTCGTCTATTCCAGCCGCAACGATGTCAAGAATGAGCTGGCAGCGGCCGAGGTCGCCAAGGGCAAGTATGTTGCCGCCCTTCAGGCGAAGACTGTCGCCGAGATTGCCGCCGACGATGTTTTGCGCGGATTCGCTATCGCGGCCGGTGGCGCCGCCTTCAAGGTCAATTGCGTTCAGTGCCATAGCTCCGGCGCCCAGGGTTCGAAGGGCTTTCCCAACCTGAATGATGACGATTGGCTGTGGGGCGGCAAGGCCGAGCAGATCCAGCAGACAATCACGCACGGCATCCGCGTTGCCTCAGACCCCGACACGCGCCTGTCGGAAATGCCGGCGTTTGGTGACATCATTACGCCCGAGCAGATTACACAGGTCAGCGCTTATGTCTCGAGTCTCTCCGGCGCTGTTGGCGATCAAGCAATGGTCATACCCGGCGCCAATGTTTTCGCCGAGAATTGTGCCGCCTGTCATGGTGATAATGCAAAGGGAAACACGGAGCTTGGCGCACCCGACCTGACCGACGCGATCTGGCTCTACGGGGCGGGCGAGACGGCTATTGCCGCGCAGGTTCGCGCGCCAAAGCAAGGCGTCATGCCGGCCTGGGGTGGGCGTCTCGGCGAGGTCAAGGTCAAGGAACTTGCGGTCTATGTCCATTCGCTTGGCGGCGGAGAATAGGAACGGAAGCCTATTCTCGGCCCTCCCCCTGCCAAGCGACGAGGCCCGGCGCGAGCCGGGCCTCGACACCATTCCGGCTGTGACCTGCATCAACACGGGCGGACCGCCCACGGCGAGGCTGTTCGATGGGCGGCCCTGACATCGGCAGCGGGACTGGAGATGCCACGTGCGTGATAAAACGCAGACAGAACCGCCCCAAGCAGAAGCGATTGACTCCCCCAACACCCGTGAGCCGCTTTATGCCCCACGCAAGAAGGTTTTCCCCAAGCGAATCTCGGGTAATTTCCGTCGCTTCAAATGGCTGGTGATGGCGATCACGCTAGCGATCTACTATCTGACGCCCTGGCTGCGCTGGGACCGAGGTCCGTTTGCACCGGACCAGGCCGTGCTGATCGATCTTGCCAACCGCCGCTTCTATTTCTTCTTCATCGAGATTTGGCCGCAGGAATTCTTCTATGTGGCCGGCCTTCTCGTGATGGCCGGCATCGGCCTTTTCCTAATCACATCCACAGTCGGCAGAGCCTGGTGCGGCTATACCTGTCCGCAGACCGTATGGGTCGATCTGTTTCTGGTTGTGGAGCGTGCGATCGAGGGAGATCGCAATGCCCGCATGAAACTTGACGCCGGACCGTGGACCGCGCGCAAGCTTGTGCTGCGTGGATCGAAACACGCGATCTGGCTGGCCATAGGCTCAGCGACCGGCGGCGCCTGGATCTTCTATTTCGCCGATGCGCCAATGCTGATTGGCGAGGTCTTCGTTGGCACCGCGGCGCCGGTCGCCTACATCACCATCGGCGTGCTGACGGCAACCACCTACACATTCGGCGGGCTGATGCGCGAGCAGGTCTGCACCTATATGTGCCCGTGGCCGCGCATTCAGGCGGCCATGCTCGATGAAAATTCGCTCACCGTGACCTACAATGACTGGCGCGGCGAACCTCGCTCGCGGCACGCCAAAAAGGTCCAGGCCGCGGGGCAGCCGGTCGGAGACTGCGTCGATTGCAATGCCTGTGTCGCCGTCTGCCCGATGGGGATCGACATTCGCGATGGCCAGCAGCTCGAATGCATCACTTGCGCGCTGTGCATCGATGCCTGCGATAGCGTCATGGACAAGCTCGGCAAGGAGCGCGGGCTGATCTCCTATGCGACGCTGTCCGATTACAACGCCAACATGGCGGTAGCGACTGCAGGCGGCTCCTGCTCGGTGAACCCGTCGCTCGTCCGGACCGACGGCGGCGCTTTCTCCGACAGGTTAGCCCATTTCCATGTCCGCAAGATCTTTCGACCGCGCACCTTCGTCTACATGAGTGCGTGGTCGGCGGTCGGTCTCGCCTTACTCTACTCGCTGCTGACGCGCGATCGGCTCGAGGTCAACGTTCTGCACGACCGCAATCCGCAGTTCGTCACGCTGTCCGATGGTTCGATCCGCAATGGTTACACCGTCAAGCTGCTCAACATGATCCCAGAGCCAAGAACGATCGTCGTCACCATGCAGGGCCTGGCCGATGCCGAGATGAGCGTCGTCGGGATCGACATGCCTGCGGATCGCTCCCTCTCCGTTCCGGTCGAACCGGACCGGCTGAAAATGCTGAAGGTTTTCGTCCGCCAGCCGGCGGAACAGATCAATGCCCAAGCGCAGACGTTCAAGTTTCGGGTCGAGGACAAGGCGAGCTTCGAGTCGGACGAATACACGGCCACGTTCAACGCACCGGAGATCGTTAGATGAGCGTCAATGCACGAAGGCCCCCCGAATTCACCGGCAGGCATATGTTGCGTATCATCCTTAGCTTTTTCGGCGTGATCGTTGGTGTGAACCTGACCATGGCAACACTCGCCAGCACAAGCTGGACCGGCCTCGTCGTCGAAAACACCTATGTCGCGAGCCAGCAGTTCAACCGGATGGCCGAGAAAGGGCGCGCGCAGGCCGCACTCGGCTGGACCGGCAAACTGACCATCGCACGGGGCGAGGTCCGCTACGGCCTCAGCGATGCCGCCGGCAAAGCGGTCCAGTTGCACGGCGTCAGGCTCCTGTTCCGTCATCCCGCCTACGAGGCCGAGGACAAAGCCGTCATGCTTGCGCTCGCCACGAGCCAGGAATTTGCCGCCCAGCATACGCCAAGGGACGGCGTCTGGATCGTCCAAGTCGACGCCGATGCTGGTCTGGCAGAACCCTATCGCGACGTCCGTCGAATTATAATTTCCCATGGAGCGTTACAATGAGCTGTTGTGCACCGGGCGCCGAAACGGCGCTGGATCTGGAAAGCAGCATATCCGTCCTGCCATCAAGCCAAGAGGTCAGGCTGGCGAGCCGCTCGCTTGGCGGCGATCTGCACCAAACCGATCTCTCGGTCCCGACGGTGCATTGCGCAGCCTGCATCCAGAGTATCGAGAGGGCACTTGGAAAACTCGATCGCGTCGAGGGTGTACGTGTCAACCTGTCGACGAAACGGGTTGCGATCCGGTGGCGCGGAAATGAGGTTCCACCGTTTGTCGCCGCGCTTGGACGGCTGGGATACGAAGCGCATTTGTTCGCGCCCGAGACAGGGGAGAAGGACAAGACGCTATCGGAGCTGATCCGGGCCGTGGGGGTTGCCGGCTTTGCAGCGGGCAACATCATGCTGCTTTCAATGTCGGTCTGGTCCGGCGCTGAAGGTGCGACCCGTGACCTGTTCCACTGGGTCTCGGCACTGATCGCCATCCCCGCGCTCGCCTTCGCTGGTGGCATCTACTTCCGCTCGGCATGGAACGCATTGCGTCACGGCCGCATGAACATGGATGTGCCGATTGCGGTTGGTGTCTCGCTCGCCTACGCGATGAGCCTTTACGAAACCATCAACCATGGCGACCACGCTTACTTCGATGCATCGGTATCGCTACTGTTCTTCCTGCTGATCGGCCGCACGCTTGATCACGTGATGCGCGAGCGTGCCCGGACCGCGGTGAACGGCCTGTCACGGCTGGCGGCGCGCGGCGCCACAGTATTGCGCGACGATGGCACGCGCGACTACCGGCCGGTTGACGAGATCGAACCAGGCATGCAGTTGCTGATCGCTGCCGGCGAACGGATTCCCGTCGACGGCAAGGTCATTCGAGGCTCTTCGGATCTCGACTGTTCACTGGTTTCCGGTGAAAGCACACCCAGAACCGTGTCGTCAGGGGAAACCGTGCAGGCCGGCACACTCAATCTCACGGGCCCGCTGACCATCGAAGCAACAGCCGCCGCAAAAGACTCCTTCCTGGCCGAGATGGTGCGCCTGATGGAAGCCGCTGAGGGGGGGCGCGCGCAATATCGCCGGATCGCCGACCGCGTTTCGGCGCTCTATGCTCCGGTGGTCCATCTGACCGCCTTCGTGACGTTCCTCGGCTGGATGGTGGCCATCGGCGACTGGCACCGGGCAATGACGATCGCCATCGCCGTCCTTATCATCACGTGTCCCTGTGCGCTCGGCCTCGCCGTGCCGATCGTGCAGGTGGTCGCCGCGCGGCGCCTGTTCGAAAATGGCGTGATGGTCAAGGACGGTTCGGCCATGGAGCGCTTGGCGGCGATCGACACGGCGGTGTTCGACAAGACCGGCACGCTTACGCTCGGTGAGCCCCGGCTCGTCAACGCGTCTTCCATCGATCCGGCCATGCTGGCAATCGCTGCCGAGATGGCCGCGCACTCCCGTCACCCGCATTCAAATGCCATTGCCACCTTTGCCGGTTTCGCCGGTCAGCCAAAGCTCGAAGCTGTCAGCGAACACCCCGGATTCGGCATCGAAGCCACCACGAGGGGAAGCACCTGGCGACTGGGGCGGCGTGGTTGGGCTGGATGGAAGGCCCGAACCGGTGGCGAAAGCAGATACGGCGGAACGGTTCTGACCAAAGACGGGATCATCGTGGCGTCCTTTGTCTTCAAGGACGCGCTGCGTCCGGACGCCAGGGCGGCCATCGAGCAATTGAACAACGCCCGAGTTTCCGTGAAAATGCTGTCGGGCGATACCGGGGCTGCATGCGGCGAGGTCGCGACGACGTTGGGGATACATCACTTTGTTCCGGCGCTGCTTCCTTCCGGCAAGGTCAAGTATATTGAAAACCTGGCGAAGGACGGCCACAAGGTGCTCATGGTTGGCGACGGCCTCAACGACACCCCTGCGCTGGGCGCGGCATATGTCTCGATCGCTCCAGCCACGGCGGCCGATGTTGGCCGCAAAGCTGCGGATTTCGTTTTCCTGCACGAAAGCCTTTCGGCCGTCTCCCTTGCCCTCGACGTTTCGCGAAAGGCCGGACAACTGATCCGGCAAAACATCGCCATCGCGATTGTCTACAACGCCATTGCCGTCCCGATCGCCATTTTGGGGCAGGTAACACCATTGATTGCGGCAATCGCGATGTCGGCCTCATCACTGCTTGTCATTGGCAATGCGTCGAGGCTGCAAGGTTTTGTGCCAGACGTGCCAAGGAGAACTGCTCCGCCTGATAGCCGCTCCCACACCGGCACATTGACGCAACCCTCATGACAATCCTGGTCTATCTCATACCGGTGGCGCTGTTGTTGGGCGGGCTTGGACTGTCTGGCTTCCTGTGGGCCTTGAGGAGTGGTCAATACGAGGATCTCGACGGAGCCGCCGAGCGTATCCTCATTGACCGGGACGAGAGGCCGGAACGCTGATTCCGTCACTCGAAGGCCTGCGTCGCCCATTCCTCCAAGCGAGCGGCTGATGCCACGAAGTACCTCCCACGGCCGCACGAGCGCTGGCGATGTACGTGTTCCAAGTGCAACGGAGCGGATAGACCGGCGGCGCGGATTTGTCGTGTCTGGCTGACCCAGATCAGTGCTGTCTCCTCATCGCCCTGATTTCAATGGACGAGTCTTTTCAAGGGGAGAACGCATGTCTAGCGGGACGGAAGCTGAGCGGCATCAGGTGCTGGCCGTGTTCGCCGGGGGCGCCGGCATTGTCGAAGCCGTGAGCAGTCCGGCGCACGTCATTGCAGGAGCCGATGCGTTCGAATGAGCGAGTTCAAGCCAGTTCGGTTCGTTGATGTCGCGCTGGAGGGGCAATTCTGGCGCGAGAGGCTGGAGACGGTGCTGACACGGACCATCCCCAGCCAGCACGTCCAGCTTGGCAAGCAAGGTGTATTGCTGTCCCTCACACTGCCGAACCAGTCGCTGCCACTGAGCGTCCCAGGCAACGAGCACGATTCCGGGCAGGTGTTCTGGGATTCCGACGCTGGCAAGTGGATAGAAGCAGCATCCTACGCGCTGTCACACAGGCGTGATCCCGACATCGAGGCATGGATCGAAAATATTGTCGATGATCTCGAAAAGGCGCAGGCTCCCGACGGTTATCTGAACTGCTGGTACCTGCAGCGCGAGCCCGACAAGCGCTGGACCAACCTGCGCGACAATCACGAACTCTACAATCTTGGACATCTGCTCGAGGGCGGTATCGCCTACTTCCTCGCGACGGGCCGGCGCCGGCTCCTGGACATCCTTGAGCGGTATGTTGACCATGTCCGCAAGACATTCGGCCCGAACCCCGGCCAGAAGCGCGGCTATTGCGGCCATCAGGAAATCGAGCTGGCCCTCGTTAAGCTCTATCGCTTGACTGGAGACAGAATGCATCTCGACCTCGCGGCCTATTTCATGAATGAGCGCGGGCGTCAGCCGCACTACTTCGATCAGGAAGCGGTCGCGCGCGGGGAGAACCCCAGAGATTTCAGGGCGAAAAGATATGAGTACAACCAGTCGCACAGGCCGGTGCGCGAGCAAACTAAGGTGGTCGGACATGCGGTCCGAGCGATGTACATGCTTTCTGCCATGGCCGACCTCGCGGCGGAACTGAATGACGACAGCCTCAAAAAAGCATGCGAGGTGCTCTGGGCCGACGTCATCTCCTCGAAAATCTACATCACGTCCGGCTTGGGTCAGGCTGCCGCGAATGAAGGCTTTACTGTGGATCACGACCTGCCGAACGATACGGCGTATGCGGAGACCTGCGCCTCGGTAGGCCTGATCTTCTGGGCACATCGCATGCTGCATCTCGAACTCGACGGCCGATACGCCGACGTTCTGGAACAGGCGTTGTTCAACGGCGCGCTGACCGGCCTTTCGCGCGATGGCGAGCGCTATTTCTACTCCAATCCGCTCGAGAGCGATGGGCGACGCAGCAGATGGGCCTGGCACTCATGCCCATGCTGCACGATGAATTCGTCTCGTCTAATTGCTTCGATCGGAGGCTATTTCGTCTCGGCCAGTGAAAACGCAATCGCCTTCCATCTCTACGGCGGCGTTTCGACGAACATCCAACTCGCTACGGGCAATGTGTTCCTGCGGGAAACCAGCGCCTATCCATTTTTCGGCTCGATCAGGATCGAGGTCAGCCCTGACGCGCCGACCGAGTTCACGATCAACCTCCGCATTCCCGGTTGGGCTCATGAAGCCGAAGCTTCGGTCGGGGGATGTGCAGTCGACGTGACGGCATGCACCAGAAATGGCTATCTTGCGATCTCGCGGCTATGGAATGCCGGAGACACCATCGCCCTCGAACTACCGATTTCTCCCGAGCGCATCTATGCTCATCCCTCGGTCAAGCAGGATATCGGCCGGGTGGCGCTTAAGCGCGGACCATTGGTTTATTGCGTTGAAGAGGTCGACAATCCCGGGGCGCCCGTGCAGCAGCTCACACTGCCGCGAGAGTCCAAGATCGAAACGATGGAACGGGGCGATCTTTTCGATGGCGTGGTCACGCTGACTGCCTCCGCGCAGCGCGTCGAAGACCAAGGCTGGGGAGACAGCCTATACAGAAATACGCCCCCCATCGCTTCGGACTGCCGGCTAACCGCCCTGCCATACTATCTCTGGAACAATCGGGCAAAAGGCTCGATGCAAGTGTGGCTGCTGGAAAGCTGAATGGCCGATGTGAGAAACCCGTTGGTTGGCTGGCTATCTGCCCAGGTGAGCGGAGTATGCCAAAGTTTTGTTTGCAGGAGTGAACGGATGTCGCGATTTCGCCTATTGACGATCTTCATGTCGGGAATGCTGGGAACGGCGACGTTGCCGGATCCAGTCGCCTCGGCACCAGTCCTCAACCCCGCCAATCGCAATGGGCTGGTCGAGCAGAACGAATTACTGATGCTGGAGAACAGGCTGCGGCGGCAGCAATATCAGCAGCAGCAGCAGCAGCAGTTCCGTTCCCAGGATCGCGAGATCGCGACGCAGCAACGGCCCGATCGACCGCTTACTTGCCAGCTACAGCCGTCAAGCAACGGCTTTGTGAGCATCTGCCGCTGATGAGGCGGCTTGCCACTTATTTAGGCGGCCATAGCTTGTGCGCGTCGTGCTTAACTAGCATCAGAGGCGTTTTTTGATTTCGCAGCTCGTGCTTGGGCACTGGAGAGCCTACGCGATGGCGCCACGCTGATGGCCGACTCCGATGACAGCTTCGACATCATTGTCGTTGGAGCGGGGCCGGTCGGACTTTGCTTCGCCGCATCACTCGCTCAAAGCCAACTCAAGGTCGCAGTTGTCGAACAGAACTCAATTGATATTCTCGCCAATCCGCCTTTTGACGGCCGGGAAATCGCGCTGACCCACGCCTCGATCAGAATCCTTCGCGAGATCGGCGCCTGGGATGCCATCCCCGCTTCGGACAAATCACAGCTTCACGGCGCGCGCGTGCTCAACGGTTCGAGCCCTTTCGCTCTGCGTTTCGATCCTCCCAGCGGGTCTGGAGAACCCCTCGGAGTTTTGGTCCCAAATTGCCGGATCCGCTACGCGCTGTTCAAGACAATCCACGTGCAGAATCACGCGCGGCTCCTGTGCGGCCACTCGGTCGTAGATGCAACAACCAGCCACACAGGAGCACTCGTAACGCTGTCTAATGGCGTGCAGTTGAACGCTAGCCTTGTGGTTGCCGCCGATTCACGTCTGTCGGCCACTCGTGATCTGCTCGGCATAGGCGCCGATATCAATCGGCTTGGCTACTCGATGCTAATATGCCGGGTGCGGCATGAGCGCGCCCACCACCAGGTGGCAATCGAATGGTTCGATCACCATCAGACAATAGCGATGTTGCCCCTGGCGGAGGGAGTGTCGTCGCTGCTGCTCACCCTGCGCTCAAACGAGGCCGATAGACTGCTTGCCTTCAGCGACCATTTGTTTCTGAGGGAATTGACGAACCGGTGTCGAGGGCGCCTTGGAAAAATGACCTTGGCAAGCAAGCGCCATACCTATCCGCTGGTCACGACTTGGGCGCACAAATTCCGAGCTCCCAGCGCCGCACTCATCGGCGACGCTGCCATCGGCATGCACCCGGTGACTGCGCATGGTTTCAACATCGGTATCAGCGGCCAGAAGCAACTCGCCTATGGAATCCTAACAGCATGTCGCGACGGTCGCGAGATTGCCGATCCCGACATGCTGCACGGATACGAAAGGTGGCTGCGCCTGTCAGCGGCGCCGCTCTTCCACGGCACGAACATTCTTGTCGGACTCTACTCAAGCGAGCACCCGGCGGCACGGCTTGCACGACATGTGGGGCTTCGGTTCGCCCAACATGCCCCCTTTATGCGGCATGGCATTTCGGCCATGCTTAGGCGATGAAACCGTACCAGCAGCTTTGGACCGTGCGCGATGAAAGAGGGCCTCATTCGCCGGAGTAATCGCTGCCCCTGCACGCAGAGGCGGCAGCTTCCCGCGGCAGGCCCTAAATGTCGCCCCGAAGAGGTATTGTCACCGCGCGAATTGGAAGCCGGCGATATCGACGACATGGTTCTGAATGGTCTGGCGGCAAAAGACCTCCCAGCAACGATGTTCGAAATCGAGATTACCGAAGAATCCCCAGTGGACCCGGACAGAGTAGATGAAAAGCTCGGGCGCCTTTCACATGCCGGCATTTCCATCGCGCTCGATGACTTCGGCACCGGCTTTTCCACGTTGGCATCGCTCAAGGACAGTCGGATACGCAAGGTGAAAATAGACCAAGGCTTCATTCGCGGCCTAGCCAAGTCTCGGGAGGACCGGCTGCTTGTCAAAACGGTGATCGATCTTGGTCGGGCGCTCGGGATCGATGTCATGGCCGAGGGCGTCGAAACAGAGGCAGACCGGCAAATTCTGCACAAGCTTGGCTGCAGAACCGCTCAGGGCTTCCTATTCTCCAAGGCGGTGCCTTTGAGCCAAGCGCTTGAATTGGCACTAAAAGAGCACGCGAAGCAATGTTGATCGCCGCCGTCATCAGTCACTGCATCGAGCAGAGCAGTCACTGCATCGAGCCGAGCGTAAAAGGACCGATGGGCCGGGCGAGGCGGAAATGGGAAACACGTTGATCACTGGCGTGCCATACGCCGTTTGTGGCGCAGGTTAGGTTTTCCAGGGTGGCAAGTCGCCTCCAGTCCGCGGTTCACTTCGGTTACGCCGATCATGATGTCCGGAAGCAAAGCGAAGGCTTGGAAGGGTAGTCTGCTTGCTCAGGTCAGACGAATCCCAGTTGTTGGGCGGTCTGGAACAAAGCGAGCAGCATGATCAGGCAGCCGACGAGCCGCAAAAGCGTCCGCTCGGCAATCGCCTTGAGCACCCATCCGGCAAGCGGAGCGGCGACTATGCCGCCGACGATCAGCCCCAGCACCGAGCTTGCATGTGTCGACAGCGCCCCCGCTTCCTGCCAGTGCCCACTGACGAGCGCGACGATGAAGGTGACGGACACCGCTAGCGTGATCAGGAACTCGGCCGCATTGACAGTGCCGATCACGTAGCGGGGCGGCGCGCCGGCGCCGAGCAATCCGGTCACGACCATCGGGCCCCATCCGCCGCCGCCTGCAGCGTCGAGGAAGCCGCCTACAGTACCCAGCGGCGCCACAAGACGGGTAGGAACCGGATTGCTGGGGATCTTGCGGAACGACCGGAGGAACAGCCAGAGCCCGATCACAGCGAGATAGGTCGTGACGTAGGGCTTCACCTTGTCGCCGTCGAACGAGGTCAGCACGAAGGCGCCGAGGCAGCCGCCGAGAATGCCGAAAGGAGCAAGCCGCCAGAACAGCTTCCAGTCGATATTGCGGTGGTAGTGGTGCGCCGTGCCGGAAGCGGCCGTGGTGAACACTTCCGCCGCGTGTACCGCGGCGGAAGCCTGCGCCGGCGGAACACCGAAGGAGAGCAGCACGGTGGAGGAGATCGCGCCATAGGCCATGCCTAACGCGCCGTCAACCGCCTGGGCGAGGAAGCCGACAATGGCGAACAGAATGAAGTCAGTCATTGGTGTCCGCCGTGAACGTGCCGCCGTATGTAGCCTTGTGGATGTGGCATCCGGCTTGGCTCCGAGGCAGAGAAAAGGGCGGCATCGCTGCCGCCCATCGAGATTATTGAAGTGCGTGGACCTTAGAAATCCATACCGCCCATACCGCCCATACCGCCCATGCCACCCATGCCGCCGCCGGGCATGCCGGCAGGCATGCCGCCGCCAGCCGACTCCTTCTTCGGAGCCTCCGCGATCATGGCTTCGGTGGTGACCAGCAGGCCGGCGACCGAGGCCGCGTCCTGAAGAGCTGTGCGCACGACCTTGACCGGATCGACGATACCCATGGCGATCATGTCGCCATATTCGCCGGTCTGGGCGTTGAAGCCGAAGGTCGGGCCCGTGTTCTCGAGAATCTTGCCGGCAACGATCGATGCTTCCGCACCGGCGTTGGCCGCGATCTGGCGGGCCGGAGCCTGCAGCGCGCGACGCACGATGCTGATGCCAGCGGTCTGGTCGGAGTTGGCGCCGCTGACGGTGATGGCCAGCGAAGCGCGCAGGAGTGCGACGCCGCCGCCGGGAACGATGCCTTCTTCGACGGCCGCGCGGGTCGCGTTGAGGGCGTCGTCGACGCGGTCCTTCTTTTCCTTGACTTCGATCTCGGTCGCACCGCCGACGCGGATGACGGCAACGCCGCCCGCCAGCTTGGCGAGACGTTCCTGCAGCTTCTCCTTGTCGTAGTCCGAGGTGGTCTCCTCGATCTGCTGCTTGATCTGGGCGATGCGGCCCTGGATCTCGGCCTTCTTACCGGCGCCGTCGACGATGGTGGTGTTCTCCTTGGAGATCGACACCTTCTTGGCGCGGCCGAGCATGTTGAGGCCAACATTCTCGAGTTTGATGCCGAGGTCTTCGGAAATGACCTGGCCACCGGTGAGGATGGCGATGTCTTCCAGCATGGCCTTGCGGCGATCGCCGAAGCCCGGCGCCTTGACGGCGGCGATCTTCAGGCCGC
This sequence comes from Mesorhizobium sp. WSM4806, assembly GCF_055811635.1. Lineage (NCBI taxonomy): Bacteria > Pseudomonadati > Pseudomonadota > Alphaproteobacteria > Hyphomicrobiales > Phyllobacteriaceae > Mesorhizobium > Mesorhizobium sp. WSM4806. Next base: position 258,268 of record NZ_JBVVQZ010000006.1, on the reverse strand, counting down.
CACGCAGCTTGTTGACGACCAGCGTGGCCAGGGCCTCGCCTTCGACGTCTTCCGAGATGATGACCAGCGGCTTCGAGGTCTGCACGACAGCCTCGAGGATCGGCAGCATGGCCTGCAGATTGGAGAGCTTCTTCTCGTGGAGAAGGATGTAGGCGTCTTCCAGATCCGCAACCATCTTGTCGGCGTTGGTGACGAAGTAGGGCGAGAGATAGCCGCGGTCGAACTGCATGCCTTCGACGACTTCGAGTTCGGTCTCGGCGGTCTTGGCCTCCTCGACCGTGATGACGCCCTCATTGCCGACCTTCTGCATCGCTTCGGCAATCATCGAGCCGACCGAAGCATCGCCATTGCCGGCGATGGTACCGACCTGGGCAACCTCTTCCGAGGTCTTGATCTTCTTGGCATTCTTGATCAGCGTCGAGACGACGTCGCCAACCGCAAGGTCGATGCCGCGCTTCAGGTCCATCGGGTTCATGCCGGCGGCAACCGCCTTGTGGCCTTCCTGGACGATCGACTGCGCCAGAACGGTCGCGGTCGTGGTGCCGTCGCCGGCGATGTCGTTGGTCTTCGAAGCAACTTCGCGGACCATCTGCGCGCCCATGTTCTCGAACTTGTCCTCAAGCTCGATTTCCTTGGCGACGGTGACGCCGTCCTTGGTGATGCGCGGGGCGCCGAACGACTTGTCGATGACCACGTTGCGGCCCTTGGGGCCGAGCGTGACCTTCACTGCGTCGGCGAGGATGTTGACGCCGCGCAGCATGCGCTCACGGGCATCGCGAGAAAATTTTACGTCTTTGGCAGCCATTTTTAGCTCCTGGCAGGGGCTTGAATTGAGCCCGGGGTTTAAGCGATGGTGAGGCCGATATTCAGCCGATGATGCCCATGATGTCGGATTCCTTCATGATCAGAAGGTCTTCGCCATTGAGCTTGACTTCGGTGCCCGACCACTTGCCGAACAGGATGCGATCGCCGGCCTTGACGTCCAGCGGCACGAGCTTGCCGGCTTCGTCACGGGCGCCGGAACCAACGGCGATGATATCGCCTTCCTGCGGCTTTTCCTTAGCCGTGTCGGGGATGATGATGCCGCCGGAGGTCTTGGATTCGGATTCGACCCGACGAACGACCACGCGGTCATGCAGCGGCCGGAAATTCGACTTTGCCATTTTGGATATCCCTGGTGCGGAGGTTGAAAGGTTCTCCGTTGCCGGAGCGTGGTTAGCACTCGCCAGTGGAGAGTGCTAACGTGGCGCTGAAATAGGCTGCGGGCTCGTACTAGTCAAGACGTACGAGGGGACGGCCGAAGAGCAAAGGATTTGGAATCGGCGCGGAAGGCTCGCCCCCGTTACGGTGCATCCAACTGCCTTAGCGAGCGTTTCGGCCGTAAGCTCTGGGCCAACTTTCGTCTCTGTTTGGAATGTGAAATTATGTGAAATTAATGGCCGAGCAGTCGGCCGGAATCGATGGCCAGCCAAACAGTCTTGAGCTTTTTGCAATTCATCTAACCTAAGTGGCATCGCCAAAAGGAGCGCTTATCGCAATCGATGGTCTGCAAATGCCTGCCGAAGCGCCTGGCAATCCTAAAGCAAGGCGCTCGCAATTTGCTTGTTCGGTAGTTCCGATCAGCAGGTCGAGAGGAATGCTCGTTTTGAGGACGATGTTTGGGATTTCGTGATCGAGGTGGATTGTTTCCGTGGTGAGGTTTGCGTCGGCGATTAGATAGACAAGATGGCGCGCCCGTCCAGTGCGCCTACCGCGCGAATCTCTCCCTTCACGAATTCCGCCGTGAACGCAGCGCGTTGAGCCGCAACGGCACCGGAAAGCCTTCACGATCATGCCCGGTACTGGCGTGTGCTGCGATGTTGTAGGGTGGTCAGGCGGGCCTTGACGTCATTGCGACGGTAAATGAGCAGCGGGGACCGGGTGGGGGGGCTTGGGGTTAGTCCCCGCTGCTTTGAGCTGCCTTCGCAGGGTGCAGTGGCAGCACAACTAAATAGTGACTGAGCGATGACAGGACCCAGACAGCGGAGCCTTGGGCACCCTGTCAGTCTTACATCGGCTAGTGCCGCCCCCCAAGGCTACCCGGGCGGGTGTCTCAAGAGTGCGGCCGGCGACGGACCTTCAAAGATTGCGACTTCCGCGCCCCAGCCTACACTCCGGCCTGACGCGCGTGCCCACCCAATGACGAGTGCCCACCCAATTGACCCCAGCGTCAAGCGACAGGTCATTAGTAGCCGATAAAGATCGCCCCCAAATCGGCCCCTTGGGCTAGCTCGGATAAACAATTCGGGTGAGCGGGTTCAACGGGGTCAAAAGGAGGGGTCGGAATATCCGGGCCAAATTTTCTTACGACCCATCGGATAACAGGCTCATGCGTGGCACCCCCCGTGCCCCTTCGGTTTCACCACACAGGCCCGAGCGAGACGACCGCCAGACGCCGAGAGGCTGCCCGGTGGCGGTACCTCAGACCGACATGAGCACGCGCTGGCGGGGCAATCCTTGTCCAGCGGTTGGAGTGCGGAGTGTGCGTAGGGCATACCAATCGGGTCGCCTACTTGCGGCTGTCGTCAGTGCAACGTAGCTACCGGGTAACGAAATGGAGGGGTCTATGTTTCTATGGCCGCATTGCGCTCCTGGTCCTCAGGCCGCTCCCGGTAGCGCCCTTCCTGCTTGGCCTTCCGGATACCCTGGGCCTGCCGCCGCCGCCTGTCGTCATAGTCCTTGTGGGCAATCGCAGCGATCATGTCCAGCATCATCCCGTTGATGGCCTCCTGCATCCGGCCGGTGAACTCGTCGGTTCCGCTTGAAGCCATGCTCCAGGAGGTGGGGAGGTCGAGACTGGTCTTCGTCTGCGCGATGTGGATCACCGGCTTCGACGTGCCAACCTGCTCGACGATCCATCTCGACAAGCCAATGAAGAACCACACTCTGATGCAGACGATCACGCGCGCGAACCGAGTTGCGCCCGGCAAACAAGCGGGTCAGCGCGGATCGATCCGCTGCGCGACCAAACGCAGTCGTTGCGCGTGTGCAAGGTCGAGGAGGCGATCTTCAAGTTTACGGATCCCAACATTGCGGGGAAATCCAAGCTCACGCGGCGACTCGCGCCCGGTCGGCCGGACCATCCGCAGGAAACATCGCGGAGCGAACCGACGCCGGCAGACGACCAATGACAAGCGTCTGAATTGTGACGACCTGCTCGCGCCGATAGGCCCCTTCGGCGACATCCCGCCAACGAACGCGTCCGCGCTGGCGAACCCAACGGACCTCGGCGACGGTGATATGCATATAGTCGCCGGCAATGGCCAGGCCACGATCAGATCCATCGCAGCTTCGTTGCGCACCGGGACGACCGCGGCGACGGAGCACATAGCCTTCGGCCTGTTGGCCTTCGCGATACATCGGTTTTCGCGCGCAAGCGTCCACACCGCGTCTGCCGCTCCCTTCGCGCTGCTGTATTCCTCTATGAGCCTTTTCGCGATCGCCTTCCGCATGGCGTCGTCCATTGACGCTGCATGCTCTCTGCGTAGCCGAAAGGCCTCGAGGAATCGCTGGTGCAAGGAAGAGACTGCCATCCGGAACTCGTTCACAATGTCGTTGATCACTGATTGTGCGACAGAGGGGTTGGCGGGCCTTCGCTCTTAATGATCTTGAGTGAAACGAAGCCGGGTCGGCTGCTTACGTCGACCGCTTAGGAAGAGGCGACCGTCGCGCGTTGGGCCGAGCAGTACGGAAATGGCTGCAGAGAGATAGCACGCGGGTATAGATATTGGGACATGCGAACAGCGTGTCGAAGGAGCGCCGTGTCGATGTCATCATCGGCATCGACGTAGATGCAGCGCATCAGCTTCACCAGTTTGCCTGTCTCTGCGTGTCTTCTCGATCGTTTCCCCGACCAGATGGAGAGGCATTCTAATTTTTCCGTACTTCAGTACGTACTGCGGAGAAAGCCTTTCTTGGGTCGTCTTCCGAAGCGGAAACGTTGAAGGACAGAGGATCATTGGGCCTATGTGTCCACGCTAGCACGGTGACTCATCCAAAAAAATGCACGACAAGCTCCATCGAACAGGAGATTTGTCGTCAACCTGCCAGCGTATTACGTGATGTTGCTAGCACCGAAGAATTTCAAGCATCAAAGACTTGCCAATGAACGACCTCAAAAAGGTGTGCCCACACAATGTCACAGCAGATGAGAATGCGAAGCTTTGGCCGATCGAGGATCGACAGGATTCGACACGACACCATCTCCTGCCAGCCCATTCCCGTCTACTCGACCTAGGGCTGTCGAGCATGAGCAAGACCGTCCTTGCCTTATGGTCTGTGAACTCCGGCTTTGACCTCGCCGAATGGCAGTCGTAAATAATGCAGTCAAAAGTGTGCATACCGCGACGGCGACCACATTGTTTTAGTCTTTTCAACAGTCTAAAAATCTGACGGTATTCTTGACGGCATTCCTTGGAAAGATGATGAGATTTTACAAATCAAAACAATCAGTTATAGATCTCATTGATCATTGAGTGGGAATGATTCAGGCCCACTCAAACGCCGCGAAAATACGCCAATCTGCGACGTAACGTACTGAAAATAAAAATAAATCCGTTCAGGGACAATCGGCGACAATCGGCACGCAGAGATTGGCTTTGACGGACCGCTTGACGGACCTTCCGCATATTGCCCACCCGATTTTTGCTAAGTACCGTCGGAGCCAATGAGGCTCGGGACGGTACTTTTTTTATGCCTTAAGGCATTGAAGAAAAAAGGAATTTCCTGTCACGGAACCTCGAATTGTACTGACGGTACTTTTCACGAGGCGATGGGTATGCTGACGGACGCCGCCCTTAAGGCGCGCGGCGGAAGGGCACTGGGTCACTTTGACGTTCTCGCGCATCAATCCGTTACCGGTACATCTTGGCCAGGGCCTTTTCGGTGCGCTTGCCGGGCTTCGGACGGATGAGGCGCATGGACGTGTCCCGCTCAGGCTTTCATGCCTGGCTTAACCGAAGCCCCAGCGCGCCGGTCCGGATATGACGAAGCTCTTCTTGTCGAGATTGACCGAAGCTTCAAAAGCAGCGACTGCACCTACAGCACGCGCCGGGTCTGGCACGACATCCTGGCCGAGGGCCTCTCTTGCAATGGCGGCACGGAAGAGTTTAGAAGGGAGCCTCAAATACTCCGATCCCGTATTTGCAGCTAACACGGTCGTTGTCAGTCATTCATATGCAAGTGCAGAGATGGAGTACACTGATTGTGTGGTAGTTTGCGGGGGAATCGAGAGTTGCACAGGGGTTCAATTTCGATGCCAAGAACAGGGTCTGTTCCCTGATGAATAGCATAGTTTCCTCGACAGATTTTAAGGGGTAGTGTCTGGCCTGAAGGCGATTGCAAATTAGGTTCGAGGACAAAGCATGCGCTGCACATCGCAGGATCAGCTCCCCCAAGCGAACGTACCCGGTGCTAATATAACGACTCTTCTGCTTCCCTAAAGTAAAGAAAATGGTGGTAATTCTGTGGCGTAGTTAGGGCGGGCGCAGCCCGCCTCCAGCCCGACCCTTAGCAGAGGCTTTCATGACCAATCCCACCACGCCAAGCTTGGGACTGACCCGCCGTAGTTTTGTCCAGACCGCCGCCGGCATGATTGCGCTTAGCGTGACCGGCCTGTCGCGTCTAGCGCACGCCGCCGCGCCCGCCAACGCGGTGGCACAGATCGGCACCAACGCTTCGTCCATACCCGGCGTCCCTGCCGAACGCATAGACGGTCGGGCCAAGGTGACCGGGCAAAAGGTTTTCGCCCGCGATTTCAATGCCCGCGACATGCCAGGCTGGCCCGCGCGGCAGTGGTATGCGCTGTACTTGTATGCGCTGACGACGGACCACGCCTTTCTGGGGGTCGATCTCAAGGGCATTCCTAACGCCGCGCGACCGAAGCGGGTGATCCTTGGCAATAACCTGTCGGGCCGCTTCGTTGCGCCTCGGGTGACGCTGCGGCGCGACCTTCATTTGGATGAGCGCATGCAGGCACCAGTGGCAAGAGGAGATAGCACCATCTTCGACCGCCCGCCCAATATCGAAGTCGATCTGATCGTGAAGCCGGGCAATGTGCCGGACTTCCTGGGCCAGGCAGTGGCGCTGCTGCTGTTCGACAGCATCGCCGGTTTTCGCACTGCGCGCAACGCGCTGCAGTTCCGCGACGCTGAGTTCCAGATTTATGCCGTCGATGTCGGTCATTCAAAGGGCATGGGAAGCGTTTTCCCGACCGAAACCACCTATGTGAAGTATACGATCGGAAACGAGAATTTCAGCTATGCGACCGCAGATCCGAAAAAGTATGAGAAGAAGGACGTACTGCAAGACTATCGCGAGCGGATCGCCGCGGCGCTGATTGCCGACCCGAGCCATGTGTCTCAACCGATCGCCTGCGACAAGCAAGCCATGGACCCGATGTTCATGGAGCCTGAAACCGGCATTGCTTGGTATGAGGCGGGAGCAAACGCGCTGCATCTTGTGCTGGGCACCCAATCGCCCGATGGCGACATCGCTGATATCGCAGGAATGTATGGTACACCCGACGCGCCGGTTAAGGTGACGGACATCCGTCTGACCAGTTGCTATCCGGGAGGCGGTTTCGGCGGGCGGGACAGTTCGCCATTCTCGCTAATGCTCGCACTGGCCGCGCCCTTTGCTTATGGCAACCCGGTGCGGCTGGAGTTCGATCGGTTTGAACAGTTCCGCACCGGACTGAAGCGGCAAGGTGTGCGGATCGAGGGGCGGCTTTCCGTCAGGGCCGACATGAAGATGCTGGCGGCCCAGATGGTGCTGCGGTTCGATGGCGGCGGTCGCAAGAACCTCAACCCCTATGTAGCGAGCCTTGCCGCGCTCTGTGCTGGCGGGGCTTACCAGCTCCCGATGGCCGACATCGTCGCGAATGCCACGCACACCCAGAATGTGAGCGGCGGGTCGCAACGCGGTTTTGGCGGGCCGGAGGCCTATTTCGGCATTGAAACCGCGCTCGATGACCTAGCCGTGCAAAAGGGCTGGGATCCCCTGGCTCTGCGCCGTGCCAATCTGGTCGCAGATGACGGTACCACCGTTGCGGGCGGGCCCATTGCGCAGGAATTGCGCCTGCCCGAGATCCTGGACATTGCCGAAGCGCATACGCTCTGGCGCGACCGGGCGGCGATCAAGGCCGATTTCGCTTCGCGGGGGGAAACCTATGGCACTGGGCTCGCGCTCTCGCTGCAAGCGTATGGTACGTCGGGCGACGGCGTGGTCGCGGCGGTGCATATCGGCGCGGATGGGAGGATTCGCGTGGAATCCGACGCCGTGGACATGGGCAACGGTTCGGCCACTACGCTTAGCGTGGTGATTGGCCCGATACTCGGCGCCAATGCGGCGCAGGTGGATATGGCCTGCTATACGCTCTGGGGTCAGACAGGCCTGACGACCCAGGATACAACCGCAAGCACGCGATGGGCCAACCCCGATTGGACGCAGAAATCGGTCGGCTCATCTTCGGCTTGCTTGACCGGACTGCATCAGGTCCATGTTGTCCAGCAAACAGCGCGCGCGCTGTTTGAGGGCAGTGTGATGGCTGCGGCGCGCGAGCTCTGGCATCAGCCTTACATGAATGTCGCGCAGACACGCTGGCAAGATGGCGCGCTTCTTGCCACGGACGGCGCGCTGCCCCCGCTGTCGCTGGCGGATCTGGGTCGGACAATCCATCAGCAGGGCTTACCGAGCGGCGCGCTGGGTCATGCCTATTTTCAAGCGCAATGGGTCGAAGCCGATTTTCCGACACCGGGTGGGCTGCTGCATCTGCAACTTGATGGTCTCTCCTACTACGCCCCCGGCGCAGACAATCCACTGAGGGTGGTACGGCAGAATACCAACGGCCCCGAGGCCGCCAGCAAACGCTACGCCCGCTATGTCTGGGCGCCTTGCCTGAACATTGTTGGGCTGACGGTGGACCGCAGCAATGGCCAGGTGCGCGTCGAGAATGTCGTAAGTATCCTGAATGCGGGCCGGGTGCATGTGCCGGAGCTTGTCTCAGGCCAGTCGCAGGGAGGCATCGCCATGGCGCTGTCCCAGACACTGCTGGAGGATATGCCGCCAGGGATGGAGGGGCCGGCCAACGGGCAGTGGAACCTGAACCGTTATCATCTGGCGCGGATGCAGGATGTGCCGCTGGGCGTGGAATATCGGCCGGGCGCCCGGGCGCAGGAACTGATCATCCTGCCTGAAACCCCCGGCGACGGCCGAGCCGGGCGCGGCATTGCCGAGGCTGTCATGTGTTCCGTGGCGCCTGCGATCTCCAATGCATTGCGGGATGCGGTCGGGCAGCGCTTTGCCTCTCTGCCGATTACACCTGAAAAGATCCTGAAAGGCCTGGCGCAATGAGCATCAAATTCACTGTAAACGGTTTACCGCAGGAAGTGCCCGATGCCCGGGGCGACAACCTGCTCATCGACTTCCTGCATGACGATCTGAATCTAACGGGGACGAAGTTCTGCTGCGGCATCGGCGTCTGCCGGGCCTGCACCGTGGCCGTGGCGAAACCGCCGAACCCGGCGGGAACCCCGGTGATTAGTTGCTCGACTCCGCTTTCCATCCTGGAGGGTTCTGCGATCACCACCATCGAGGGCGTCTCCGCCGGGCCGGAACTCTTGCCGATACAGGAGGCCTTCCTCCGCCATTTCGCCTTCCAGTGCGGCTATTGCACCCCAGGCATTGTGATGGCGGCCAAATTGTTTCTCGACGAGCTGCAAGACGAGCCACCGCCGCAAGATCTCCATCAGGCGATCTCGGTGAGGATCGGAGCCCATATCTGCCGGTGCTCGGGCTATGTGCGGTATGTCGAGGCGCTGCATGAAACTGCGCTTTCCGTGATTGCTGCGAAAAGAGGCGTCCAATGATCCGGCATGTCTGGCTCATCGCAGCCCTGATTGCCCTGCCGCAGCCTGCCGCCGCCGAACAGACCACTTCCGAACGCTATGCGGAGGCCTGCCGCGTCCTCATTGGTCCGCTGCCGGAATTCTCCTGCGCCGACGGCGTCCCGGTTCCGGTGACGGTGGACGGCGTTCCGGTCAAGGATCCGAAGCCGCAGATGGAATGCGACCGCCCGGCGCTGCTGTCCAATGGCGCGGAATCCGATGGGCAATGCGTGCCGCATTCACGCATCCTGTCACTGTCGACTGAGACGATGATGGTTTCCGTCATGTGCCGCCAGAAGGTGATCCGCGATCCGGCCAGCATGGATTTCGACGAGATCGACGTGATTGCGCATGATCCCGCGACCGGCGCGACCTGCTGGTTCCAGGCCGAAGGCAGCCGCGATAAACCGGTCGAGGGCCTGAAGGTGCCATCCCCCACCGCGGGGACGGACAATGGCTTCTGGAACGCGCCGGAAATCGTCGCTGGCGATCGTTGCGGCAATTGCCATGACAACGATCCCTTCATGTATTCGCCATTTGTCGGGCAGGTTTGGCGCGAGGTGCCAGTGGCGCCTTTCGGACCCTATTTTCATGTCGGCCCGGAATTCGGGTTTGACGCCTGGCCGACGAAGACTTTCGCGCTGCGCGACAATACCTGTCTCGGCTGTCACCGGATCGGCCAAGCGGAAACCTGCGGCGGCCTCACACGGTGGATGACCGGGAAGGAGCACCCCCAGGGCGCCGATCCGTTCGCCCGGCGATTTGCGATGTCACATGCCATGCCGCCCGGTTTCAGGCAAGATGAGGCAGTCTGGAACATCATTTATCGCGAGGCAGTGGCGCAGATCGAATCATGCTGTGCCAAGCCCGGTCAGCCCGCGTGCGCGCTGACCCCGCTGCCGAGCACGCGGCAATGAAGGACAGTCTCGCCTTTCCGCGCCTGATGGATTGTGACCTGCTGGCTGATCTGCCGGGCGACCAGAAGATCGCCTTTCTCGACGTCTTCGGTCTGCGCCGCTACGCCGAACCAACTGAGATCCTGTCGCAGGCGGGCTTCTGTATCGTGGCCAGGGACTCGTGGAGGCGAACCACTGCGACAGCCGGGGCAATTTGCTGTAAACGTACTTCTTGCGTGCGCCCGCGGAGGAGCGCCTGCAGAGTGCCGAAGGGCGCGGCGACAACCTCCGGGTTGCAGTGGAGGATTCCTAAGCTGAAGCGACGAACACGCAGATGCAGGTTTTCATGTGCCCGATTGACCCAGAGGGTGAGCAGACCCTGGGCCTCAGGGTAGGTTTGCGAGACGGCGTCAGGAAAAAGGTAGATCATCTGACGCTGGACGGTTTTTAATGCAATTATACGTTCCTGATGTCGCCTGGCGTTTTTGTTTTTGCAAAGCAATCCAAATAAGAAATGGTAGAGAAAAATGGCCACAGAAATGAACGATCCCGCGAACAATCCGCTGCAATCTATTCAAGTCGGTTCAGTTGTGTTTTCCGATACGCCAAGATTTGGCGCTCCAGAGTTCGAGGATGGAATCACGAGTTTTATTGAGAACGACACAGGCACGGACTCCATGTCCGGGAACAGCGTCTTCACAAATACCAGCAGCATGAACCAAGGATCGATCGGCATTTCGGGCAGCTATGGCGCAAGCGGCATAGCAAAGTTCAAGGCAGGCGTTTCTGCCTATTTTGCAACATCCAAAGCCGACCTCGGTAGTCACCTGTCGATACACTTTCTCGCGCATAGATGTGTTGGTCTTGAATACATGGATCTCGATGATCTCCTGGTCTCTCAGCTGATAACGAAATTAAAGGTGAGATCACAGAAAACTCTTCAGGACGCGCTTGACGCTTTCAATGCTAGCAAGAAGACAAAGCCGGCTTCGTCTGATGGAGGCGCCCTGGAGACATGGTTACAATCTTCAGATGTGGTAAAATGGCGTAATGCGTCCGCCGAGTTTTACTCCCAGTGTGGAGAGGGCGTCGTAGTTGCGGTGCTTTGGGGAGGATGGGGCTCGGTCGTCCTCGACCTTGTGAGCAAGAGTTCCGAGTCCCAGTGGAAGGCCGGCGGAAGTGGCAACTTCGAGTTTGCAGGCCTAACGGGCTCGGCGACGGTCTCTGCCTCCTTCGGTCATCAGGAGGCGACCATCGGGCAAGATGCCACAACCTCGGTCACGGGATACTTCAACGGTCGATGCGTAGAACCTCTGATTGAGTCGTGGGTGAAGTCCTTAACGGAAACCGCGACCAAAGGGCTCACCGAGCTGGGCAAGGTTCACATGGCCGATCTGCCCAGCACGCCCGTGAACACGCCCCCATCGCCGCCGGAATTGAGGAAGCCACCCTCTGACAAGGGAGTCGCCGACAAGATAGGGGAGATCACCGACCTCGATGGATTAGAAGCTTTCGCGAAAGCCTCCGCCTACGACAAATACAAGAAATCTACCAAGGACGATCCTCCGATGGACTTGCGCGCGTTTCTCACTTACGCGTCCAAGGAGAACGACCTCTCTGCGATCCCCAAAGGCGCGGTTTCTCCCTCTGACTTGTTGGTCGACGAGTCGGACGATGATACCTCGGGAGAAGAACGGCAGTCGCTCGACCGTCTTTCGGCGGTCCCCCGACCGCTTGTTGCAACCGCGAGCAGCGAGCCATCCAATGCGCCGAAGGTGCCGGCGGCGGCATTGGGAAAGGATGGCTACGTGCCTCTGGGTGTGTTCGTCGTCGGTTGGGGGCAGTTATTCCCGTGGCTGGTATCCGGCCAGGACAATTCTATCGGCAAGGACGGATCGCCGATCGACCTTGTGGCACTTCGCACAATGCAGCAGGACTTCGTGACATTGCAGCGCCTCTACGATCGGATGCAGTATGAGGGCCTTCAGCTATCCGGCAGCCTCATCGCGATAAACTTTAGAGAGATCAGCATGGCCTTCGGTCAGGGCGCAACCCGCGCCGCCGACTACCTGTACAAGTTCGTGGGCAACCTCGGTGGCAAGCCAGGAGGCCTGTCCCCGAGGGATTTCATCAAGCAGACGATCGATGGCCTCGGCGCTGCCGGGAAAGCAATCTACGAACGCTGGCAAGAGGTCGGCTTCCTCCGGGAGTGCGAGCTCGGGGTTGGGGTGGTCGTCAACGCCGACTCGCTCCCTTGGAAATCGGCTTCCTTCCGCGTCCTAGGACGAGCGGCCGACTACGGTCCTAGCGATCCTCGGTCCTTCCCGGCAATGGAGAAATGCGACTTCGAGCAGAACATCGCCAAGCCGAACTACCTCGTGTTCGCCCCGACGGCGAAGGGATGGCCGGTCATACTGCCCGACAAGCGGATTGTCCTGTTCGTGAGCGACGGTACCACGTCTGGCATATTCTCGCGATACGATATGTTGCAGTTCGGGTACTTCGTGTCGAAGAAGATGGGCGGAGATGACTTCGGCATGGGAGGCACGGGCAAGGTTATCGCCGTGAACGGCCATTGCATCGTCTTCGAGCCAGTGCCGGGGACCAAGACCCTTCAGGCGTTCTGCGTCGAGCCGGACCAGAAGAACCGGAACGTCAATCTTCAGACCAAAAACGTAACAATCACCCTCTATCCGCTTCCCTTTGAAGCCGCCGAGGGGCTGGGGGATACGGATTGGAAGGGGTGCGCAATGACGACTGGGATGGGAGACCTGACTTCGCAGCTCGAGAACATTCGCACGATGCTGCGCGGGGAAACAGTGCGGCTCGATAGCGAGACTTGGCAGAATATGTCCTACAGCGACTATGGGGTCGGGTTGCAGCGGCTAAAGCTGTCCTACGTCGGGCTTGTGCCAAGGCCTCCCAACGTGCTTCCGGAGTAGCATCGCGACGTGCTGGATGCGGCCCGAGCCAAGGCGCGACGCGGGGAAGTATGCCAACGGGCCAAAGTGCTCATGGTATCCGCACCGTTCGCCCTTCATCCTGAAATCCGAAAGGTCCTGCAGCAGGCGGATTCAGGCACGTTGCGCTTCCTCATGGCAGACAAGGAAGGCTCATTCGGCAAGAAGGGCGAAATCGAAATGATGGAGGGCGACCCCGGCAACGCCGCCGCAGTCGCGACTGTTCTCAACACGCCACTGAACGAGTTTCAGGGGCGGTTGTTGGAAGACTCCGAGAGTTTCCATCACGCCGGCGTTCATATTCACTCAAAAATCATCGCTGCCGATCCCTTCGGGACAGATCCGATCTTGGTTACCGGGTCCGCCAACTTCTCGACAAACTCAAGCATGGTCAACGATTCCAACAGCCTCATCATCCGCGGTGATACCGCAATCATGGACATCTATTTCACGGAATTCATGCGGATGTTCGAACACTATTGGTTTCGCTATACGCGCGCGAGAAAAGAAGCAGAGGCCAAAAAAAGAAGGCAAAACTCTGGAAGATGTACTGTCGCTCAAGGAAGATGCATCTTGGTCAGATCCCTTTTATGTGGCGGGATCGAAGGAGATGCTTGATCGCCAGGCTTTCGCGGGGATCGTCGTCTAGAAGCCATTCCCACCGGGCAAACGGCGACGTACGCGAACTATAATCGGCGCGGACAGGTGGTAGTCCGAGAGCTTACCCGAAATGCATGTGACGGTGAGTTTGGCCATCTACCATGGCCATTGATTTTGCTACGAAAAAATCAAATGCACCTAATTGAGGCGGTGACGGTACTTTTCGAGACGGCATGGGCATGCCGTCGAACGCAGCAAAGTGCGAGAAATCGCCCGATTGGTCCCGACAGTTGGTGAAACCTCAAAATATTATTTGTGGCGATTTTCCCTTTAAATCAAGAGCGTAACTTTTTGACGGCCCATGTGTCGGACTTTCGAGCCGCAAACAAGAAAAAACCCAGTTAGATCAAAACCTAGCTGGGCAAAAAACAATCGAGTGGGAGTGAGGGAAAGACCTTAAATTCGGCGAAGCGGCTGTTTTTGAGTAGATTAGCGTAGGATCTTCGGCGGTCCGGAAGATCATCTGCCGCACATGATCAATGACGATCCTGATCGTTTTGTCACAGTAACGCCCGCCATAGTGATTCCACTGTTCACTCGATCGACCCGGATGTTTACCACGAAGGTTTCGCGTCCGACGCTGTGATGTCGCCCGGCATACTCTTCTGTCTCGAGGGGCCAGCCCTGGAGCAGGCGCTTGAACAAATGCAAGAGCGCCAGATTCGTCACCTTTCAGTGCTCAACCGGTAGAAGCGGACGACGGGCCTCATCTCGCTGAGTGATATCGCTCTGAAGAGCGAAAGTTCGATCCTCGCGCCGCTTACCAAAATCGTCGCACGCGACGCTGAACGGCACCTGCACGCCGCCTGGGGTTCAGGGACGCCTGCAAGAACTAGACGAGAGCGGCATGCGTTTAGAGGGAACCAGGCATGCGCCCCCGAGCCCGACGGAATTGGCTTCCGAATCCGTGACGGCGCTCTCGGCTGATCGATGAGCATCGGCGACGGCACGGCGACCCGCGTAGCAGGCGGCGGTTTGTGTGAGCCAATCATGAAGGCCTACCGCCAGGAAGCACTGGCGCCTGAGCACGCAAGTCGGGCTTGAAATATGAAGGCGCGCGGCGCACGATGGGCAGAAATGCACTGAGAGGGAGACGGGGGGGGGCGGCTGGAGCGTAGCAACGCTTGGAGGAAGCCATGAACGTCAAAGCGATTCTCGAGGACAAGGGTCGAGCAGTCGAGACGATCGGCCCGAACGAGGCGCTCGCCGTGGCGATCAACAGGCTCGCCGAGCACAGGATCGGCGCACTGGTCGTTACCAATGGCGATCGCAAGGTGGTCGGCATCGTGTCCGAGCGCGACGTCGTCTGCGCCTTGGACAAGCATGGGGCTGCGGCGCTGGAGCAGAGTGTCCGTCACGCAATGACCGCCAAGGTCAAGCTCTGCACCGAGAACCACACGATCAACCAGGTCATGGAGATTATGACCACAGGCCGCTTCCGCCACCTGCCCGTGGTGAAGAACGGCCAACTGGACGGCATCGTCTCGATCGGCGACGTGGTGAAGAAGCGCATCGAGGAGGTCGAGCATGAGGCCGAAGAGATTATTCACTACATCTGGGCGGGGTAAGCTCGCCAAAGGCCCGCCGTCTGGCCGCGGCAGCCTGAATAACGGATAAGCAGGCTGCGGGATCGCACACCGTATCAGATACTGAGACTTGGGCATAACGTAGCGCCAAACCATGCAATCTTGAGAAAAATCCGATACTAGGGCACAATTTGTAGACGCATCTGAAGTGCGCAGCTATCTCAACCCCGGCCGTCTTGCGCCGAGTGACGGATCGCGGCGGAGGGTTGGCGTCGATGGATCAGGCGTTCTTTCTTCTGTTCGCTGCGGCGTCCGTGATCACGGCACTGACCGTGGTCCTGGCGCGGAATCCGGTTCACAGCGCATTGGCGCTGATGGCGTGTTTCCTGCAGATCTCGGCAATCTTCGTCTTGCTCGAGGCACCGTTGCTCGCTGTCATCCAGATTTTCGTCTATGTCGGCGCAATCATGGTCCTGTTCCTGTTCGTGATCATGATGATCGATGTGCGCGAAGCGGTGTTGCAGCGGTTCTTGCCGGGCGGCAACCTGCCGGCTCTGGTGCTGCTCGTCCTGCTTGGGGTCGAGATGCTTGTACTGGTGCTCTGGAGCGACCGCTTTTCGGTCACGGAGCCCGTCGCGATGCGCGGCGGCGATCAGATCAGGCAGCTCAGCATGACACTTTTCGCCGACTATCTCCTACCGTTTGAAGCCGCCTCCGTGATCCTGCTGGCGGCCCTAGTCGGCGCCATCGTGCTGGCGCGGAAGGAGCAGGGGTGATGGTTCCGCTCTGGTGGTATATTTTGCTCGGAGTGGTCCTGTTCGTGATCGGAGCGGCGGGCGTGCTGCTCAGGCGCAACATCCTGGTCGTGCTGATGTCGCTGGAGTTGTTGCTCAACTCGGTCAACATCAATTTCATCGCTTTCGGGCGTTACTACGACGATTTCCGCGGGCAGATCTTCGCGATCTTCGTCATCGCAATCACCGCGGCGGAGGTTGCGGTCGCCCTCGGGATTCTGGTCGCCCTCGTGAGGAACAAGTCCACCCTCAAGGTCGACGACGTGACCATGATGAAAGGATAGCGGCTTGGACCCGGTGATATCGATCCGGCCGCTGCTTGCCGTCGCCGTCGCAGGCCTGGCGGCCCTTGCAGTTCTCGTTCTGAACAACCGCGAAAAACTCCGCGATCTCGTCTCGCCCTTAGCCGCGATCGCCATGTTTGCAATTGTCGCCTCGATGGCACCCACGGTGCTGGCCGGCGGGACGGTCGATTTGCGCCTGTTCGAGATTCTGCCGGGGATCGACTTCGCTTTCCGGGTCGATGCGCTCGGCATGGTGTTTGCCACCGTCTCGTCGCTCTTGTGGATCGTGGCGGCGATCTATTCCATCGGCTACATGCGCCACTTGAACGAGCACGCGCAGACCCGGTTCTTCGCCTGCTTCGCCACCAGTCTCGCGGCGGCCGTCGGGGGCGCCTTCGCCGCCAATCTGTTCACGCTGGTGATCTTCTACGAGGTGCTCAGCCTCGTTACCTATCCGCTCGTCTATCACCACGAGGACGAAGAGGGATGGACGGGTAGCCGCAAGTATCTCGTCTATTTGATGGGGGCGTCGAAAAGCGTGCTTCTCGCCGCGCTGGCACTGACCTACCATCTGGCGGGGTCGCTCGACTTCGTGCCAGGCGGGCTGCTGGCCGGGGTCGATGCCTCGCCGGCGCTGCTGACCGTGGTCTACTTCTGCTATCTGTTCGGCTTCGCCAAGGCCGCGGTGATGCCGATGCACGCCTGGCTGCCTGCCGCGATGGTCGCGCCGACACCGGTCAGCGCTCTCTTGCATGCGGTGGCCGTGGTCAAGATGGGCGTGTTCTGCGTGCTGCGGGTGGTGTTCCATGTCTTCGGCACGGGGCTGGTGGACGGGCTGGGGCTCGGCATCGCAACGGCCTATCTGGTCTCGTTCACCATCCTGATGGCGTCCATCTACGCCCTGACGCGGGACGACCTGAAGGCGCGGCTCGCCTATTCGACGGTCAGCCAACTCTCCTACATCGTGCTGGGCGCGGTCCTGCTGTCGCCGGTCGCGATGGTCGGCGGGATCATCCACATTGCGGCGCATGCGTTCTCCAAAATCACGCTCTTTTTCTGCGCCGGGTCGATCTATTGCGCGTCCGGCAAGCGGAACATCAGCGACATGGCCGGCATCGGCCGCAGGCTGCCCTGGACGATGGGCGCGTTCTTCGTGGCCTCGCTCAGCATGATCGGGGTGCCGCCGACCGCGGGCTTCGTCAGCAAGTGGTATCTGGCGCTGGGCTCGGTGGAGGCGGGGGAGATTGCGTTCCTGGTCGTGCTCTTGGTGAGCTCGGTCCTGAACGCCGCCTACTTCCTGCCGGTCAGCTATGTCGCTTTTTTCGGGACGGAGACACAGGAAAGTCCGGCGACGGTCCGTGAAATTCCGATGGTGACGATCCCGCTGGTCGCGACCGCGATCCTGTCGGTGTCGATGGGTATTTTCCCCGGCTATTTTCTCACCCTGGCGGAAGGAGTGGTCAGATGATCAGGCGTGTCGTCAATTTCTTTGGTGAGGCGAGATACGCGGAGCAACGCCGCCGGCTGTTTTATCTGGCGCTCGTTCTGGTCGTCATCGCCGATTTTCTGGTCCCCCGCGAACACGCTGAATACCTGTGGGACCGCTTGCCGGGCTGGTCGGCCGTCTATGGCTTCTTGTCCTGCGTCCTGCTGATCTTCGTCTCCAAGTTCCTCGGCCATCAGGGCGGGTTGATGCGGCGCGAGGACTATTATGATTGACTTCGTCCATCCCGCCCTGCTGTTCATTCTTGGCGCCCTGCCGATCCCTTTCCTGAAAGGATCAATCCGCAAGGCCTATCTGATTTTGATTCCCGCGCTGGCGATCCTCGCCGTGCTCACCGTGCAGCCAGGCAGCTACGGCGCGGCGGAGTTCATCGGGCAGGAAATCCTGATTGCGAAGGTCGACAAACTGAGCATCGTCTTCGCCACCGTTTTCACCATCATGGCGCTGATCGGCATGGTCTATGCGCTGCACCTGACGGGCGCCGGAGAGCATGTGGCGGCGTTCGTCTATGCTGGCAGCGCGCTCGGCGTGGTGTTTGCTGGCGACTACCTGACCCTGTTCTTGTTCTGGGAAGCCATGGCGTTTGCCTCTGCCTATCTGGTTTTCGCCCAGCGAGGCGAGCAGGCGATCCGCGCCGCGTTCCGCTACCTCATGGTCCATATCACTGGCGGCGTCGCCCTGCTCGGCGGCGTCATTCTCCACGGGCTCGCCACCGGCTCCTTGCTCTTCGGCCCGATCGCGGGGGGGATGGACGTCGCCGCCTACCTGATCCTTGCCGGGTTCATGCTCAACGCCGCGGTGCCGCCGCTCAACGCCTGGCTGACTGACGCCTACCCGGAGGCGACCGTCACCGGGGCGGTGTTCATGAGCGCCTTCACCACCAAGACCGCCGTCTACGTGCTGGCGCGGGCGTTTCCGGGGACCGAACTTCTGGTCTGGCTCGGCACCATCATGGCGCTTTACGGCGTCATCTACGCGGTGCTGGAGAACGACTGCCGGCGGCTCCTGGCCTATCACATCGTCAGCCAGGTGGGCTACATGGTGGCGGGCGTCGGCATCGGCACCGAGATGGCAGTGAACGGGGCTTCCAGCCATGCCTTCGCGCATATCCTCTACAAGGCGCTCCTGTTCATGGGTGCGGGGGCGGTGATCTACGTCACCGGGCGGCGCAAGCTCACCGAGCTCGGCGGGCTCTACAGGACCATGCCGCTGACCGTGGCGCTCTACATGGTCGGCGCCTTCGCAATCTCGGCATTTCCGTTCT
Organism: Mesorhizobium sp. WSM4806; assembly: GCF_055811635.1. NCBI lineage: Bacteria > Pseudomonadati > Pseudomonadota > Alphaproteobacteria > Hyphomicrobiales > Phyllobacteriaceae > Mesorhizobium > Mesorhizobium sp. WSM4806. Next base: position 239,456 of record NZ_JBVVQZ010000006.1, on the reverse strand, counting down.
TCTCGGGCTTCGTGACCAAATCGATGGTGGTGGCCGCCGCCGGGCAGGATCACCGCGCGCTGGTGGTTCTGGCGCTGACGATGGCGTCGTCGGGGACCTTCCTGCACACTGGGCTCAAGCTCCCGTATTACATGTTCTTCGGCACGGACCAGAGGCTGGAGGCGCGGGAGCCGCCCCGCAACATGCTGGTTGCGATGGGAATGGCTGCGGTGCTGTGCATCGCGATCGGGGTGTTCCCCCAGCCACTTTACGCGCTGCTGCCCCATCCAGTCGACTTCGAACCCTACACCGGCGTTCATATCACCGAGAGCCTCGGCATACTGATGTTCACCGCATTGGGTTTCGTGCTGTTCCTCAGGGCGCTTGACCCCGAGAACACGATCAGCATCGACGCCGACTGGTTCTACCGCAAGGCCGCGCGGTACTTCACGTGGCTCGCCGAAAAACCGCTGGCGCGTTACGAGAAGGCGGTGAGCGACATCTCCGAGACCGCGGTGCTGCCCTTCCTGCATGGAACCGCACGGGCTGGACTGCGGATCGATCTCAACGGTGTGGACGCCGTCGTCAACGGCGTCGCCCGTTCAATCCTGCGCGGTGGCGGCGCGCTGCGACAGTTGCAGACCGGCGTCGTGACCCATTACGCGCTGGCCATGATCGTCGGTGTGATCGCAGCCATCGCCGTCTTCGCCGTGGTGTGGCGGTAGCGGTGCGATGGCGTTCCCGCTGCTTAGCCTCATCGTATTCATACCCGCCGCCGGGGCAGCGGTTCTGATGCTTCTCCGCAACGACGATCAGGTGCGATGGACGGCGCTGGGCGTCACCGTCCTCGACTTCGCTCTCTGCATCGCGATGCTGGCCGGCTTTGACACCACTACCCACGAGATGCAGTTCACCGAGACGCGCCCGTGGGTGCCCGCGCTAGGGATCACTTACGCGCTTGGCATCGACGGAATCAGCGCGCTCTTCGTGTTCCTGACCGCGCTATTGGGTTGGATCTGTGTGCTCGCCTCTTGGGTCGCGATCGACCGCAAGGTGAAGGAGTTCATGGTCAGCCTGCTGGCCATGCAGGCGCTGATGCTTGGGGTGTTCTGCGCGCTCGACCTGTTCCTGTTCTACGTCTTCTGGGAGGCGATGCTGATCCCGATGTACGTGATCATCGGCGTCTGGGGCGGCGACGGCCGGGTCTATGCGGCGTTCAAATTCTTCCTCTACACGCTGGCGGGCAGCCTTCTGTTCCTGATCGGTGTCATCGTGCTCTATTTCCACGGCGGCGAAACCTTCGACATCCGCGCCCTGATGGCGCAGGATTTGCCGTTCCGGGCCCAGTCCTGGCTGTTCTTCGCCTTCCTGATTGCGTTTGCGGTCAAGGTGCCGATGGTCCCGGTCCATACCTGGCTGCCGGACGCCCATGTACAGGCGCCGACGGCGGGTAGCATCATCCTCGCCGGCGTTCTCCTGAAGATGGGCGCCTACGGCTTCCTGCGGTTCTCGCTGCCGATGCTGCCGGAGGCGTCGCTGTATTATTCGACGCTAATGCTTTCGCTTTCGGCGCTCGCAATCGTCTATGGCGGGTTACTCGCGCTGGCGCAGGACGACCTCAAGAAGCTGGTGGCCTATTCCAGCATCAGCCACATGGGTTTCGTGACGCTGGGTATTTTCACGTTGAACCTCCGCGGGCTTGAGGGCGGCATCCTGCAAATGTTCAATCATGGCATAACGACGGGCGCGTTGTTCCTGTTCGTTGGCCTGATCTACGAGCGGACTCATACCCGCAGCATCGCGGATTATGGCGGGCTGATGAAGGCGGCGCCGGTCTATACCGCGTTTCTTGCGCTGTTCACCCTGTCGTCGATGGCGCTGCCGGGAACGAATTCGTTCGTGGGCGAGTTGCTGGTGCTGTCGGGCGCGTTTGCGGCCAATCTGGCCGTCGGCGCGGCCGCCGTTTTGGGGGCACTGCTGGGCGCGGCCTATCTGCTTGGCATGTACAGGAAAGTCGCGCTTGGTCCAGCCAGCATCGGCGTGCGGTTCAAGATTCGCGACGTAAACGCCCGCGAACTGGTGGCGATCCTGCCGCTGGCGGTCTTCGTGCTCTGGGTCGGGCTCTATCCGAAACCTTTTCTCAACATCATCGGGCCTTCGGTGAGGCATCTGCTCACGCAGGTGCATTCTAACGGGGGCGGCCAATGACCGCTGCCACGCTTTTCCAGTCGATCCTAGCGAGCCTGCCCGAGATCGTGGTGGTCACTGGGGCCTGCATCTTGCTGATTCTGGGACAGCTTGTGCCAAAGGGACAGGGGTATTTCCTCGTCTGGGCTTCCGCTGCGACCGTGCTGGTTGCGGCCCTGGCGACACTGTTACTGGCGGGTGAGGTACGGCCGGCCTATTCGGGCATGTTTATCGCCGACCGCTTCGCGGTCTTCTTCAAGATGGTGTTCTACCTTTCGACCATCCTGACGTTCCTCCTGTCGCGAAAATATGCCGAGATCGAGGAGATCGCGTTGAGCGAATACTATGTCCTGCTGCTCTTTGCGCTTTCCGGCATGATGATCATGGCCTCGGCAACCGATCTTCTGTCGATCTATGTCGGCCTCGAGCTGATGGCGCTCTCGACCTATGTGCTCACCGGCTTCCTCAGGAAGGAGCGGCGGTCGAACGAGGCGGCGCTGAAATACGTGGTTCTCGGCGGGGTCTCGACGGGAATCTTCCTCTACGGCGTCTCGCTGATCTACGGGATCACCGGCACGACGCAGCTGGACGGGATGGCTGCGGCGGTGACCGGCGACCCGCTCGATCCTGGATTGCTCCTGGCGGTGGTCTTCATCGTCGCGGGGCTGGTCTTCAAGGTCGGCGCGGTGCCGTTCCACATGTGGGTGCCGGACGTCTATGAAGGCGCGCCGACGACAATCACGGCCTTCATGTCGGTCGCCCCCAAGGCGGCGGGGTTCGCGGTGATCCTGCGCGTGTTCCTCAACCCGCTGGTCGCCGCTTCCGACGCCTGGATCATCGTCGCGGTGATCGCGGTGGTGACGATGGCGCTCGGCAGCTTCGTGGCGCTGGTGCAGGACAATTTCAAGCGCCTGCTCGCCTATTCCAGCATCGCCCATGCGGGCTTCGCGCTCTTCGGCGTGGTGGCGGGTGGCGCCGACGGGATTGCCGGCGTGATGCTCTACCTGCTGATCTACGCCTTCATGAATCTCGGTATCTTCGGCATCGTCATCATGATGCGGAATGGCGATTTCTCCGGCGAGGTCATCGAGGACTACGCCGGCTTCGCCAAGTCGCATCGCGGGTTGGCGCTTCTGATGCTGCTCTACCTGTTCTCGCTCGCCGGCATTCCGCCGACAGCCGGGTTCTTCGCCAAGTTCTACGTGCTGGTGGCGCTCGTCGAGCGGGGTTTCGTCACGCTGGCGGTGATCGCGGTGCTGCTGAGCGCCGTCGCCGCCTACTTCTACATCCGCATCGTCATGGTGATCTACATGCGCGAGCCGGAGCGCGCGTTCGAGCCTGCCCTGACGCCGTCCGTCCGCGCCACGCTCGCCTTGACCGCCGCCGGCACCATCGGCATCGGACTGTTTCCGGCGTGGTGTCTGAGGCTTGCCCAGAGTTCCGTGCTCGGCGGTTGACACGATTGGATTTGCAATGAACCGGCCAACCGAATACTCTTGGAGCTACGAAAGGATGCCCTAGTCGCTGCACGAGGGCCGCACCGCCGGCCAAAAGATTTGGTCGGTCGCAGCTTGAGCAAGCCCTCGGTGGGTAACCGGGGCAGCGCGACATGACTGGAATGGAATTCCTGCCGGTTCTCTTCATGGTCGCCGGAATTGTCCTGGTGGCCGTGGCGACGCTGTACGTCTCCTCGCTCCTGCGCCCGTCCAACCCCTATCCCGCGAAGAACATGCCCTACGAGTGCGGTATGGACCCGGCCGGCGAGGCCGCCGGGGGCCGCTTTAGGGTGCAGTTCTTCATCCTAGCAATCCTGCTGGTGGTGTTCGACGTCGAGGCGATGTTCCTGTTTCCCTGGGCGGTCGTGCTGAAGGAGATCGGGCTCGTCGGCTATGTCGAGATGTTTGTCTTCATGCTGCTGCTCATCGTGGGCTTCGCCTACGCCTGGCTGAAAGGAGCGCTGGAATGGGAGGAGTAGGCGAAACGATTCGCGACAGCGTGCTGTTCACCACCGCCGACAGCGTCATCAGCTGGAGCCGGCGGTCGGCGCTCTGGCCCGAGACCTTCGGGATTGCCTGCTGCGCCATCGAGATGATTTCGGCCGGCTGCGCCCGCTACGACCTCGACCGCTTCGGCGTGGTGTTTCGACCTTCGCCGCGCCAGTCCGACGTGATGATCATCGCCGGCACGGTGACGCGGAAGTTCGCTCCGGTCGTGCGCCGGCTCTTCGACCAGATGCCGGAGCCACGCTGGGTCATCGCCATGGGCACCTGCGCGATCTCGGGCGGGGTCTACAACACTTACGCCGTGGTGCAGGGGGCGGAGACTTTCGTGCCGGTGGACGTGCATGTGCCCGGCTGCCCGCCGCGGCCCGAGGCACTGATGCATGGCATCCTTCTGCTCCAAGAGAAGATCAAGAGGTCCCGCGCGCTGGCCGGGACGCCTCTGGATCGGGTTGTAGCCTCATGAGCATGGAGACGTCCCTCATCCGCACCCTGATCGCGGAACGTTTCGGGGGGGAAATCGAGGAGCTTGGCTTCTCGCATGGGGTTCACGCTTTCGCCTCACCGCCTGACATGATCGTCGAGCTCTGCCAATTCCTGAAGGGCCATCCGACGCTGCGGTTCGATTTCCTGTCCGACATCTGCGGGGTCGACCATTATCCCGAAACGCTGCGCTACGAGGCGGTGTACCACCTCTATTCGATGCCGAACAAATGGCGCGTTCGGATCAAATGCCGCCTCGGCGATCCGCCGCGGGTCCCGTCGGTGACGGGGGTCTGGCGGACCGCCAACTGGCACGAGCGCGAGGCCTGGGACATGTATGGCATCCGGTTCGAGGGCCATCCCGACCTGCGCCGGATCTACATGTGGGAAGGCTTCGAGGGCTTTCCGCAGCGCAAGGACTTTCCGCTCCGGGGCTACAAGGACACGCTGAACCCGTTTGGCGCAGAAGGCCCGCCGCCGACGCAGCCCGATCTTGCCACCAAGGACATTCCATAAGGGAGGCCGTTCAACGCCGGGAAATGAGATGACCGAAGTCACGGAACTGAGCAGGCCGGCAGGTGAAGCGCTCGACACAAAGGAGGTGCTTCTCAACCTCGGCCCGCAGCATCCCAGCACGCATGGGGTGCTGCGGCTCGTCCTTGAGTTGGACGGCGAGTATGTCGCGCGCGTGGACCCACACATCGGCTACCTCCACCGCGGCACCGAAAAGCTGGCCGAGAGCTTCACTTACACCCAGATTTTTCCGCTAACCGACCGGCTCGACTACCTCTGCCCGCCCTCGAACAACCTCGCTTTCGCGCTAGCGGTGGAGAAGCTCCTGGGCATCGAAGCGCCGATCCGCGCGCAATATATCCGCGTGCTGATGGCCGAACTCGCGCGGATCTCCGGTCACCTCCTGATCACCGGCGCGTTGCCGATGGACCTGGGCGCCATGACCGCGTTGGTTTACGCCATGCGCGAGCGTGAAATGATCATGGACCTGTTGGAGATGATCAGCGGGGCGCGGATGCACACCTCCTTCTGCCGGGTCGGCGGTGTGCGCGAGGACCTGCCCGACGGGTTCTTCCCCAAGATCAGGGAGTTCTGCGACATCTTCCCGAACCGGATCCGCGACTATGAACGGCTGGTCGAGAACAACCGGGTGTTCCTGAAGCGCACGCAGGGGATCGGCGTGATCTCAGCCGAGGACGGTATCGACCTTGGCCTGAGTGGCCCGAACCTGCGCGCCTCGGGCGTTGACTGGGACATCCGCCGCGACGAGCCTTACGAGATTTACGACCGGCTGGCTTTCAACGTCATTACCCGCGATGAGGGCGATTGCTACGCGCGCTGGCGATGCCGCGTCGAGGAGATGCGCGAGAGCGTCCGGATCATCGAACAGTGCCTCGACCAGATGCCCGAGGGGCCGTTCCAGATCGATATGCCGACAATCGCTTTCCCGGTGAACAAGGACAAAGTGCACTGCTCGATGGAGGCGCTGATCCAGCATTTCGACCTCTCGGCCTATGGCTTCAAGGTGCCGAAGGGCGAGGTCTATTCGGCGATCGAGGCGCCAAAGGGCGAGCTCGGGTTCTACATCATCAGCGACGGGTCGCAAAAACCGTTCCGGATGAAAGTGCGGGCGCCGTCATTCGTCAACCTTCAGGGACTGTTCGGGGTCAGCAATGCCCGCTACCTGGCGGACATGATCGCCGTGCTGGGCAGCCTCGACCCTGTGATGGCCGAGGTGGACAAGTAGCAGGAGATTTTGGATGAACATGCGTGAACAGATCGAGGCGGCGGCGGCGCGGTATCCCGACCAGCGCTCGGCGATCATGCCCGCGCTTCTGATCGCGCAAAAGGAACATGGCCATCTACCCGGCCCGGTGTTGGAAGAGGTCTCCGACATCCTCGGTGTCGAGCGGGTCTGGGTCTACGAATTGGCGACCTTCTACACCCTCTTCCATACCGAGCCGGTGGGGCTGTTCCACTTGCAACTCTGCGACAACCTATCCTGTATGCTGCGCCGATCCGAGGACCTGCTGAGGCATCTGGAGACTGTGCTGGGGATCGAAAAGGGCCGCACAACCCCGGACGGGCTGTTCACGCTTTCGACCGTCGAATGCCTCGGCGCTTGCGAGATGGCCCCGGTGATGCAGGTCGGCGACGACTATCACGGCGACCTCGACATTGCGCGGATCGACGCGCTCTTGGACAGGCTGCGCGCGGCGGCGGGGCAAACGACCGGCGCCGAACTCGCCGCCGCAGGACCGCCGGGTGAGTAGCCGCCATGTTCGAACCGGTCCTTCTCAGAAACATGGACGAGCCGGATGGCCATCTGCTTTCGAGCTATGAGGCCGGCGGCGGCTACCAGGCGCTGGCGAAGGCGCTGCGCGAGCACACGCCCGACGAGATCATCGACCTCGTCAAGCAAGCGAACCTGCGCGGTCGCGGCGGCGCCGGATTCCCGACCGGGTTGAAATGGAGCTTCGTGCCGAAACGGGCCGACAAGCCGAAATACCTGTGCTGCAACGCCGATGAGGGCGAGCCCGGCACGTTCAAGGACCGGATCATCGTGGAGCGTGATCCGCACCAACTGATCGAGGGCATGGTGATCAGCGCCTACGCGATCGGGGCGGAAACCGCCTATGTCTACATCCGCGGGGAATACGTGCTGGCGATCCACCGGCTGAAGCAGGCGATCGCCGAGGCCCATGCAAAGGGTTATCTGGGAACACGGATTCTGGGCTTGGATTTCAATTTCGTCGTGCACATCCATTGCGGCGCCGGCGCATATATCTGCGGCGAGGAGACGGCGATGCTCGACTCGCTCGAAGGCAAGCGGGCGCAGCCCCGTCTGAAACCGCCATTTCCGGCGGTCGCGGGGCTCTACGCCAGCCCGACCGTGATCAACAATGTCGAGACGCTGGTCTGCGTGCCGCATATTGTGGCGCGGGGGCCGGACTGGTTTCGCGGCATCGGCCCTGACAAGAGCCCCGGTCCGAAGCTTTATTGCCTCAGCGGGCACGTGCGGAAACCGGGCCTTTACGAACTGCCGATGGGCATATCGCTGCGTGAACTGGTCGAGGACCGCGCGGGCGGGCCGCCGCCGGGGCGCAGGATCAAGGCGGTGATCCCCGGTGGGGTCTCGGCGCCGCTGATCCCGGAGCGCGGGCTGGATGTCGGGATGGACTTCGACTCACTGGCTGCGGTCGGCTCGATGCTTGGCTCGGCCGGGGTGATCGTGATCGACGACTCGACCTGCATGGTCAAGGTCGCCACCCGGATCATCGAGTTCTTCCACCACGAGTCCTGCGGCAAGTGCACGCCGTGCCGCGAAGGGCTCAACTGGGTTGTGAAAGTGCTGCGCCGGGTCGAGGCGGGACAGGGCGTGCCGGACGATCTGGAACAGCTGGAGGCGCTCTGCAAGGGCATCTTCGGCAACACGTTCTGCGCTCTGGGCGATGGCGCGGCTATGGGGCTGCGGGCGGCACTGGCGCATTTCGAGCATGAATTCGTCGCCCATATCGAGGAGGGCAGGTGCTCGTTTCACTAAGGAGCGCGCAGGGAGAAGGCCGCAAGAAAGTCATGGTTAGCGTCACGATCGATGAACAATCGCTGGAAGTGGAGGCAGGCTCTACGGTGCTGCAGGCTGCCGAGCGTTTGGGCATCGAAATCCCGACCTTCTGCTATCTCAAGCGGCTGCCGGCGCTGGCCTCCTGCCGCATGTGCCTGGTGGAGATCGAAGGGCAGCGGCGGCTGCAGCCTTCCTGCGCCACCGCGGTCACCGACGGCATGGTGGTGCGGACTAACACGCCGCTGATCGACGAAACGCGCTCTTCCATGCTCGACATGCTGCTTGCCAACCACCCCCTCGACTGCCCGATCTGTGACAAGGGCGGCGAGTGCGAGCTTCAGGACATGGTGATGGCATACGGGCCCCGGGAAAGCCGATTCCGCGATGCCAAACGTGTGTTCCACTCCGAGGACATCCGTCTCAGCCCCGTCATCATCATGAACGTCAACCGCTGCATCCAGTGCCAGCGCTGCGTCCGGATGTGCGAGGACGTGGTCGGAGCGGTCGCCTTGGGCACCATCGAAAAAGGCATGGATACCGCCGTCACCGGCTTCGAGGGCAGTCTCGCGAGTTGCGACCAGTGCGGCAATTGCGTCGAGGTCTGCCCGGTTGGCGCGCTGATGAGCTTCCCCTATCGCTACAAGGCGCGGCCCTGGGATCTGGTCGAGACCGACACGGTCTGTCCGCACTGCGGCACGGGCTGCCAGCTGACCGTCGGCACACGCAAGGGCGAGTTCATGCGGGTCCGCTCGAAGTGGGACGAGGGGCTCAACCGCGAAACGCTCTGCGTGCGGGGACGCTTCGGCCTCGATTTCGTAGAGAGCCAGGACCGGATCAAGCGGCCGATGATCCGTCGTGATGGTGCCTTGGTTCCGGTTTCCTGGGACGAAGCCGGGGACTACCTGCGCCTAGGCCTGTCGGCCGTCGAGAGCAAGGCTGCGGGCGGGCTGGCCTCGCCGCGCCTGCCCAACGAGGTGCTTTATCAGTTCCAGAAGCTGATGCGGACGGTATTCCGGACCAACAACATCGACTGCTCGTCGCGCTGGTCCACGCCCTTCGAGACGCTCGGCCCGTTGGTGGCGGGCTTCTACACCCGCGCGCCGCTGGAGGAGGTGATCGGCAACGACTGCGTGCTTGTCGTCGGTGGCAACGTGACCGACGAGAACCCGGTCACTGAATACCTGCTGCGAGACAGCGCCCGGCGGCGGCAGACCGGGTTGCTCATGCTCTCGGCGCGGCCATCCCGTCTGGACGCCGATGCCCGGGTGGTCGTTCGCGTTCGGCCGGGCGGTGAGGCAGCGAGCCTTGCCGCGGTAGTGGCCGGGCTGGTGGCGGCGGCTGGTCAGGCCTTGCCGCGTGACGTTTTTGCCGACATGGGCGCGACAAGCGGTGGGCCGGAAGCGACCGCAGAAAGTAACGGGCCGGACCGTCTGGTCGCCGCGCTGCTGGAAGGCCGCAGCGTCACCGTTCTTGTCAGCGCCGATCTCCTGAGATCACCCGAAGCGCGCGCGACGTTGCAGCAACTCAGAAACCTGTTGCAGCTTCTCCGCATACTCGGCAAGGACCTGGCGATGCAGTTCCTCTTCGACCGTGCCAACCAGTTGGGCGCCTGGGACATGGGGGTTTTGTCGGCGGCGCTGCCGGGGCTGCGCCCGGTCAACGATGATGCGGCGCGCACCGCTCTCGTACGGGCCTGGGGCGCCGAAATTCCGCCTGAGCCGGGCGCAGATCTCGACGCCATGCTGGCGCTTTGTAACGAGGGGCGGGTAGGCGCGCTTTATATCGCCGGAAGCGACCCTCTGATGGCCTATCCCGACCGGGGATTCGTCAAGCGGGCGCTTGATGCCACCGATCTCCTGATCGTGCAGGACACGTTCCTCACAGATACGGTGGGCGTGGCCGATGTCGTCCTGCCAGCGGCGGGTTATGGCGAGGAAACCGGCACCTTCACCAACAACGAGGGCCGGATCCAGAAGGTCTGCAAGTTCCGCGAACCCGCCTTCGAGGCGCGGGGCAATCTAGCGATCTTCGACTTCGTCGCAGCGCTCCGCAACCAGGCATTGCAACCGATGCAAGGCGAAATCTTCCGCGAGATTGCCCGGCTGGTTCCGGCCTACCAAGGGCTGACGGACGGGCTTGGAGCCGACGGAGCATTCACCACGGCGGACCCGACGCCGCCGGCTGGCGAGTTCTTCGCCCCTCCGCCTAACCCGAATGCGGCCGACCGGCTCATGTTGGTCACCGGCAACGGCCTGTTCCACAATGGATATCTTTCCGAACGCTCGGAGATCCTGAATACGGTGGCGGATGACCCATATGTTGAGATGAGCGCGTGGGACGCCGCGCAGCTTTGCCTTTCGGATCGCGATCAGGTGGTCGTGCGATCCGCCCAGGGCGAACTGAGGGCGCAGCTCAAGGTCAACAGGCATTTTCCCCCGGGCCTCGTGTTCGTGCCTGAAAACTATAGAGACCTGCGTCTCAACAGCCTTATGCGGCGGGGCGAATACCCTTGTCCGGTGGAGGTTCAAAAGGCGCACGCTGCCCTCGCCACCGGAGTCGGGGCGCGCCCTGAAAATCGCGGCCAAGGCATTGCCGAGCTTCCGGGCAGTTCACCCTAATCGGCTCCCCCGGGTTTGCATCCTCAGTGATAAGGGGTGCCGGCAATGTAATCGCTCAACGCTTGCTCGGTACGGAGCAATTCGTCGAGCCGGTGCTTGACCACGTCGCCGATGCTCACCACGCCGACAGAAGCGTCGCCATCCATGACCAACACATGGCGCGTGCGTCGGTCGGTCATGAGCGACATCACAAAGGGCAGCAAATCCTGTGTCGAACAGGTCACCACACTGCGGTTCATGATGTCGGCGACCCGCATTGTGGGCGCCTCGATTCCGTATTCAGCCACCGCATAGCAGCAGTCCCGCTCCGACAGCGTGCCCAGGCATTCCCCGGGCGAACGGCTGACGACCACGAATCCGATGTTGTTGTCCCGAAACAGCCGCAGGACTTCTACGACCGTCTGATCTGGTGTGACCGAGATGAGCTCGGGAGATTTGGTCTTCAAGATTTGGCGGACAAGCATCTGAGCCTCCTGTGCTCCGGCTTGACGGCTGCCGCGCGTTCACGTTCGGCGGATATTCCGCCACCAGTTGTATCCCTGAGGCTCGCTCGTCTCGACCAGCACGTCCTGTTCGGTGTTCAGGCGCGCGGCGACGACGCCGCCGCCGGTCGTCGCCTTGCCCGGTTTGCCGAGCAGGTCGTCGCGCCCGACCACCAGGTCACGCGAGGAAAAACTCGAGAATTCGTACTGTTGGCCAAGCGCGATCGCGTCGGCCGGGCAGGCGTCCTCGCACAGCCCGCAGAACAGGCAGCGGGCCATGTCGATCTCGAATTTAGCTGGATGCCGGTTGCCCTTCTCGTCCTCGTAGGGAATGACTTCGATACAGTCGCAGGGACAAATCCGCGCGCAGAGTTCGCAGGCCACGCACTTGATCTCGCCCTCTTCGTCGCGCGTCAGGAAGTGATGCCCGCGGTAACGCGAATAGGGCAACCATTTTTCCTTGTCAGGATACTGCATGGTCACGGATCTGGAGAACATGTAGCCGAAGGTCAGCGCCAAGGCGCCCGCTAGATCGGCGAAGAATGCCCAGCCGATCCATGTTCCACTTATGTGCAGTGCGCGCGACATCGCCGCCTCGCTTGGGGTGGCCCTCAAAGGAAAGCAACACCTGTTACTATTATGTTCGCCAGTGACAGTGGAAGCAAGACTTTCCAGCCGATCGCCATCAGTTGGTCGTATCGATAGCGCGGGAAGGTGAAGCGGAACCACATAAACACATAGAGAAAGAACGCGACCTTGAGCGCGAACCAGAGGAGCGGCGGCAACGGGATCAGCACGCCGTTCCAGCCGCCGAAGAACAGGATGACCGACAGGACCGACACCAGCAGCATGACGGCGTATTCGCTGACCATGAAGAACGCAAAGCGGATGCCGCTGTATTCGGTATGGAACCCGGCCCCCAGATCGCCTTCCGCCTCCGCTAAGTCAAAAGGTATGCGCTGGGCTTCGGCCAGCCCGGCGACGAAGAATACGAAAAACCCGACCGGTTGGTAGACGATGTTCCAGACATCGGCCTGCGCCCGCACGATCTCGAGCAGGCTCATGGATTGCGCCAGCATGACCACGCCGATGACCGCGAACCCCATCGGGATCTCGTAGCTGATCATCTGCGCGCAAGTCCTGAGGCTGCCCAGGACCGCGTATTTGCTGTTCGCGGCCCAGCCGCCGAAGATGACGCCATAGACCTCGATCCCGATCACCGCGAAGACGAAAAGGAGCGCCACGTTCATGTTGGAGACGTAGAGCGTGATCTCGGCGCCGAGGACCGAGACGCTTTCGCCGAAGGGGATCGCGACGAACACCACGAAGGGCGGGGCGAGCGCCAGGATCGGCGCCAGTTTGAACAGGAAGCGGTCGGCTTCGGCCGGGATGTGGTCCTCTTTGGTCAAGAGCTTGATGCCGTCCGCCACCGGCTGCAGCAGCCCGTGCCACCCCACCCGCATCGGCCCCATCCGCTGCTGGATGTGCCCGGCGATCTTGCGTTCGAGCCACGTCAGCGGCAAAGGCAGCAGCAGCAGGATCGCAATCAGCAACGCGACCTTGAAGGCGATCAGGCCAAGGGCGACGACAAGTTCCATAATCCGCGGCTACTTGTTCATCGGGTTGAGACTTACGATACTGAGCACTGCGCTTGTCCGGCTTCGCGGAAACGACAGTCTGCCGGCGGCGACGCAACTTGTGCAATGGTATCACAGTCTTACCGTTGCTGGCCATGGTGTGTGTCGCTTGGCGCTCAAACGCGCCCGCACATCGAGCAATGGCACGCAATGACGGGACCAGATGGCCCCAGCGCCTAATACTGGACGCCTCCACAAACAGCCCCCTTCTTACCGTTCAACAACGGCATTCGGCACGAGACACATTCCTAAGGGCCAGAAGGCAGGGCACTGAACCGCTTAATCGGTGCGTTGACGCTCCCCCACTAAAGGGCAATCCGAACGAGTTGCCGCCCGCCCGGCCAGAAAAGAGACCGACAACGCAGACGAGAAATGGGGAAATCTCGGCAGCGCCATCGGTCCAACGGACCAAAGGCGAGGAGGGTTTGGTGCATTGTCAATGCTATCGGTCATTTCCTGACTGACGACCCGCTTCCTCAGCCGCGATGGGAACAAAAGACGCGCTACAGCCCATCGACCCGTCATGGTGTCGGCGCGTCTTTCGCTTGACCCGATCGCGGCCGAACCCCTGCTCGGCCACGCTAGTGGTCGGAAACCACCTGCATTAGCATCGCAGGAACGACGATACGGTGAAATGGCTTCACCAACGCGAGATAGCTGCTGCCTACCAAATTGTGGGTTTTGACTGCGGTCGAGACCGAGATCTCATGCTGGGTCGATGTGCGTTCCTTGACTTCCAATAACACGCGGAAATCGAGATGCCAGTCATCGAGACCGAACACGATACAATTGGAGGACTGCCTGACAACTGGCAAGAAGCCAATAGGGGCGCCAGATTTACTTCCCAATTCCGGCCCAGTTTTCAAGCCGAAAGGCGTCACAATGCCATTTCGCAACGCCAGCAGCCATTTGATCCAACTTGGCTGCCGCCCGAATACCTGCTGCGAAACGCCGACCGCGTCCAAGGCGAGACCTGTTACAACCAATGCATAAGTGTCGCCGAAGTTTGCGCCGGGAAGAAGCCTGTCAGCGTGCGCAAATGGCCTGGCAAAAGGTTTCGCCACAACTTGCGGCCGAGGAGGGTGATGCCTGGCGATGCACATCATTGGGCCTTGGTTCCCCGCTGCACGCCAAGACACAGGCCGATCAGAACAAGCACAGTAGCGGAAAGCCGCTTGGCAGCATGATCAGCGTAGCAACCGTTCCCCATCCCAACAATGCCAAGCCGACGAACCGTGGCACGACGATGCCCCTGCGCGTCATCCAGAGGAGGAGCAGGCCCAGGATGATCAATGGGATTGCAAAGCTGCCGACCGTCGACCTGAAGGCGAATCCGCTGAGGATCAGGCCGGGACGCTGATCAGCCAGCGGCCCCCAGTGGTCCCATGTCCACAATGCGCCCCCGAGCCAACCTGGCGCCTGGATCAAGGCGTCGCCGCCCAGAACGAACAGGTGGGCGATTCCGACAGCCGTTAACCCGTAGATCGAGTACTTCAACATTTCCTATCCTATTAAATGACTGCAGAAGCCGTTCGACTATTTGCACTTGCCATCCCCGGAAGCCGCACGTCCAGGCCATTTGCGGCCCCTGCAAGCATGCTGCCCGCACCGTCACCGTTATCGTCACTGACGATCTCGGCATGGTTCTGTTCCGCCTTCATTCGCCCCTTTTGCGGGCCCACCTGTTGCCGGCAATTGTGACCACGTCGGCATGAAGGCACCTACTCCGCCGGCTCTATACGTACCCGTATACATCGGCTTGGCTGTCGAGTCTATACGGTACCGTATAGAGCTGCTATGAGCGGCTTTCCGCGGAACATGCGAGGAGTTTCATGGCGCAGCGATCGGCAGGTCCCTCAAAAGAGGATTGGGTAGGCGCTGGCCTGACGGCCCTTATCGAAGGGGGTATCGAGTCGGTCAGGATTGAACGCTTGGCCGACTCGCTCGGGGTCAGCAAGGGCCCCTTCTACTGGCGTTTCAAGAATCGCGACGAGCTACTCAAGGCAATCATCGAGTTTTGGAGGCGGGATTTCACCACTCTGCTCATTGACCAGACCCGGGAGTTTGCCACGGCGCGCGAACGATTGATTGCACTCGCTGAGTTGTCTTTGGTTCAGCGAATGGGATCCGTGGACGTTGCGCAGGCCGAGTGCGCTTTGCGGGCTTGGGCGGCACGGGATCCAATGCCCAGGGCGGCAGCGGCGGAAGTCGATGCGGCTCGTATCGATCACCTTACCAAAGAGTTTGCCCTAGCGGGCGCTCCACAGCCATTGGCCGGACGGTTGGCCAAAGCGGTCTACGTTGCCCTTCTCGGGCTCTATATGCTTCGCCAATACACTCCGGAATTGGCGGACGACCAATCATTCCGAACCGCGGTTGAGACCGCTTTGGATGTCGCCGAGGCCGCATGCGAGCGCGGGGCCGGTGATATCTGAGTGCTCAGACGATAAGGTGGGCTGCCTGGCTGGTCGTGCCGTAGGCTTCCGCGCCTGGCTTCCTCAGCAATCCAAACGCCGTGCAGTCCGCTCGGGCGCGTTGCTTGGTCCGTTCGGCGCCATTCGGCTTCCGCTTCTCCGAGAATGCCTGATGGGGATAAGAGCGTCATCGCTTCATTTGAAAAGGGCGGCAACGATCAGCGACGTGTCGAGATAGTGCATCAGTAACGGTCGCCATCCCGCATCGACCGTACCAGATCGGCAGAACTCTCGGCCTGAGGAGGCATGGTCGCGGTCAAGGATTGCAGGAGCGTCGCGTCGATCCGCTGCCGCGGTCTCGCCACGGCGGTGAGCCGTGCGACCGGTTTACCCCGCCGGGTGATGTCGATCGTATCTCCCGCCTCGACCCGATCCACTAGCTCGCTCAGATGGGCTTTGGCATCTGCCAAGTTGATCACACTCATGTCACGCTCCTGACTATGGAAATGGTCATATGCGTGTTGCGCTTAACACTTCCAGCGAGAGGTTTTTCACGCGTCACGTTCTGCCCCGGCAGCGCTCAATGACATGATCTGCGAGCGTGCCGCGTCCGAAGTGCTGCTGTCAGGCTGAAAATGCGTCCCGCTTTGAAGAATGCAGCCTCATCGATCGTCGAGGTCCGGCAACAACGTGGCGGCCAGCGCCTCTTCGGCGATGGCCACTCCGTGCTGACGCATCGCGGGCGCCAGCGCTCCGTCCCATGACGCTTCGGCCACCTTTCCCTCAAGCGGGTGCGCCAGGCCGGGCGCAGTCCGCACAGCGGCAATATAGTCCGCGGCGCCAAAGCGCCATGGCTCTGCACCGTGTTCTCGCATGACCTGGTTGCCGATACGCAATCCGGGCCAGTCGAAATCGCCGTGATAGCGCAGCTGCGCGCCGGCCTGTGCGAGTTGGGCCAATAGGCATCGTTGCGCGGCGGCCGGCATCCCGTCGGTACACACCAGCGGCGCACAGCCTGCCCCCCATCGGTCCGCGGCGATGGCGAGCAGGTTGGGATTTTCGCAGACGTAAACGTTGCGGTCCGCTACCTCCCATCGCTGCGGCGAGCGCAGCAGCGATCGCAACGACGCATAGGCCGGTTCTCCCAGGGGCAAACGATCGCTTTCGGTCGCGCCTGTCGGCAGGTTCAGGAACAGGGCCGGGCGTGCCAGCTCGTTGACCAGAACGCCTGCTCTGGCCCATGTCTCGCGTATCCGCTCCGCGCCGGCGGCCGGTTCCGCACCGACGTCCTCTCTCGAATCGCGTACCGTCTCGCCATCTTCGTCGGCAGCTGCGGCGTCGGAAGCGGGCATGGCGGTCTGGCGCAGGACCGCCAGCACGAGTGCCGCGGCGCCGCGACCATTGTCAAGCGCATGGGCATCGCCCAGCGCGTCCGCGGCCAGTTGCGAACGTGTTACGCCTTTTGCCGGTAGGCGCCGCAGCACCGCTTCGGCGCGCCGGCAAAGCTCCGCAGCCGCGACCGTATCCCGCTGAGCGAGCCGCTTGACAAGGCCGATGCCTGCCGGCGTCAGCAGCAGCTTGGCCAAGTCGGGATGGCTGCAACCATCTATCACGCTCGACCACAATTTTTGCTGTCGAAGGCGTGCTCCGGCGAGATGAAGGATGGAGCCGTCAAGCCTTTCCAGGGCATCGCACAGCGATGTGGCGATGCCGGCGCGCCGCAGGTCGGCGTCGACGCGGCGGACGTCGATCTGCAAGGAGTTCGATCGGCGCTGCGGGCGGCCGAGCAGCGCCGCCAGTGCCGCGTGCTCCTCGTTACTGAGCCCGACGACGCGAATCTGATCGACAGCGCCTTCGAGCGGCGCGCGCTCGAAACGCTGGCGCAGCCGCTTGCGCAGCGAGGCAAGGTGGTCGCCACCGAGCAGGCGTTGAAGACGCGGGTCGACCTGATCGCTCATGCCGGCGCAAATCTGCGATCTGGATCGGCCTCGGGCTTCTTCTCTCGTCCGTCCCAGGTCCATCGCGAGACGAATACGGCATCGATGCCTTCGCGCCGCTGCAATTGGCAGATGGCGACACCTGGCAGTTCGGCATAACAGGCCCACTCGCGCTCGCTGGTGATGACGAAGTCCAGATCGAACTCGCGGATCAGCCCCATGCAATGCGCTCGCGCTGTGTCATCGATGCCGGCAAAGGCTTCGTCGAGCAGCATCAACCGTGGGGACAAGGCATAGCTGCTCTGGCTGTAGAAGCTGGCGACCGCGGCAAAGAGTGGCACCGTGAGGCCGAGCGCCCGCTCGCCGCTCGAAGCGGGTCCGGAAAGCTTGCGCCAATGGCCGTCCTGCCAGCGTTCGACGCGGAAGCGGTGCCAATGGCGATAATCGAGCGCGCGGGCCAGTTGGTCGAGCAAGGTGCCGCCGCTGTCCTTTCCGCCGGTGGCATCAGCGCGCTCGCGCTCGGCGGCGATGCGCTGCTGCAGCATCGCGCCGACGACGCGCCGGTCGTCTGCCGACCATAGGTCCGCGCTGGTGTTGAGCAGGCGCTTGCGCGCCACGTCGAGGCCCACCGGCGCGCCTTCCTCTTCGGACAGCGGCTGCCACAACAGGCGATACCGCACGCCGGTGGAGGTCGGGCGCTTGTGCAGTTCGACGTTGATGGCGTCGACCTGGCGTTCGGCGGCCTGCAACAGGCGCTGGATCTCTGCCGCGATTTCGGCCTGCAGATGGTTCTCCAGGACGGCGCGTTCGTTGGCGCTGAGCAGTTCGCCGCGCTGGGCGATCTCTTCGGCCAGCCGGATGGCGAGGCGGTCCGGCCGTTCGCGACGGTTCTGATAGACGATATCCACCCTGAAACCCCAATCGCTGGGATCAGCCTGGGCCTGGTGACCCAACGCGCCGAGTGCGCGCTGCAGCTCGTTAAATTCTTCAGCTATCTGCCGCCGGACGCGCGCCCACGCCTCATCGTCGTCCCTGAGATTCGACAGCTCCTGTTCCGCGCGTCTGGCCAGCGTCAGCGCGGGGTCGATCGTCCACGGGCTGCCCATGTCAGGCAGTTCGATATACGGCAGCCCTGCAGACAGCAGGCCGGTGCCTGCAAACAGCTGAAATCTGGAGATCGTCTGGGCGCGTGCTTCGCCGCGTTCCTGAAGCACGGCGTTCGCTGTCTCGGCCTGTTGCCCGGCGACCGCGCGTGCCTCACCCGCTTTGCGCAATCTATCGCCGGCGAGCTTCAGCTCGGCTTCGCCGGTTTCGACAGCGCGGCGGGCATCGGTCAGCCTTCGCTGCAGTTCCTCGACCTTGGCGCCGACCGTTTCCCGCAGCAGCTCGAGCCGGGCAGTGGCGTCTTCCGTTTCAATGCGGGCCGCCACGAGTTCCGCTTCGCGCTGCTGCACCTCGCTGCGCGCCTCGCCCTGGCGGGCACGCTGCCGTTGCAACTCGGGCAGTGCCAGACAAAACTCGTGAGCTGCTTGCTCGAGCCGGACCTGTGCATCGCGGTAATGATCCAGCGCCGCTTCGACGGCAGGCAGTGCATCGGGCGTTGCCGGCAGGCGCAAGTCCACGGCATCTGCGGCGAGCCGTTCCCGCACGGCTTTGAGCGCCTGTTCGGCCTCGCGGCTCCGCGTCTCCGCTTCGGTCAGTTTTTCGCCAGCCAGACGCGCGGCGTGAGCGGCTGCGGTAGCGGCCATATGAGCGCGCCGCAATTCCTCGTCGGAAGGCGCAAGGCGCCATTCCTCGTCGGCCTGTTCGCGATCCAGCGCGAGCTGCTCGGCTTTTGCCCGCACGGCCCTCAATTCATCGGAGAGTTGCGCCAGGCGGCCAGCAATCTCGGCCAGGCGGCGCGCGCGGGCTGCGGCGCGGGCGGCGTGGCCAATGTAGACCGCCTCCGGCTTGCCCCACGCTCCGGACAGCGCGCCGAGGCGGAAACGGCCGTCGGTGGAGACCCAGGCCTCGCTATCGATCGGATCGTCATCCGCCGAGGCGATGCCCGACAGCACCCGATCAACGATATTGGCCGGCACGGCGCAGCCCGCGGGCACGGTGGCTTCCAGCCAGTCGCCGAGGGATGGAGAATGCTTTTGCCGTTCCAGCAGCTGGGTATCGTAAGGCAGGGTGCCGCCGTCGCCGGCCTGGAGGCGTCCGTCAGGCGATAACCAGGCGTCGAGCAACCCGGCCGCTTCGAGCGCGGCTTCAAGGCCGGCGCGTTGCGGTGCAGCTACTGCGCCGCGAAAATCGATCACTTGCCAGAGCGGCGCGCCCTGACGCGCGTCCCGGACGGAGGCATCACGCGTGTAGGGCAGGGGCGGCGCCATGTCGTCGCCGGCTTCGAGGCGTCCGCGTTCGCCTTCAAGGAGCCCGTATTCCATCTCCAGCGCCTGTCGCTGGCCGTCGAGCGCCACGCGACGCTGTGTCAGAGAGAGACTGGCTCCTTGATACGCCGATTGCAGAAGGTGGCGGGCAGGGTTGTCGCCTTGCAGCGACGCTGTCCATTCCGCCAGAGTCGTCAGCGCCGCCGGCCTGCTGTCGGGATCGATCTGCAGTTGCTTCAGGCCGATGAAATGGCGGTCCCAGCCTTCCACCAGGTCCCGGCTTTGCCGTTCGACCTCGGCGTCAGCTCGGGTCCGACGCTCGGCGGCCTCTTCGGCTTCGACCTGCCGCTCACCCCGGATTTCGCGGCGCCGCGTGTAGGCAGCCTCGGCCTGAGCGACTTCGCCGTGGCGGCGACGCAGCAACCCGATCTGTTCACGCCGGCCGGCAACGAGGCTGCGAAGCTCGGCGCAGGCCGCGTCGAAAGCATGCTGCGTCAGTACGACCAGCGCGGAAGCCTCCAATCTGGCGAGGGGGTTTGCTGCGTGTTGGCCGGCGATGCCTGCGTCATCGGCGTGAACGGCGGTTTCCCGGCGCAGATCGGCCAATGCGCGTTCCGCCTGCCCCACGCGCCGGGTTGCCCGTTCGCTTTCCTCCGTGCTGAGCTCCAGTCGTCGGCCCGCCGCTTCGACGGCCAATGTCGCCCTCTGCATCGCCCGCAGTCGCGCCGCCTTCTCTTTTTCGGCATTTTCGAGGCGGTTGGCGTCCTGCATCGTCGGGTCGGAGCGCAAGGTATCGAGCCGCGCACGCCCGCGCGCCAGAGTGATCTCGGCGCTATCATGAGCGGTCCGCTCCAGCGCTTCCTGGCTTTGCGCTTCGTCGAAGCGAGCCTGGGCCTCACCTCGTGCTCGGCTGGCATTGTCGAACTCCGTCTGGGCCTGGCGCAACAAGCGTGCCTGCCGGCGGGTCAGCGTACCGGCGTAGACGCGATAACGCTCCTCGAATCGGCTGACGGCCTTGGCCAAGGCTTGATATTCGTCGAGCTGGCGGCGGTCTTCCTCCAACTGCCCGAGCGCTTCAGCAACGTCGCCGAGCAGTTCCGGCGCCAGCGGCGGCAGGGCCTCGGTCAGCGCATTCGAAAGCGCGGTTTCGTCCGGCTTTCTGGAAAGCTGCGGCTGGCGAAGCTGGATCAGTGTGTCCATCAACGCGTCGTAGCGCTTGGTGCCCAGATGGAACAGGCGCTCGTCGACGGCGCGACGGTAGCCGGCCGCGGTGTCGAACACCTGGCCACGGCCATCGAGCGCGTCGCGCAGGCGCTCCTTGGTCAGCACTACCTGCTGCGGACTGATCAACCGCAGATCGCGGTTGATACGCGGCGCGTCGTCGGTGTCTTCCAGCAGGAAGAACCAGCTGTCGACCTGCGGACGAGCTGCTGTCGCAAAAAGGCCGGCGCCGAGCGAAAGAAAACGTGGCGTGCCGTCTTCGGCAACGCGACCGAACTCGATCCACGCATAGCCGATGCGCCGGTCGTGGCTGTTCATCAGCAGGTTCCATGCCATCTTCTTGCCGCTGTCGCCATCAGGCTCGACGCGCGAAGACTTGAGCTGCGCGTCGAGCAGCAGCGGCAGCGTGAGCGACAAAACCTTGGACTTGCCCGTGCCATTATTGCCGCGCAGCAACAGATGGCCGTTGCGGAACCAGAATTCCTCGCTGTCGTAGTGAAAGAGCTCCACCAGGCCCAGGCGCAGAGGCTGCCAGCGCTGCCTTGTGGGCATCGGCAAAGCCGGTTTTTCCGGCGTCAGGCCGAGCAGGTCCAGGCGGTCGTTCATGTCGGTTCGAACCGAAAGCCGAAATCCGCAGCCGGCGCGTTGCGCGTTTCGCGAATTTCGGCGTCGCCCAACGCGAAGCGCGCGAGCGCCGGCAGCGGGCGGACGACGCCGGCTTCCCGCACCGCCAGCTGCAGTTTTTCCAATCTTTCGATCGCAATGGCGGCGAGCTCGCGTTCGGCGCCTGGTTCGCGTGCCGATTTACGCCAGTAACGGCCGTACTGCGCCTTGGCCTCGTGCAGGAAGCCGGCAATGTCATGCTCGTGGATATCCCGGCCGGAGGCCTGCGCCATGTCGCCGCCACCGGCTCGCCGCTGCCTTTGCCCGGCGCCCAGATATTCGGCGACGAGCAGTGTTACATGGGCGTCGGTGCCTTCGGCCGGCACCGCCAGGTCGGTCAGCAGACCGGCTTCGTCGACCAGCGCCAGCCCTTCCGCGCGCTGTTCCGCCACCAGGCCGGCGGCGTCGCAGAGGCGCGCAGCCATCGTTCCGCGCTGGTTGAAGAAATACGCACGAGCTTCCGGGTCCAACGTCTCGACATAGACGACCGGATCGTCGAGGAGTCGGCGTGCGAGTTGGTGGCGCAGCGCCGTGCGCCGGCCTTCCTCGCTGTCCGCCACATGTTCTCCGACCAGCGCGCACAGCCGCTCTTCGAGCGTTGCCGGCGCCTCTTCCGGAGTCCAGGTGGAGGGGCCACGCACCGCCGCCAGCATGCCGGACAGCATGCGGCGCTGCACGTCGTAGAGCGCATCCGCCTGATCTCCTCCGGCCTGCACGAACGTTTCCTCGTCGCCGGCCACGCGGTGCAGCACCCCGAGGATCAGCAATGTGCGGCACACCGAAACGAGTTCGCGCCGCTCGTGTTGCGCCTCGAGGGCGAAGCTGAAGTCGAGCGTCGGCTCGGCGGCGAGCTCCAGCAGCCTCTCGCCGAGCAGGCGCAAAGTGATCTGCGGGTCGGCGCGTTCGAGCACCGCGCAGGCGAGGCAAAGCAGCACGTAGCGCCGGCGATCGTAGCCGGCAATGCCACGCGTGGTGTCGGTCAGGTTTCCGGGCCGCTTGTAGAGGCGCGCGCCCTCGCGCTCGACTTGCAGTATCCAGCCGGTCTCGCGAGAAAACCATTCGCGCAATGCTTCGGCCTGGCGGCGTATGGCGGCGAAATCCTCGTGCCCCGGGCCGATCAGCGGCGTCATCAAAAGCGCGCGCACGCAGGCGCGAAACTCCTCGCGCTGGAAGCGCTGCTGCAGCAGGCCGATGCCACGATCGTCGTTGGAACCGTTCGCCGCCTTCATCGGCCGTCCTGCAAGGGGGTGATGGTGATCAGATGGTCGCGCCCGGCAAAGACGCCATGTGGCGTGTCGATCGTGGCGCGGCTGTCGGCGGCAAGCGGCTTCAGGTGGATGTGCAGCAAGCCGTCGCTGGTCTGGCGTTGCACCGCCGTCTCCGGCCCGGCTTGCTCGGCCAGTGTCTCCCCGAGCAGGCCCAGGAAGAGGCCGAAGGCGTGCTTGTCGAGTTCCCCGAGATCCGAAAGCCGCGCCGGTCGGCTGGTGGCGAGACGCTTGCGCGCCGCTTCGACCTGCTGTGATTCCTCCGCGAGCTGAAGCGCCAGGAACGCACGCTCCTCGGCGCGGTCGCGCACGCGCGGCAGCGGTCCGCGCGGGGTAGCTTCGCCATATTCGCGCAAACGCGGGTGAATCTTGAGCGGCGGGGCGTCGGCCCAGGAGGTGCTGGCCGGCAGCTCGGCGTCCACACTGGCGTTGAGCGAGAAATGCCGCGCCGGATTGAGAGCGAAGGCAGCCCGCGCAAGCCGGTGCGCCTCGCCGTCGTCTGCGCAAGCGGCAAACCAGCCGGCGAGCAGGCGGAAGTCGGCAGAGCGATCGCTGCGGCCGCTGCGGCGCTCATTCAGCGCGGCGATAGCGGCCAGAAGCTGCGGGATGGCCGACCGTGCCCGCGCCCGCAACAGTTCGGCTTGCGGCGGCTCATGGCCGGTGCTGAGGAACCAGCCGCGCAGACCCTTCCAGCGTTCTCGCCATGCTTGCAGGTAGGCTTTCCTCGCCTCGGCCTGATCGTGCGCGCCGCCTGGAGCCGTGTCCCGCGATTCGCGCTCGGCCACCTGTCCAAGCAGCGCCTCAACCTCAGGCTCTAACGCCAAAATGAGGCGTGCGATGGTGTCGGAACGGCGTACCAGATCGCCCATGAAGCGTTCGAGATAATCGATCAGCCGCTTCTTGTAGTTTGCGACCGCCCCAGCTTCAGCTTGCTGCAGCTCGATGCTGCGAGCGACGCCGGCCATGAACGCCTGCGCGTTCTCGGCCAAACTTTCGAAGACACGCACCAGATCCCGCAGTGTTTCGTGGATCTTGGCCACGTCGGGTGGGTTGCTTGCGCCAGCGCCTGCAGTGCCTGCAGTCGGCTCGCTATGTCCTCGAGCGCCACGGTTTGCAGCTCGGCACGGCGCTGCAAGGTCTGCACGAATGTCGCCAAGGCTGATTCCACTGCCTCGCCGCCCTGCGAGAGCCGGTAGAGGAAGCGTGCACGGTAGAAGTCGCTAAGGCTTGAAACCCGCGCGGTGTCGGGATGCGATTCGAGATTGCCCCATTCCGTGAGCTGAGTGAGCGCCGTATTCACGTCCTCTATGCGCGGCGGCTTGGCCGGCCATCGGGCTTCGGTAAGCACTTCGTCTGGCCGCAGCTGCAGACGGTATTGCCGCTTCGCCGCCGAGAATACGTCCATGATGCAGCGGTAAAATACGGCCTTCTCGGCGCTCACGTGACGGAATAGATCCGCCGGGTCATTCGCAATATGCACAGGCAATCGCCGCCTCCCGGACTCACTCCGAGCGTTTTCGCTTTGTCCTTGCGCCCCGTCAAGACCGCCTGGCGAGCTTTAGGTCTCCGTCTTCCTTGCATGGCGGTCGGTTCGCGCCGGTTCATACACCTTTCTAAGTACGTACGGGGCGGTAGATGTCAAAGCGCCGCTCGGCGCAAAGCTGGCTCATTGCAGCCGGCTGTTGTGGCGCAGCACCAGGCCAACTGCGCCGAGCAAGGCATCGTTCTGCGTGTGCTTGCCAACGATTATCCGCGTGCGCAGGGCTGGCGCGATATCGCGGGACTTGATGAGCGTGTGGCGTTCATATGACGCGATCAGCGGTGCCAGGAGAATATCGCCTGCCAAAGCCATGCGGCCACCGATGATGATGAGCGGCGGATTGATCACCGAGCCGATCAGACCAAGGCCACGACCGGCGAAGTCCGCGGTGTCCTCGATCATCCGCAGCGCCCCGACGTCGCCCTGTTCAGCCATCATGATCACCTCGTCCATCGTCACCGGCCGCCGCACGATGCGCGAAATCTGCTCGAGCGGCCGGGCAAAACTCGCATAAAGCTCCAGGCATCCGCGATTGCCGCACCGGCAAAGATCACCGCCTGGATCGATGCTGATATGCCCGAATTCGCCGGCGCCGCCGGCGATGCCCGTGACCAGCCGGCCATGCTGGACTATGGCCCCGCCGACGCCGAGATCGATCTTGAACAGCACGAAATCGTCTTGGCCAACGGCCGCGCCCCACATCAGCTCGGCAATGGCCGAGCAGTTGCTCTCGTTGTCGGCGAAAATCGGCTGTTCGAGAACCGGCCCGAACACATCGCGGATGTTGACCCCAGCCCAGGTCAAAACAATACTCGCACGCTGCACCACGCCTTCGCGGCTGACAGGGCCCGAGACGGAAACCCCAACCCCAAGGAGCCCCGCCATCGGCAGACCGTTCTCTTCGTAGCATTGGGCAATTGCTGACTTGGCGAGCTCGGCCGCCTGTTGTGGCTGGTAGTCCAGGCCCATGGCGATAGTTTGTTCGGCAATGACAGAATGCGAGACGTCGGCGATGAGGCAACGCATCTCATCGAGGCCTAGGTGAATGCCGACGCAGGTGCCCGCAGCGGGATTGAGCGTCAAGGTCGCGGCAGGCCTGCCAATGCCCCTGGCGCCGTCATGGTGGGCCGAGGATTCAATCACCATCCCGGACTTTCTCAAGCCATTGAGCGCGGTTGAAACTGTCGACCGCGCCAAACCGGTGATGTGCGCGATTTGCGAGGCAGAAAGCACGCCGCGCTCACGCAGGCATCGCACGATCAGGCTCTCCGGTGATGCGGAGGGCTTGTCGATCAGCCAATTTCTAAGCGAAGGTTTGTTCATGGTGAGCACAAAGGACGTTGACTGATAGCTCAAATATGTCATCTTGGAAAGAACGGAGATGCTGCATCTCCCTCTGCGACGAACTCCAATTGCGTCACAAGCGGTCGATACGAACCGTACATCACATGGGAGTGAAACGATGGAATACCTGAGGACGGCCGTTGCGGCCGCTACGGCGTACACCCTTGTTGCGGGAGCCGCGTTCGCAGAGCCCAAGACCAACCTGTTGCATCAATGGGCGACCGGATCGGACGCCCAAGCCATTGCCAAGCTCGGCGAGATGTTCACCGCCAAGGGTGGCACCTGGCAGCAGACCTCCATCGCGGGCCACACGGCCAACACGCTGGCGAAACTGCGCGCCGACGTGATCGCCGGCAATGCACCGCCGGCGGTGCAGCTCAAGGGACCCGAGATCGCCGAATGGAACGAGACCGGCATGACAGCCAATCTCGACGAACTGGCGACGACGGAAAATTGGGAGAAGGTCGTCGCTCCCGAATTGCTGCCGGTGATGAAGCCGACCGGCAGTTGGGTGGCGGCGCCGATGAACATCCATCGCATCAACTGGCTGTGGGCATCGCCGAAGGTCATGCAGGAAGCAGGCGTCGCCGAGGTGCCGAAGACCTGGGCGGACTTCAACGCCGCCTGCGACAAGGTCGTGGCATCGGGCAAAATCTGCATCTCGCACTCGACCGCCGACTGGACCGATTCGACGGTCTTCGAGGTGGTGGTCTACGGAATGGATCTCGATCTCTTCAAGAAGGCCTTCGTCGAGGGTGACGTCGAGGCGATGCGCAGCGACGGCATGGTCAAGGCCTTCGAACAGTTCCGCACAATGACGACCAAATATATGGACCCCGGCATGAACGGCCGCGACTGGGATAGCATGTCGCATCTGGTCGGCCGCGGCGAGGCCGCCTTCCACATCATGGGCGACTGGACGCTCGGCCTGCTCACGGCCGGCGGCTTCAAGCAGGGCACCGACTATGTCTGCGCCCAGGCGCCGACTGACTGGGGCAAGCCGGGCTTCATCCTGAATTCCGACTCGGTGGTGTTCTTCCAGCAGAAGGATCCGGATTACGTCGAGGGCCAGAAACTGCTCGCCAGCACCATCCTGTCGCCCGAGTTCCAGACGATTTTCAATCAGACCAAGGGCTCGATCCCGGCCCGTCTCGACGTCGATCTTTCGAACGGCTTCAATCCCTGCCAGCAGCTTTCCCAGAAGGACCTGCAGGCGTCGATCGATGGCGGCACGCTTGTCCGTTCGATGGCGCACAACATGACGATCCCGCAGAAGGTGCGCGGCGCGATCATGGATACCGTCACCGAATTCGTGGCGACGCCGGACATGACCGCGCAGGACGCAGCCAGCGCGATGGCCGATGCGGCCGAAGCGCAGATGTGAAGACGCTGCCGATGATGGCTTGTCGCGCGTCGCCCGGCCCCGACTTCGCCGGAGCAGAAGATGTCAACGCGTGACCTGACCGTACCGGTTGCGGCTACCGCAACCCCGTGGCGGCAGCGCCTGGGCACGATGGTGCCCATTCTGGTGCTGGCGCCGTCGCTTGCGGCGAGTTTCATCTACGTCTTCGTCTTCACGCTCTGGACGCTCTATCTCTCGCTCTCCAGTTCGTCGCTGATGCCGACCTATGGGTTAGTCGGTCTGGACAATTACGCTTCGCTCTGGGCGAACCGGCGCTGGAACATCGCCTACACCAACCTCTTTCTGTTCAGCGGCTTCTATATCGTCGGCTCGATGGCCATCGGACTGCTTCTGGCGATCCTGATCGACCAGCGCGTTCGCGGCGAGGCGGTCTGGCGCACGATCTTCCTCTATCCGCTGGCAGTCTCCTTCATCGTCACCGGCACGGTGTGGAGTTGGCTCTATAATCCCGTCGACGGCATCCAGGCCTTCGTGCGGGGGCTCGGCTGGACCGACTTCAGCTTCGCCCTGACGGCCAACCGCAACACCGCAATCTATGCGGTGATCATAACCGGTATCTGGCAGTCGTCCGGCTTCGCAATGGCGCTTTTCCTGGCTGGCCTGCGGTCGGTCGATCCGGATCTCATCAAAGCAGCGCAGATCGACGGTGCGTCGGTTTCCCGCACCTATCGGAAGGTCATCCTGCCGACGATCGCCCCGATTTTTCTGGCGGTGGCGGTCATTCAGATCCAGTTCGCCATCAAGACCTTCGACCTGGTGGCGGCGTTGACGCGGGGTGGGCCAGGTGTGTCGACCACCTTCCCAGCGATCTATGTCTATGACCTGATGTTCCAGCGCGGGCAGATCGGCGAGGGTGCCGCCGCGGCGATGATGATGCTCGCGGCCCTCGCGGTAGTGCTGGTGCCCTATTCCTTGTGGATCGTTTGGCGCAGGCGGGCGGAGGGCCGCAATGGCTGAAATTGTCACCAACGCCCGGCATGATCCCGAAGCGGCCGCGGCTACGCGGCGATATTTCTGGAACCGCTTCCTTGTCTATGCGGTGCTGACGCTTTTCGCGATCATCTACCTTGCACCGCTGCTGGTCGTCGTCTTCAACTCGTTGCGGGAGCAGTCCGACATTGCCCGCAACGGCCTCATCTCGCTGCCGCGCAGCTTCCGCCTCGACGCGTGGGTGCAGGCTTGGGGTACTTATTGCGTCAGCGGCACCTGCGAAGGCATGAAGCGCAATTTCTTCAATTCGCTCTGGATGACGATCCCCGCAACGCTCATTTCCACGCTCCTCGGCGCCATGAACGGCTATGTGCTGTCGAAATGGCGTTTCAAGGGCTCGGAAATTCTGTTCAACCTGATGCTGCTCGGCGTCTTCATGCCCGGCCAGATCTCGCTGATGCCGTGGGCGTTCCTGCTCGGCAAGCTCGGCCTGACCAATTCGACCTACGGGCTGGTCTTGATTCATGTCGTCCAGGGCATTTCGTTCACCACCCTGTTCTGCCGCAACTTCTACGTCAGCATACCCGACGATCTTATCAAGGCGGCACGCATCGACGGCGCCGGCTTCTGGCGGATTTTTCGCAAGATCATCCTGCCGCTGTCGCCGCCGATTTTGATCGTCACCGTCATCTGGCAATTCACCGGCATCTGGAACGAATATCTGTTCGGCGTCGTCTTCACCTCCGGCCAGCAGCAGCCGATTACGGCGGCATTGGTCGCGCTCACTGCCGGCGGCACGACCGCCCGTGCTTACGATGTGATGAGCGCAGCCGTGCTGATCGGCGCGCTGCCGCCGCTGCTGATCTACCTGTTCGGTGGAAAATACTTCGTGCGCGGCCTGACACAGGGCGCCATCAAATGAGGCATCGCCCATGTCCGCGCTGATGATCCGCGACCTTCACAAGAGCTATGGCGGGCTCGAGATTCTGGCCGGCATCAATCTCGAGGCGCGAACCGGGGAGTTCGTCGCCCTCGTCGGCCCGTCGGGCTGCGGCAAATCAACCTTGCTCGCCATGATCGCCGGCCTGGAGACCGTCACCTCGGGCGAGATCTGGATCGGCGACCGGCTGGTGAACTCCGTGCAGCCCAAGGACCGCGACATAGCGATGGTGTTCCAGTCCTACGCCCTCTATCCGACCATGACGGTGCGCCAGAACATCACCTTCGGCATGGAGAGCCGGGGCGTGCCCAAAGCCGAGCAGGCGGAAGCCGTAAAGCGGGTTGCCGCACTCCTGCAGATCGAGCAGCTGCTCAACCGCAAGCCCGGGCAATTGTCGGGTGGCCAGCGGCAGCGCGTTGCGATGGGACGCGCCCTGGTACGCGACCCAAAACTGTTTTTGTTCGACGAGCCGCTGTCCAATCTCGACGCCAAGCTGCGCGTCGACATGCGCACCGAAATCAAGAAGCTTCACCATCGCGTCGGCAAGACGACGGTGTACGTCACTCACGATCAGGTCGAGGCGATGACGCTCGCGTCCCGCATTGCGGTGATGAACCAGGGCTCGGTGCAGCAGTTCGACACGCCGAAGCGGATCTATGACCGGCCGACCAACGTGTTCGTGGCCGGTTTCATGGGATCGCCGGCGATGAATTTCATCCCCGCCCGGCTTACCGGCTCAACCAGCATCGCAGTGCGCGCCGCTGACGGCGGCGACGCTACTCTTGCCCTTGCCGCGCCGCTGCCTGTCGGTGCGCCAAAGGATGTGGTGCTCGGTGTTCGGCCCGAACATATCTACCGTTTCACGGCGGACCTGAAGTCGCGCAAACCTGCTGTCGAGTCCATGCAGGCGCCGGTCGAACTGGTCGAGCCGACCGGCGCCGAGACGCTTGCCGTCCTCAGGCTGGGCGACCTGGAGATCACCGGCCGATTCGAGCCGGATGACGCTCCCGTCATGGGCGAGACGATAACGCTCGGCATCGACATGTCGCGCGCCTGTTTGTTCGATCCAGCAACCAGGGCGCTTCTGTGATCTGATGTCCATGCAATTCGCGACTTACCCGAGCTTGACCGATCGAGTCGTGCTGATCTCCGGCGGCGCCTCCGGGATCGGCGCCGATATGGTCCGCGCCTTTGCTTCGAATGGCGCCCGCGTATGTTTTCTCGATGTGCAGGATGGGCCCGCAGAGGCGCTGGTCCGTGAACTCAGCGGTGCCGGCGGGCGAACTCCCCTGTACCTCCATTGCGATGTGACCGACGTTGATGCGCTGCAGGCTTCGGTAGAAGACGTGCGCGCTAAGCTCGGTCCGGTCGCCGTTCTGGTAAACAACGCTGCCGATGATCAGCGTCAACCCGTTGACGCGGTGACGTCAGAATATTGGGACCGCAGCTTCGACGTCAATCTCCGGCATCACTTCTTCGCCGCGCAGGCGGTGCATCCGCATATGAAAGAACTCGGCTTCGGCTCGATCATAAACTTCTCTTCCATCGCCTGGCGTTTCGGCGCGGACCAGATGGTGGCCTATGCCACCGCCAAGGGGGCTGTGGTGGCGCTGACGCGCGCATTGGCGCGGTCGTTCGGATCCGACAACATCCGCGTCAATGCAGTCGAACCCGGCGCCGTCATCACCGAGCGGCAGCGCCAGTTGTGGTTCAGGACCCAGGATGCGATCGATCAGACGGTGCAGCGGCAATTGATCCGCCGCGTCCTGCTGGGCGAAGAGATTGCGCGGACCGTGCTCTTCCTTGCCGCCGATGACAGCCGCATGATCACCAAGCAGTCCATCGCCGTCGATGCCGGCCTGCGCTGATGATCGCTTCAAAATCATTCAACGGAACTGCCAAACTGATGCTTCGTCTCGGCCTCAACCCATACGGACTGACCTACACTCTCGGCCTGCAGGGGCGCGGTACGCCGCGGCACAATCCGGACGGGACGGGGCTGGAAGGCTTCGTGGCGCTTGCGCAGGAACTGGGCGCACGCACGCTCGAGATCTATGAACCATGGCTGACCGACTTACCGGACGCCGAAATCGTCGAGCTGCGCAGGCGTCTGGCCGCGCTCGACATCGTCCCGGTGGTCAGTGGCGGACTTCTGGTGGCCGGTCCGTTGGACAGCGCGTTTCGGGCGGCGCGCCTGCTCGAGGCGACAACGATCCGTATCGCACTGACCCCCGTCCTGTGCGGCGACCGCAACCTGTGGGGCCCGAAATGGAGCGAGTTCAATGCGACGATCCGCGCTGCGTTGACGGAATGGGGGCCGCGTGCGGCGGCTGAGGGCCGGATGCTCGGCATCGAGAACCATCAGGATTTCGGCAGCGACGAACTGGTCGCGTTCTGCGAGCTCGGCGGCCCCGGTGTCGGCATCACCTATGATACGGGCAACACCTTCCCTGTCGGCGAGGCACCGCTTGCCTTCACGCGGCGCATCGCACCGCACGTCCGCCACGTTCACCTCAAGGATTATCGCGTGCAGTTCACCGATGAAGGCTACCGTCTGGTCCGCTGCGCGATCGGAGACGGCGCCGTGCCTTTCGCCGAACTGGCAGCCATCCTCGCCGAGCACCACGACACGCTGACGGCGGTGCTCGAGCCAGGCGCGCTGGAAGCCCGTCACGTTCGCTGTCTCACCGACGACTGGTGGAACGAGTATGCACCGAAATCCGCGCGCGAGTTCGCCGCCTGCCTGAGTGCGGCGCGCGTAAACCGCCTTGCGGACGACGTCGACTACCGGACGCCATGGGAGCGCGACGATGACGGCGCGCTGGTTTCGTATGAGCTCGACATGATCCGGCGCAGCGCCGCCAACATGAAGAAGTTCGATTTCATTGCAATGGAGAAATCAGCATGACTGCCCGAGAACTCAGCGGCCTGACCGCCTTCGTGACCGGCTCGGGACGCGGCCTTGGTCGCGTCATGGCCGACCGCATGGCCGAACTCGGCGCAAACGTCGCGATCCACGATCTCGATTGGACCCGGCCGTCGCAATATGGCGAATTCGCAGACCTCGGCCAATCCGCCAGGGGTTTGGAAAAGCATGGGACACGGGTAACCGCGGTTACGGGCAACATCGGTGACAGGCAAGCCGTTGCCGAAATGAAGAGGAAGATCGAAGCGGAGCTCGGCGATGTGCACGTTCTGGTCAACTGCGCCGGCGGCGACATCGGCGCCAAGGGGGTAAAGCCCAGTCCCAACAACGCGCTCGACATCGACTATGAAGACATTAAGGTGCTGACCGAGAACAATCTCATCGGCACGATGCTGGTCTGCCAGGCGTTCATTCCGCCCATGGTCAAACGCGGCTCAGGCTCGGTGATCAACATTGCCTCGGCGGCAGCGCATATCGGATGCTCGCCGGAGGTGGTCTACTCCACGCTCAAGGCGGCCGTCGTCCATTATACCCGTTGCCTCGCCAAGGAACTGATCGACGATGGCGTGCGCATCAATGCGGTGAGCCCCGGCGCCACCAAGACGGCACGGTTCCAGGCGAGCCGCGTCGTCGATCCGGAGCGCATGGATTCGAGCAAGAAATCGCTGAACCGCTATGCCGAGCCTGAAGAGATCGCTGAGGCGGTGGCCTTCCTCGCCGGTCCGCGTGCGCGCTTCATCAACGGGCAGGTCATTCGCGTCGATGGCGGTTTCACCATCTTCCCAGGTTGAATCGCGACCGTTCACATGGCGAACTGTTGGGCTGAGCGCACCCCAATGAGCAGGGCCACGACTGCCCATTGCCGACCTTACTTCGTTGATCGGTTGCGACGTGCTCGCAGAGCCAGGAATCGACGGTGAAGTTCGGCAACACGTCAATTCTCTTGGCGACACGCTGGCGTTACAGCCCGCCTGTATGCACCCACGCAATGGCTCAGATTTGTCTGGGTCGGTCTACTTGGCGCCCTGAGAAGGCGAAGATTCCGGATCGAGGCGCTTGGGCTACCGTGCGCCTGGGCAGAGCGAAACGGTCCGGTCTATAAGCTCAGAGGCGCAACATTAGAGGTTGGGGGAACAGATGAGGGAAGAGAACGACATTCAGAAGTTGGTGCGCACGCTGCGTGCTCGAGCCCCTGACGACGCGGCTGAATTGCTAGCCCGAGAGTCTCCCGAGTTCATCCGCGACGCACTAAAGTTGTTACCGGATAGGCACGCCCGGAAGGTGGCGGAGCATTTTCCCTCGCAAAGGAGGCCCATCAAATCTCATACCGACGGCAAGGATCTCGCGATCCCCGAGGCCATCGTTGAGCTGATGGATCCGATCCCCGCCAGCGTTGCTGTCGGGACGACGGTAGCCGCCGCGGTCGAGGCCGTCAGGCGCGCGCAGGTGCCGAGCGAGTTGACTTACCTCTACATCACGGACGAGGGCGATAGACTGGTTGGCCTAGTGGTCTTGCGCGATCTGATGCTGAGCGAGGCCGACGCGACGGTGGATCAGATTATGCTGGCAAGTCCGTTCGCCCTTCACGTCGATATGCCTTTGAGCGAAGCCTGCAAGGCGGCGGTACGCCGTCACTACCCTGTCTATCCCGTGGTGGACGCGGAGAACCGGCTGCTCGGGCAGGTTCGCGGCTGGCGGCTGTTCGAGCAGCAAATCATCGAGATTTCTGCCCAGCCTGGCCAGATGGTGGGTGTGCAGAAGGAGGAGCGTTCTTTCACTCCGCTGTTTTCAGCCTTCTTGAAACGTCATCCGTGGCTGCAGCTCAACCTGCTGACGGCCTTCATAGCCGCTTTCGTGGTCGGCTCGTTCACAGGCACGATCGAGAAGATCGTCGCGTTGGCGGCGTTCCTCCCGGTGTTGGCCGGACAGAGCGGAAACACCGGCTGTCAGGCGCTGGCTATTACGCTGCGTGGCCTCGCCTTAGGGGATGTGGACAAACGACCGAAGCTGCACTTGGTGCTGAGGGAGGGAGCGCTCGGGATCGCCAACGGCTTGCTCGTCGGTCTGGTGGCGGCTGCGGCCATGTGGTTCTACGCTTCACGGCAGCCGGAGTCGGCATCCCAGGCGCCCATGCTGGCGCTTGTGATCCTGCTCGCCATGTCCGGATCGTGCCTCATGTCCGGGATCTCCGGCGTGCTGATCCCGTTGGGCCTGCGGCGGGTCGGCGCCGATCCGGCCGTGGCTTCCGCGATCTTCCTCACGACGGTGACCGATATTGTAGGCATGGGCCTGATGCTGGGACTGGCCACCATGCTCGTGCTGTAGGCACGCTCGACGGACGTGATCGCGGACGAGGACGTTGTTGCCTATGAAGTGACCTCGTCGGCGTTCAACAAGATAACAAAGGCTAAGCCGCACATCGCGCAGGCCGTCCTGAGAAGCATCGCCCGCCAGCTCTCCGAGCGCTTGCGCAACGCGGCGGAAGACCTTCGGATGAGCTCCATATGACCCTGATGCGTCGTGCGGCGACCAGATACGTGGAGAATCGCGCAAACAATATTGATCTTGTCGGCTGCGCAATCCACCGCTGATTATGATTTGAATTAGTTGCCGTTTGTAGCGAATACTTGCTGGAAGCCAAGCAACGCTGAGAAGATGTTTGACCAACCAGCGTAGGCGAAATGCGAATGAATGCGATAATTTGTTGCGCAGCTGCAACAGCTGCTGAAGACTCGGAGGTTTCCTGACAGTTCTGTCGCTTTTTTTCGTGCAGGCGTGCTAGATCCGCTGCACTAGTCGGGTTGGGGTGGGTTCTCGGCATGCATTCCTCGTTTTCAATGATCCTCGGCTTCGCCGCGGCGCTGCTTTGTACCGGCATATTGCCGGCCGGCGCACAAGGTCTCTATCCGGCCTATGACGATGCGTTTTCGGCCCGCATTGCCAATCCGACCGACAACGGAGCGCTAGCTCAATTCGTCACAGTTGCCGTCAACGCAGGGCAGTACGATCAGGCGATCTCGTCGATCGAGCAGTATCTCATCAAACATCCTCGCGATGCGCGCGCCCGGCTCTCGGCCAGCCGGTTGTATTATCATGTCGGCTCCTATGAATTGGCCCGGCGGCAGGCGCAGTACGGTCTCGAGGTCGGGGACCTGTCCGCGGATGAGCAGCAGGAAGCCGTTCGCCTGCTCGCCCGCATCGAGCGCGCGTTACGTGGTGTCACTTGGGAAATCGCTCTGACTGGCGGCATGTTCAGCGCATCCACCGATTTTGAGCCGGGCGGGGCCGAAGACGACCGCACCTTGGTCTCGCCCTATGGGCGGGCGGAAGGCTTTATCCGATGGGATCTCGGGACGCCAAGTGCTGATGCACTTGTCCTCTCGGGCTCGCTGGCAGCGACAGAGCGCTTTTTCACCAAAGACCTGTCGGTTCCCGATGCCGAGGAGACTTTTATCCACGGGAACGCCGCCATTACCTTGGACAAGGGACTGCCCAACAGCGGGATCGATTCGCTACGGCTGCTACTTTCCGCGTTCGCCGTCACAGATCGCTTCGACAGCGACGTTCGCGAGACCGGCGTCGGTCTAAGTGGGCGCTTCCTCGTGCGCCCCACCGTCGAGACGACGCTTTTTGCAGGTGCCGGCTACATCGATCTAA
The DNA here is from genome assembly GCF_055811635.1 of Mesorhizobium sp. WSM4806. Classification (NCBI taxonomy): domain Bacteria; kingdom Pseudomonadati; phylum Pseudomonadota; class Alphaproteobacteria; order Hyphomicrobiales; family Phyllobacteriaceae; genus Mesorhizobium; species Mesorhizobium sp. WSM4806. The sequence continues at coordinate 203,864 of NZ_JBVVQZ010000006.1, read as the reverse complement.
GCAGCTCGAATGGCATCTTCGCCGATAGCAGGGTCTTCTATGAGGCAGGCGGCAGCTACCGCTTCCGCAATGGCCAGGCGCTCGGACTGCGCCTAGTCGGCTCGACAGACTTCGCCTCCGGAGCTGGCGAAATCGGCCGCAGCTACATGGGAGAGGTCCGCTACGGCGGCGTGGTGATGGAAGTACCGGACCTTTTCGCATGGTCTCACCAGGTCGCCGTCTCGGCCGGCCACAGCGACACTCCCGACTTGTCCGTCGGCATCGGCACGAACATCCAGAGCGACTTCTGGCGCATTGCCTCGGAAAGCGATTTTCAGCTCACTGAATGGCAGAAGGTCAGTGTCGATCTCGCCTATCGCGAAACCGACTTCGAGATCGCCAGCGGCGACCGAGATTCATTCGAATTGCTCGTGAGCTACACGTTGACACTCAACTGAAAGAGGCCGCGATGAGGACCCTGTATCGTCAGATAGCCACTTGTATCGCCTGCCTTGCCTTTGCGGCACCATCTGGCGCTGAAACGGTTGGGTCCATGACGGCCTACCAGACCAACATCATCCGCAATCACGGCGAGGCGATGAACGTCGGCGCTGGCGTCGAACTCGGCGACCAGCTGCGCAGCAATATCACCGGTCTCGGAATGCTCGTGTTCCGGGACGAGTCGAGCGCCAAGATTGGTCCGAACACCAGCCTGACGATCGATGAATTCGTCTACAATCCGGGGTCCCGATCAGGAAAGATCGACATCAGGATGAACAGCGGCCTGGCCCGTTTCTACGGCGGCCAGGTTTCGAAAGGCGGCGACATGCAAGTTGCGACGCCACACATGGTGCTCGGAGCCAGAGGTGGCATCATTGAGGTGCTTGTGATTGCTGGTCAGACCGTCGGCATACTGCGCGCCGGCCGCATGACCTGCATGATGAATGGTCGCAAGCTCGTGATCACAAACCCGGGCCACGCCTGCACGTCGGACAATGACAAACTGCTGACCGGCTACGGCGGTATCGACGCGTTCCCGATTTTGGACAGCATCGATCGAATAGCCGGCATCGGCCTGCCAGGCGAACCGGGTCCGGGGCTGAACGTAAGCGCGATTTGTGCGTCAGCACTCGGCAATTCGCTCAAAGCCTGCAAGTCCACCGACGGCGCATTGCCCGGCGTGGCCATGGAGTTCCCTGACAGCCCAACGCCCCCTGCAGGCAGCGGGGTGGATGATGAGGATGATGACTGCTTTCCCGACTGCCGGTAAGGCTGGCCGAGCGGCATGAGCCCCTCGCTTGATTGGCGGCGGGCTGCCAGGCGGAAAATACCTGGTCTTGCGGTCGTACTCTTGCTGCTCGCTTGCCATTTTGCTTTCGACGGGCCGCTGTCGCGCCTGCGCGAGCGCACGTACGACCTCTACCAGTCCCTCGCCCCGCGCCAGGCGACGAGCAATCCTGTTGTCATTGTCTCGATAGACGACTCGAGCCTTAAGGCATATGGGCGATGGCCTTGGAACCGTGGCCTTTTGGCCGATCTGGTCGATGGTGTCGCCGAGTCCGGTGCCGCGGTGATCGGGCTTGCGCTGGTGCTGCCCGAGGCAGATATCTCTCCTGATGGCATCGCTGGAGACAAGCGCCTCGCCAGCGCACTGGCGAAAAATCGAACGGCGCTCGCCGTCAGCCTGGGCAACGAGGTGACGGTTTCAGAAGCAGAGCCCAAAGCCGGCTGGTCGATCGTCGGGCAGGTACCCGAGACGCTTCCTGGCTTCACCGGTCTGACAGGCTCCCTTCCTGATTTCTCGAGCGCCGCTGCAGGCCTCGGCGTAATTCGCACTTTGCCCGATCCCGACGGCGTACTACGCCATGTGCCGCTGCTCTGGCTCCGAAATACGGCTCAAGGCGTGCAGCTCTGGCCGTCGTTCGCGCTCGAACTCCTGCGCCTCTACGCCGGAGAGAACGGCTACGTAGCTCGGATGAATGTCGCCGGGTTTGACGCGCTCAGGATGGCCGGGACCATTGTGCCACTTGAGCCGCAGGGCAGCATCCGCCTCTGGGAAACCGACGCCAATACGCCGCGCATATCTGCCAGTAATATCCTTTCGGGTCGCGGCGATCCGCTGCTGCGGAACGCGATCGCCATTGTTGATCTGTCAGCCGTGGGATTGACGCAGTATCTGTCCACCCCGGCGCGTCCGGCGCGACCAGGCGTGGACATCCACGCTGATGCAATCGGCCAGATGCTTGCCGCGAGCTATCTTGTAGAGCCAACGCAAGCGCGGACGCTGGAGCGGCTGTGGTTGGTCCTCAGTGGCATCGTTTTCATCGGGCTTTCTGGAGTGCTCGCCGAGCGGGTCGTGATTGGCGCATTCGCTCTGGCGCTCCTGGCTGCCACGCCCTTCGTGTTTGGCGCTCTCGAATACAGCCTGCAGGGTGCGCTCTATGACCCACTGCAGCCGGCGCTTGCGACGATCCTCGTAGCTGGCTTCGAAGGCTATGCCCTTTACAGGCGCAGCGAGCAGCGCCGATCCACCCTGGCGCGGCAGTTTTCCCAATATCTGTCGCCCTCTGTGGTGCAGCGCCTGGCAAATTCGGATACCGAAGCGATCCTGTCTGGAGAGAAGCGCGAGATCACAATCCTGCTGAGTGACATACGCGGCTTCACGGCGATGAGCGAACAACTCGATGCCCAAGAAATCGGAAAGGTGGTCAACCACTTCCTCGGCCTTGCGACCGATGAGATACTCAAGCGCGACGGGACCATCGATAAGTTCATGGGCGATGCCGTGCTAGCCTTCTGGAACGCGCCGCTTGACCAGCCAGATCATCGCGAGCGCGCGCTTGAAGCGGGGCTCGCCCTGATCGAACGGGTCAAGCGCGAAAACGCCGCGCTTACCGCGCGCGGGCATCCCCCTATCGAAATCGGCGTCGCCATCGAGACTGGCATCTGCTCTGTAGGGAATTTCGGCTCCGAACGGCGCTTCGATTACACCGCGATCGGCTCGCCGGTGAACCGCACGGCACGGCTCGAGTCAACGACCAAAAAGCTGAGCATCCCCCTGGTGCTTGGTCCCGGATTTGCCCAAGGAGCATCGATGCCGGTTGTCCAGGCGGGTGCCTTCGAACTCCAAGGCTTCAAGGGTGAGGTGCCGGTTTTCACCGTTCCGGAGATACACCCCTCGTCGCAATCTGCCGAGGCAGTGTGATGCTTGGCACCAGTTCAACTCGCTATGTCATTGGCAGCCGGCGAGCGGAAGCCAAGGGCGACGGAAATACGATGGGCGGCCCGGGCCACCATGTCGCCCAGTTCGCTTATACGCTCTTCCGGCACCCGGTTTTCCGGGGCAGCGATGTTCAGCGCCGCGATTATCTTACCCGGCGCCACGAACACCGGTGCGGTGATCGAAATCAGATCGTCGTTGATCTCGCCGCGACTGACGAAAAACTTCGCCTTGCGGATTTGCTCGAGCCCGCCCCTAAGAAGCCGAGGATCGGTCACCGTTTTCTTGGTGAAGCGCTTCAACGAGCCGGAAAGAATGGCCTCGCGCTCCTCATCACCCATATGGGCCAGGAACGCCTTGCTCGAACCGGCATGTAGCGGACGCCGCCGGCCGACAATCGCATTGACGCGAAGGTCCCGCTTCGGCTCCCATTTGGCGACGCAAAGACTTTCCTGGTCATCGCGGATCCGCAACTGGGTGGTTTCGCCGATCTTCTGACCGAGTTCTTCCAGAACGGGGTTTGCTATGCGGATCAGGTCCATCTGTTCGCTGGCGGCGTGGCCCAGCATCAATGCAGCGAGGCCGAGGCGATAGCCTTTTCCATCCGATGATCGCGCCAGCAAGCCGCGCCGCACCAGCGTCTGCAAAAGCCGGAAAGCGCGCGCCTTGCTGTCGCCGGAACGCCGCGCGATTTCGGAAACGCCAAGATCTGCTTCGCCGGCCACAGTCTGCAACAAACTGATCGCGCGATCGACGGAATCGACCGTGTACCGGGTATCTGCTTGATCGGTCATTTCTCACTTCCTCGCCAAAGCGTCTCGTGCAGGAGGTTAAACGAGAAAATTTGTATCGTCTAGTGAAACGATGGTTTATCTGTGTTGACAAATAGTGAAGCTTTCGTTTCACTCGCTGTCAGGAAGGAGGCCGGCACCATCAGCGGATCCCAAGCTGGGCTCGATCATGGCAAGCGGCAGCGGAAAAGAACTCCTCCGATGGAACTATCCAGAGTGGACACGGAGAAAACCAATGATGAACCGGACAATATCGCGCCGTGCACTGATGCAACGGGCGCTCGGCGGTGCCGCCGTCTTGCAAGGCATTAGCTTGACGGGGCTGGCCCAGGCAGCGGCAACCGGCCAATTGCGGATCGGCATGGCTGCTCCGCCGACGACGCTAGACCCGCATCTGAAGAGCAATGCGCCGAACAACGCGCTTGCCACCCATATCTACGACACGCTTGTCACCAACGACGAAAAGTCGATCTCCAGACCGGGGCTGGCGACGGCCTGGCGCGCGGTCGACGACACCCATTGGGAGTTCGACCTGCGCCCAGACGTGCGCTTCAGCGACGGTGAGCCGCTCACCGTAGACGACATCGTCGTCTCATTCGACCGGGCCAACACCATCGACAGCACGGCGTCGTTCCGGACCTACACGCGCAACATCAAGTCGATCACCTCGCCCCAAACCGGCAAGCTTCTCATCGAAACCAAGCAGCCGGAGCCGCTTCTGCCCAATTCGCTCAGTCGCATTCGCATCATCCGCGCCAAGTTCAAGGATACCCCGAGCGATCAGTTCAACAACGGCACCGCGGCGATCGGAACTGGCCCCTATGTGCTGAAGGAATATGTTTCCGGCAACGGTGTCGCGCTTTCCGCCAATCCCAACTACTGGGGACCGAGGCCTGCTTTGCCGGACGTCGAGCTCCGCATCGTCACCGATGCCGGCGCGCGGCTTGCCAACCTGCTCGCCGGCGATCTCGATCTCGTCGAACAGGTGCCCTACGAGGGTGTTGCCCGCGTCGAACAAGACGAGCGCTTTCACATCATCCGCGGCGTATCGAGCCGGGTGGTCTTCTTCTCGCTGGACACGTTCAGGGACGTGACGCCCTTCATCAGCGGCAAGGATGGCAAGCCGCTCGACCGCAACCCGCTGAAGGATCTGCGTGTGCGGCAGGCGCTGTCCATGGCGATCGACCGCAGCGCCATTGTCGAGCGCTTGATGCAGGGCAATGCCATTGTCGCTTCACAGTTTCTGCCCGCCGGCGCCCCGGGCACCTCGGCTGCTATCAAACCCGTTCCATTCGACGCTGCAAAAGCCACCGCCCTGCTTGCCGAGGCCGGCTACCCCGATGGCTTCCGCCTGACGATCCACGGGCCCAATGATCGTATCGTCAACGATTCGAAGATCGTGCAGGCCGTGGCGCAGATGTTCTCTCGCATCGGCCTGGAAGTTAGCGTCGAGGTCATGCCCTGGTCGGTTTATGCCGACAAGGCGGATGCCCATGAGTTCAGCGTCAATCTGGACTCCTGGGGCGTCAACACAGGCGAAACCTCGAACCCGATGACAGCTCTGGTCGCGACGCAGAATCCGGACGCCGGTATGGGCATCGCCAATTCGGGCCGCTACTCCAATCCCGATCTCGATGCCAAACTGGCTGTGGCGAAGCGGACGCTGGATGACACCAAACGCGAAATGATGCTCTCGGAGCTCAGCGACATCGTCTTCAACGACGTCGCCCTGATTCCGCTGCACCATGAGGTTCTCGTCGTGGCTGCCCGAAAAGACCTTCAGTTCACGACGCGGGCCGACCAGTATACGCTGGCCATGAACGCCAAGATTGTCTGAGGAGATGTAGACTTGACGAGCATCGCCACGGGATCTGTTGCGGATCGCGGTCGCGCTACGTACGATCTTGGCGCGACCGCCATCTTTGCTTCCAAATCGGACCCACGCTTCCACTATTGCCTGTATGTACCGCCCGCGGTTGGGGAAGGCGCCCAAGTCGACCTGCTGGTGGCCGTCCATGGTACCGGCCGCACCTCGTTCCTGGGTTTCCGTGATGCGTTCGCCGAGTTCGGACGCTGGAACGACTGCGCCATTTTGTGCCCGGTGTTTCCAATGGGCGTTCTCGGCGACGATGCCCGCAGCGGATACAAATACATGATCGAGGGCGACATCCGCTACGATCAGGTGCTGCTCGCGATAGTCCAGGAAGTCGTCGCGAAATACCGTCAGGACTGGACCCGCTTCGCTATGTTCGGATTTTCAGGCGGCGGGCATTTCACCCATCGCTTCGCCATCCTTCATCCCGACAGGCTATGGGCGGCGTCGATCGGCGCACCGGGATCGGTGACCCTGCTCGATCCCACGCGGGACTGGTGGGTGGGCATTCGCGATCTGCCGGAGAAGTTCGGCATCACCTTCGACACCGCAGCGCTGGCAAAAGTGCCTGTCCAGATGATCGTCGGCGATGCCGACCTGGAGACCTGGGAAATCACGCATGTCCAAGGCAGCGCGCATTGGATGCCGGGCGCCAACGATGCAGGACAAACGAGGCCGGAACGCCTCAGCACGTTGTGTCGATCGTTCGAGGAAGCGGGTGTGCGCGTACGCTTTGATTTGCTGCCCGGGGTAGCCCACGAACGCGACGCGGTTCTCGATCCGGTCAAGGATTTCCTGGCCCAGGCGCTCAAGGAACGACGGAACGCATCAAGATGAATGCAATGATCGTTGCGCCGCAGCCGGAGGCGGTCGAGGCGGGCGCTCTGGTGCTCAAACGCGGCGGCAACGCCGTCGATGCGGCGATCGCCTGCGCTTTCATGCAAGGCGTCGTCGACCCTCAAATGGCCGGCATCGGGGGCTTTGGCTCGATGCAGGTCTATATGCCGCGACGCGGCGTGCACGAGGTGCTAGAATTCTACGCCAGGGCGCCGCTCAAAGCGTCGCCTGAAATGTGGAGCGACCTTCTGGTCGGCCAGTCGCGCGACGGCTTCGCCTTTCTGCTGGAAGGCGGCATCAGCGAGATCGGCTATCTCGCCGTCTGCACGCCGGGCAGTGTCAAGGGCTATGCCGAGGCGCTGGCGAGATACGGCACTTTTGAATGGGCCGACGTCGTCGCACCCGCCGCCAAGCAGGCGAGGCGCGGCTTTATGGTCCGCCCGCATGTCCATTGGTACTGGGCCCAGGACGGCGTAGATACCGGCGAAGTGCGGACCCTTGACAAGCTGCGCTTCAGCAACACGGGGCGCGCCATCTATTTTCGCCCGGACGGCGCGGTCAAGCTGCCAGGCGACGTCGTCGTCAACACCGACCTCGCCCAAACGCTCGAGCGCATCGCGGCCGCCGGTCCGGACATTTTCTACAAGGGCGAGATCGCCGAAGAAATCGCCGCCGACATGGCCGCCAACGGCGGCCTTATCGAGAAGGATGATCTGGCGCGCTATGAGCTATCCACCGCGCAACCGCTCTGGGGCGAGTATCGTGGCTACGATATCGCGACCAGCCCGCCGCCCGCCAGCGGCATATCCATGCTGCAATTGCTCCACATCCTCGAGCATTTTGATGTCGGAGCCATGGAGCATGACGGTGCCGAGCACATCGTCCTGCTGGCGGAGGCGATGAAGCGCATGACCATCGACAAGGACCGCCATCTCGGCGATCCTGCCTATGTCGACGTGCCGGTCGCGCGGCTGCTGTCCCGCGACTATTGCAGCGGGCTCGCCGCCGAGATCAAGGCCGGGCTGCGCGCCAGGATCGAGCGCGTCGATGACCGGTCGCCGCGCGACACGACCCATATTTCGGTGGTCGACCGTGAGGGCAATGCCGTCGCCTTGACCCACACGCTGGGCAGTCCCTCGGGGGCGATCACCGATGGCCTGGGATTCATGTACAACGGAACGATGAGCCGCTTCGACCCAAGGCCGGGCCGGGCCGGATCGCTGGCTCCCGGCAAGCGGCGGGCCAGCTCTGCGGCTCCCACAATCGTATTCAAGGACGACCGGCCGGTGATCGTCATGGGAGCGCCCGGCGGCAGCTATATCGCGCCGTCCATGGCGCAGGGGCTGATGAATCTCATTGATTTCGATATGAGCATGTCGGAAGCGGTGGCCGCCCCGAGGATCGTGGCGGTGTCGAACACAATCGACGTCTCCAATCGCATTCCGCGCTATGTCACTGAAGAAATCGAGGGCCGGGGCTACGAGGTGAAGCGCTCCTGGCAAAGTTACGCTTTTGCCGCCCTCCACGGCATCCAGATCGAAGACGGAATTTGCCGCGGCGGCGCCGATCCGCAGCGCGACGGCATGGCGATGGCGGTGCCGGCGTGATGTGCCGCGCACAGACGACCGGCGACCCTTTCCGGCAATCAGGCTGCGGAGCGATGCCATGACCGCAGCCGTCGCGCGCCGGCTGCTCCAGGCTGTGATGGTCATGTTCGCCATGACGGTTATCGTCTTCATCGCGATCAACGTCATCGGCGACCCCGTCGACATTTTGATCTCGCCCGACGCCGATCAGATCGAGCGCGCGCGCGTCGTCCAGGCACTCGGGCTCGACCTGCCGCTTTGGCAGCAGTACCTCCGCTTCCTCTGGGCAGCGCTGCATGGGGACCTTGGCGAGAGTTACGTCTACAACGAGCCGGCGATCAGGGTGATCCTGCAGCGACTGCCGGCAACACTCGAACTGGCCGTCTCTGCCATCCTCATTGCCATCGTCGTCGGCGTGCCGCTCGGGCTTTATGCCGGACTGCGGCCGGATGGCATCTTGAGCCGCGTCATCATGACCGTCAGCATCCTCGGCTTCTCGTTGCCGACCTTCTGGGTCGGGCTGGTGCTGATCATGTTTTTCGGCGTGCAGCTCGGCTGGTTGCCGAGCGGCGGGCGCGGCCAGACCGCCGAACTGTTCGGTGTCCAATGGGCGTTCCTGACCAAAGACGGCCTTGCCCACCTGATCCTGCCGGCGGTGAACCTCGCCTTGTTTGACGCCTGCCTCATTCTGCGCCTGACGCGCGCCGGCGTCGCCGAAGTCCTGCCGCTCGATTTCGTCAAGTTCGCGCGGGCCAAGGGCCTCAGGGAAACGCGCGTGATCGGCGTCCACGTCTCGAAGAACATCATGATCCCGGTGGTGACCATCATCGGCCTGGAATTCGGCTCTATCGTCGCCTTCTCGGTCGTCACCGAAAGCGTGTTCAGCTGGCCTGGCATGGGCAAGTTGATCATCGACAGCATCAACGTGCTCGACCGTCCGATCATCACCGCATACCTGATGGCGATCGTCGCCTTCTTCGTCATCATCAATCTCGTCGTCGACCTGACCTATACGGCACTCGACCCGCGGGTGCGGCTCCAGGGCGAGGGACCGTGACATGAGCGTCGACACCTTGCCGCCACCGATGCCTACCGAGGCCGAGAAGGGTGAAGAGGCGCCGTTTCGAGTGCTCGTGCGGGCGTTCTTCCGCTCGCCTGCCGCCATTGCCGGTTTCGTGCTGCTGACCGCGATCATCGGGCTGGCGCTGCTCGCGCCGCTTATAGCGCCGCAAAATCCCTACGACCTCAACCAGCTCGACATCATGGACAGCCGCCTGCCGCCCGGCTCGCAATCGATGACGGGCATGATTTTCTGGCTCGGCACCGACGACCAGGGTCGTGACATGCTTTCCGGCATCATCTACGGCCTGCGCATATCGCTCGGCGTCGGCGTCAGCTCGGCGCTTTTCGCCGCGCTGTTCGGCGCCTCTTTAGGCCTGCTCGCCGCCTATGTCGGCGGTCGGACCGAGACGGCGATCATGCGCATCGTCGATCTGCAACTCTCCTTCCCCTCCATTCTCGTCGCACTGATGATCCTCGCCTTTCTCGGCAAGGGAATCCTCAACGTCGTACTCGCTCTGGTGATCGTCGAATGGGCGACTTATGCACGTGCCGCGCGCGGCACGGCGCTGGTGGAGCGGCGCAAGGAATACATGGAGGCGGCAGAGTCGCTCGCCATTCCGCGATGGCGCATCCTGTTCGTCCATCTTCTGCCCAACTGCCTGCCGCCGCTGATCGTGATCGCGACGGTGCAGGTGGCGCGCGCCATCTCGCTGGAGGCGACCTTGTCCTTCCTTGGCCTCGGTGTGCCGATCACCGAGCCCAGTCTCGGCCTGCTGGTCGCCAACGGCTATCAGTACATGCTCTCCGGCATGACGTGGATCAGTTTCTATCCCGGCGTGGCGCTGCTGATTACCGTGGTTGCGATCAACCTCGTAGGTGATCGGCTCCGCGACGTGCTCAACCCGCGGGGGCGCGAATGAATGCGACCGTGCTCGAAGTCCGCGATCTCAGGACCCATTTCGGACAAGCAAAAGCCGTCGACGGTGTCTCGTTCAGCGTCGCGCGCGGCGAGGTTCTGGGTCTCGTCGGTGAAAGCGGGTCCGGCAAATCGGTCACCGGCTTTTCCATCATCGGCCTTGTCGATCCGCCAGGCACGATCGTCGGCGGCCAGATCGTCTTCGACGGCCGCGACATCACCCGCTCCAGCCGCGAGGAGATGCGAGCGCTGCGCGGGCGCCGCATGGCGATGATCTTCCAGGATCCGATGATGACGCTGAACCCGGTCCTGCGCATCGACACGCAGATGATCGAGGCGGTGCAGGCGCATGAAAACGTCTCGCGCATGGACGCCAGGGCGCGGGCGCGCGACGCGCTCGGCATGGTCGGGATCCCGAGTCCGGATGAGCGGCTGCAGGCCTATCCGCATCAGTTTTCCGGCGGCATGCGCCAGCGCGTCGTTATCGCTATTGCGCTGCTGCACCGGCCGGACTTCATCATCGCCGACGAGCCGACCACCGCGCTCGATGTGACGATCCAGGCACAGATTCTCGCCGAGATGCAAAAGCTCGTGGCGCAGAACAACACGTCGCTGATCTGGATCACGCATGATCTCGCCGTCGTCTCGCGGCTCGCCGACCGGATCGCCGTGATGTATGCGGGCCGCATCGTCGAATCCGGCCCGGTGTCGGACGTTCTCGCCCGTCCGTTGCACCCTTATACCGCCGGTCTGATCGACTCCGTTCCCAGCCGCAACCGGCGTGGCGAGCGGCTTCGGCAGATCCCGGGAATGGCGCCCAGTGTTGCGCGGCTGCCGGCCGGATGCGCTTTCGCCCCGCGCTGCGCGCGCGCCGACGCGGCGTGTGCCCAGGCGGTGCCTCTGCTCACTGCTGGCCCGCGCGAGCACCGCTGCGTTCATCCCTTGCCGGAGTTCCGCGTATGATCCCCTCCACTCCGGTTGCGGCAGACATTCAAAGCTCCTCAGCGGGTTCTAGCGGGATGGCGCCGCTGATCGAGCTGAACGAGATTTCTCACAGCTTCGGCACGCGGCCGGATCTCGCGGCCCGTTTGGCGATCTCGTTCAAACTCGCCAAACCGACGGCAAGCGTGCAGGCGATTGACGGTGTCAGCCTCGCCGTTCGCAGGGGCGAGGTTCTGGGCCTCGTTGGCGAGTCGGGATGCGGCAAGTCCACACTGGGCCGGATCGTCGCCGGCATCGTGGCGCCCAGCAAGGGATCGGTATCATGGCGCGGCAAGGACTTGAAGGCGCTTCCGCCGCTCGAACGGCGTGAGGCCAAGCTGCGCGTGCAGATGATATTCCAGAATCCCTACGCCTCGCTCAATCCGCGCCGCAAAGCGGCCGATATCGTCAGCGAGGCGCCGCGCGTACACGGGCTGGTTGAGGGCGATCTCGGTACCTTTGTCGATCAACAGTTCCGGCGTGCCGGTCTCGATCCGGCGCTAAAACACCGCTTTCCGCATCAGTTCAGCGGCGGCCAGCGCCAGCGGATCGGCATTGCGCGCGCGCTCGCCGTGCAGCCGGAATTTCTCGTCTGCGATGAGGCCGTTGCCGCTTTGGACGTCTCGATCCAGGCGCAAATCCTCAATCTCTTCATGGACCTGCGCGAGAGGCTGAACCTCACTTACTTGTTCATCAGCCACGATCTCGGAGTGGTCGAGCACATCTCCGATCGGGTGGCGATCATGTATCTCGGCCGCATTGTCGAAGAGGCTCCGGCCGAGGAGATCTTTGCACGGGCCAACCATCCCTACACGCAGGCGCTTCTCGCCGAGGTGCCGCGGATCGAAACCACCAAACGCGGCTTTGCCGCGATCAAGGGTGAATTGCCCAGCCCGCTCTCGCCGCCGAGCGGATGTCATTTCCACCCGCGCTGCCCGCACGCGATGCCTCGTTGCCGCACCGAAGCGCCCCGACTGAAGGTGGTTGCTGCCGGACACAAGAGCGCATGCCACCTCAATGACGCCGCCGCCTGAACGCCTTGGAATTTTTTGAGATGACCGACCTCCAGGCGTTCCAGTCCGTGACCGATGACATGGTCCTCTGCCGCGATATCATGGTGACGATGCGCGATGGGATAAGACTGGCGACCGACGTCTACCGACCGGCAAGGGGAGGCCGCGCGCTGGACCGGCCAGCTCCCGTCATCGTTGAGCGGACGCCTTATGGCAAGGCGATGGCATCGCGCGCCGAACTCGAGGTCAGCATGACCGAACCGATGGATCGCGCGACGGTCGCCGAGCATTTCGTGCGCCATGGCTACATCGTCGTCTACCAGGACTGCCGCGGCCGCTACGGCTCGGAAGGCGAGTTCGTCAAATATCGCTCCGAAGGTCCGGACGGCTACGACACGCTTGCATGGATCGCAGCCCAGCCCTGGTGCAATGGCCGGATCGGCACCATGGGCCTTTCCTATGCTGCGCATACCCAAATGGCGGCGGCGTGCCTTGCGCCGCCGGCTCTTGCAACCATGATCCTCGATTCCGGCGGATTCTCTAACGCCTTCACCTGCGGCATCCGCCAAGGCGGCGCGTTCGAGCTGAAACAGGCGACCTGGGCCTACCGGGAAGCCCGCGAGAGCGCCGTCGCCGCCGGCGACGAGTTGGCCCGAAAGGCGCTCGAAGCGGAAAACCTGCATCGCTGGTTCGGCAAAATGCCCTGGTCTGAGGGCCGTTCCCCGCTCCGCTGGGCTCCGGACTACGAGGCTTACCTGCTGGAGCAGTGGCGGCACGAGACCTTCGACGGCTTCTGGAAGCAGGTCGGCATTCATGCAGCAGGCTTCTACGACGCCATTCCCCACATTCCGATCGCCCTGATCTCGAGCTGGTTCGACGTCTATGTCCCGACGACGTTCGAGAATTTCGCCGGCCTTGCACGCAATGGCAAACGGCCGCTCGCCTTGATCATGGGTCCGGGTCTGCACGGCGATCGCAATCTGACCTTTGCCGGCGACGTCGATTTCGGACCGAACGCTCCGCTCGGCGGCAATGTGGCGGCGAGCTGGCTGGAGTTTCGTCGCCGCTGGTTCGATCGCTGGCTGAGGAGCGGGCCGGAGGACAATCTCGACGAGGAGCCGATCCGCCTTTTTGTCATGGGCGGGGGAAAGGGCACGAAAACTGAAACGGGCCGTCTCGATCACGGCGGGCGCTGGATCAAAGCCAAGCGGTGGCCGCTGCCGGACATGACCGAGCAAACCTACTACCTGCACCCCAACGGCAGGCTTTCGGAGGCCTTTCCCGCGCCCGACGCCGCCGCGCTAAGCTATGATTTCGATCCCGCCGACCCGGTCCCGACCATTGGCGGCGCGCTGACCAGCGGTCAGCCGATCTTCACAGGGGGCGGCTTCGACCAGAGAGAGGACGAGAGGTTCTTCGGCTGCCGCAATTTCGGACTGCCGATTTCCGCCCGTCTCGATGTCCTCTCCTTCGAGACCGAGCCGCTTGCCGACGATTTGACCGTGCTCGGAAGGGTGGCAGTGGATCTCTGGGCGACGACCGATGCGCCAGACACCGACTTCACCGCGAAACTGATCGACGTCCATCCACCGAGCGCCGACTATCCGACGGGCTTTGCCCTGAACCTGACCGACGGGATTTTCCGCTGCCGCTTCCGGCGTTCATTCGAAAGAGCCGAACTCGTGAAGCCTGGAGAGATCATGCGGCTTCGCATCGAGCTATTTGCGACTGCCAATCTGTTCCGTGCCGGCCATCGGCTGCGGCTGGATATCTCTTCGAGCAATTTTCCGAAGTTCGATGTCAATCCGAATACCGGCGCGCCGGCGGGCCTCGGCCGTAGCCGGCAAGTGGCGCGCAACACGGTTTTTCTCGATAGAGCGCGGCCATCGAGGCTAATCGCGGAGAGATTGGGGGCACAATCGGGCGGCTCCTTTTCGGCAGAGCTCGCTTGAGCGGACATCCTCTCTTTGATATTGCGGCTCCCTCACGGTCCCCCGGTGGCTGCGAGTCTGCGCGCTACGGGAATTGCCAACTTGCTGAATATTCTGGCAGGAAAGAGTAGGGAATCTGCGCTTTTGCATATGTTTTGGGAGAACGGCGCTTGCCGGTGCGCATATCGGCGGCAGATTTGCCCTGCTTATAATTGGAATTTTCACTTCTAATTTGGCGGGCTGCGCAAAAAATATATCCTACCCTCCAGCATAAAGCCGGACATCGAAGAATGTGGATTGCCGACAACAGGCTCGGCATGCAGAGGAAGGGTTTGACCATGAAACAGGTGAAAGCGCCGACGAATACACTGACAAGAAGAAAGTTTCTCAAAGGCAGCGCGGCTGCTGCCGGGGCCGCCGTAGGGTCCGGAGCGATCGGCGGTTTTCCGACGATCTGGGCCCAGGAGATCAAGGACATCGAACTGCGCCACGTCGGCGTTTCGTACTCGGTCGTCAAGGCGATCGGCGACCAGGCGGCCAAGGATCTCGGCTTGAAAGTGACGATGCAGAATCTCGACACCTCCGCTGCCATCAACCGCTTCATCACCCAGCCGAATTCGGTCGATATCGCCGACCTCGAAGGCTGGCAGGCCAAGCTCGCCGCCAAACGCGGCGTGATCCAAGGCATCGAAATCAACAAGATCAAGGAGTTCGATAATATCCTGCCGATCTTCACCAAGGGTGAGATCGACGGCGCAGTGGTGTCGCGCCAGGGCATTTCGCCGTACGAAGCGATGTATATCGAGACGCCCGACGCGACCGATCTCCACGACGGCGTCACCGAATGGGCGACATTCCTGCCGCAAGTCTACAATGCGGATTCGATCGGCTACCGTCCTGATCTGATCGGCCATCCGGTTACCGAGTGGAAGGAACTGATCGACCCGAAGTTCAAGGGCAAGGCGGCGATCCTCGACGTGCCGGCGATCGGGATCATGGACGCCGCCCTGTGTTTCGAGAGTGCCGACCTGATCAAGTACGGCAACAAGGGAAACATGACCAAGGAAGAGATCGACTTCACTATCGACAAGCTGATCGAGCTGAAGAAGTCGGGGCATTTCCGCGCCACCTGGACCACATTCGACCAATCCGTGCAGCTCATGGCGGCCGGCGAGGTGATCATCCAGTCGATGTGGTCGCCAGCGGTTGCCGCGGTTCGCGTCAAGGAGATCCCTTGCGTCTACGCGCCGGTCAACAAAAAGGGCGACAAGGAAGGCTATCGCGGCTGGTGCAACGGGATGGGCTTGATGAAGCACCTCACCGGCAAGAAGCTTGAAGCGGCCTACGAGTATATGAATTGGTACTACACCGGCTGGCAGGGCGCTTTCGTCGCCCGCTACGGCTACTACAGCCCGGTGCCGTCCACCGCCAAGCCGTTCCTCACCGCCGCCGAATGGGACTACTGGTACGACGGCAAGCCGGCGCCGGATGAAGTCAAGGACCCCTACGGCACTCCGATGGAGAAGACGGGTACGGTGCGCGATGGCGGCTCCTTCCTCGAGCGGGTCAAGAACATCTCGTGCTGGAACACGCTGATGGACGAGGCGGCCTACATGAACAAGCGCTGGAACGACTTCAAGGTTGCGTGACCGGCGTCGCCGCAACCGGATCGGGCGCCTTGCCCGATCACACCTTCATCCGAAAATCCTCGGAGTCCGGCGATGACACAAAGCGTTGCGTTCAAGCGAAATCTGGCCGGGTGGGCCTATGTTGCCCCGCTGGTCGTCGTGCTGATCCCGTTCTTCGTGCTACCGCTGGTTGCAGTGGTGGCAGCGAGCTTCTTCGAAACCGATGGCTTCGGCGGATTGTTCCCGGCGTTCAATCTCGAAAACTACACGCAGATACTGACCTCGGAATTGACGTTCAATCTCTATTACGAGACCATCAAGTTCACCGTGCTGACGTGGTTTTTCAGCCTGGTGATCGGCTTCCTCGTCGCTTATTTTCTTGTCTTCCATGTCAGGAACCCGCTGCTTGCGCTCGGGCTGTTCCTGCTCTGCACAGTGCCGTTCTGGACCTCCAACATTATCCGGATGATTTCCTGGATCCCCTTGCTGGGCAAGGAGGGGCTGGTCAATGAGGCCTTGCTCAAGATCGGTCTGATGGACCAACCGCTCGAATTCCTGCTGTTTTCCAGCTTCGCGGTGGTCGTCGCCTATGTCCACCAGCTCACCATCTTCATGATCGTGCCGATTTTCAACGCCATGGGCCGGATCGACAAGCGCGTCGTCGAGGCGGCGCTCGACGCTGGCGCCAGCCGCTTTGATATCATGCGGCTGATCATCGTGCCGCTGTCCAAGAACGGTATCGCGCTCGGTTCGATCTTCGTGATTTCGATCGTCATGGGCGACTTCTTCGTGGTCAAGGTAATGTCGGGCGGCGGCTCTGCCTCTGTCGCCGGCGCCTTTTATGAGGACATCTCGGTGCTGCAATATCCGACCGCCGCGGCCAGTGCAGTGCTGCTCACCGTCGTTCTCGTGCTGACTGTCGGCTTGATCCTGCGCTTCGTCGACATCCGCAAGGAGATCACGCGATGAGCATGGCCCCGACCATCGCCGCAAGCGTGCCGGCGCACAGGAGCCGGGCGATTGCCCCGGCCAGTGGACGCCGGCCGTGGACCTTCTATGTGCTTGCCACCCTGTTCACGCTCTACCTGGTGGCGCTCTACGGTCCGATGGCCTGCATCTATATTCTTTCCTTCCAGGATCTGCGCGGCGGGCTGGTCTTCCCGATCAAGGGTCTCTCGCTGCACTGGTTCGTCGACCTGTTCACGCAGGTCCGCACCGGCGACGTCAAGGGCTCCTTCGAGCGCTCGTTCGAGCTTGCGATCGTGGTCACGGTGCTGACCGTGGTCGTATCCTTCCTGGCCGGACTTGGCTTTCGCAAACGCTTCGCCGGTGACACGACCGTCTTCTATTTGATGATCGGCAGCCTGGTCGCTCCCGGCCTGGTGCTCGGCATCGGCGTCGGACTCATCTTCAACGCGGTCGGTATCGAGGCAAGCCTGTTCACCTCGGCGCTTGGTGCGCAGCTTTCATGGACGTTGCCTTTTGGCGTGCTCGTCATGTTCGCCGTCATGTCGCGCTTCGACCATGCCTGGGAAGAAGCGGCGCGCGACCTTGGCGCCTCGCCCTGGCAGGCGATCCGGCTCGTCGTGATCCCGGTGCTGGCGCCCGGCCTTGTCGCCGTCGCGCTGTTCGGCTTCACGCTCTCCTATGACGAATTTGCCCGGACGCTGCAGACCGCCGGCTCGCTCAATACACTGCCCCTGGAGATCTGGAGCATGACGCTGAACATCACTTCGCCGGCACTCTATGCGCTTGGCACCGTCACCACGATCGTCTCTTTTCTCGTCATCGGGGCAAGTCTGGGCACGATCGCCTTCATCCAGAAGCGGCGCAGGAGCCGCCCGCCCGTTCTCGTGGGAGCCGGCGCATGACGGTCGGCATGGGTCATATTGAGATCGCCGGCGTCGCCAAGAGCTATGACGGCTTCAGCTATGCGGTCGACGGCGTCAATCTGAAAATTCCGGACGGCGCCTATTGCTGCATTCTCGGCCCTTCGGGCTGCGGCAAGACCACGATCCTGCGTATGATCGCCGGCCACGAGGATCCGACCGTTGGCGAGATCCTGATTGGCGGCGAAAGTGTCGTCGGCCTGCCACCGGTCGAGCGCCGTACGGCGATGATGTTCCAGTCCTACGCGCTGTTTCCGCATCTGACGGTTCGCGACAACATAGCCTTCGCGCCCAGGGTCCGTGGGCTCTCGAAGACCGAGCGCTACGCCAGGACTGACGCCATGATCGAGAAGGTACGGCTGGCCGAGTTTGCCAACCGTCTCCCGGCGCAGCTTTCCGGCGGTCAGCAGCAGCGCGTGGCGCTCGCCCGCGCTGCCATTACCGAACCACGGGTGTTGCTGCTCGATGAGCCGCTTTCGGCGCTCGACGAGCATCTCCGCATCAGGATGCGCGCCGAGCTGAGACGCATGCAGCGCGAACTCGGCATCACCTTCGTCCATGTCACGCATACGCAGCTCGAGGCCATCGCGCTCGCCGACATGGTCGTCGTCATGGAAAACGGCAAGATCAAGCAGTCTGGTCCGGCGCGTGAAATCTATGCTGCGCCGAAGGATCGCTACGTCGCGGAATTCCTTGGTGGGCAGAATGTGCTCAGTGGCAAGGTCGGCAGGATTAATGGCACGCGCGCTATGATCGCGAGCCCTGAAATCAACGGCATTACGATTCCGATGCGCGCCGGCGTCCGGCTGGAGGCCGGCCAGGCGATCGACATCGCGGTGCGGCGCGACGACGTCGAACTGTTCCGCACGGGCACAACGCTCTCCGAGCAGGACATGGCTTCGGTGCCGGCGACGATCCTCGGCATCGAATACCAGGGCAATTTCGTCAAGGTGATGCTGGACGCTGCGGGCGAGGAGGAATTCGTCGCCTATGTGCCGGAACGCCGCTTTTTCGAGAATCCATTCGACGTCGGCGATAGCGTCCTTGCCGCATGGCTGATCGACCGCGCGCATTTGCTTGCCTAGCCCGGAGCACACCATGGAAATCAATCTCACGCTCAATGCACGCCCGGTCAGCGTATCGATCGATCCGGCGATGCTGCTGGTCGATCTCCTGCGCGAGCAGCTCTCGCTCACCGGAACTCACATTGGCTGCGACACCAGCCAATGCGGTGCCTGCGTGGTGCATCTCAACGGCGAGTCGGTGAAAAGCTGTACCATGCTGGCAGTCTCGGCAGATGGCGGTTCAGTAGCGACGGTTGAAGGCCTGGCGGGCGCCGGACAGGCGAAGCTGCATCCGATGCAGCAGGCCTTCCATGAAAACCACGGGCTGCAATGCGGCTTCTGCACGCCGGGGATGTTGATGAGCGCGGTCGACCTTGTCGGACGCAATCCCGACCCAACCGAAACGGAGGTGCGCGATTGGCTGGAGGGCAATCTCTGCCGCTGCACGGGCTACCACAACATCGTCAAATCGGTGATCGCCGGCGCCGCCGCCATGCGCGCGGGCAAAGTGAGGGGCTCATGAACATGTCAAAAGTGGTTGGCATCGGCGCGGCGCCGAAGCGCAAGGAGGATCTGCGCTTCGTCACCGGGCGCGGAAACTATGTCGCCGATATCAAGCGGCCGGGCATGCTTTTTGGCGCGTTCCTGCGCTCGCCGCATGCGCACGCCCGGCTTGGAGAGATCGATGCAACTGCCGCCCGCGCCATGCCGGGCGTGGCGGCGATCTATACCGGCGAAGACCTGAAAGCCGACAATGTCGGCGGGCTGCCGGTCGGCTGGGGCATCCACGGCAAGGACGGCATGCCGATGAAGGAGCCGCCGCACCCGCCGATCGCTCATGGCAAGGTGCGGCACGTCGGCGATGCCGTCGCCTTCGTCGTGGCGCAATCACTGGAGCAGGCGCGCGCCGCGGTCGAGGCGATCGAGGTCGAGTACGAGATCCTGCCTGCCGTGGTCGGCGTGGTCGACGCGTTGCAGCCGGGTGCGCCCGCCGTCTACGACGACATTCCCGACAATCTGTGCTGCGACTGGGAGCTGGGCGATGCCGCTGCCGTGGAGGTCGCGTTCGCCGACGCGGCACATGTCGCCAGCATCGAACTCGTCAACAACCGCCTAATCGGCAATCCAATGGAGCCGCGTGCGGCGATCGGGGAATATGATTTCGCGACCGGCCAGCACACGCTGTGGACGACGAGCCAATTTCCGCACGTGGTCCGCTTCCTGATGGGTGAATTGGTGCTCCACATTCCTCAGCACAAATTGCGTGTCGTGGCGCCCGATGTCGGCGGCGGCTTCGGTGTCAAGCAGTTCCACTATGCCGAGGAAGCCGTCGTCACCTGGGCCGCCGCAAAGCTCGGGCAACCCGTCAAGTGGGTTTGCGAGAGATCGGAAGGCTTCGTCTCAGACGCCCAAGGCCGCGATCATTTCACCGAGGCCGAGCTGGCACTCGACGAGAGTGGCAAGTTTCTCGGACTCAGGGTGCGCACACTCGCCAACATGGGTGGCTATCTCTCGACCTTCGGACCAAACATCCCGACCAACCTTTACGCACCGCTGCTATCGGGCGTCTATCGTATGCCGGCTATACATTGCTCGGTGAAGGTGGTCTTCACCAACACCGTTCCTGTGGATGCCTATCGCGGCGCCGGACGGCCAGAGGCGACCTTCGTGCTGGAACGACTGGTCGACGTCGCGGCGATCGAGATGGGCATCGACAAGCGCGCGATCCGCCGCCGCAACATGATCCCGACCGAGGCCTATCCCTACCAGACGCCGGTCATCGTCGAATATGACAGCGGCGATCCGCTGGGCTGCCTCGACAGGGCCGAGAAGCTCGCCGATGCGGATGGCTTCGAGCAGAGGCGGCTGGAATCGGCGGGCCGCGGCAAATATCGCGGCCTCGGCCTGTCCACCTATGTCGAGGCTTGCGGATTGGCGCCATCGCGATTGGCCGGTAGCCTCGGCGCACGTGGCGGGCTTTACGAAAGCGCGACGGTGCGCGTGCACCCGACCGGCGCGGTCACTGTGCTGATCGGCACCCACAATCATGGCCAGGGCCACGAAACGACGTTCGCGCAGATCGTCTCGGATCGTCTCGGCGTGCCGTTCGAAGACATCGACATCGTCTGCGGCGACACCGCCAAGGTGCAGTTCGGGATGGGCACCTACGGCTCGCGCTCGCTTGTGGTCGGCGGAGCGGCGCTCTCGAAAGCCGCCGACAAGGTGGTCCTGAAGGGGCGCAAGATCGCCGCGCACCAACTCGAGGCCGATCTTGAGGATATCATGTTCGACGCGGGAGAGTTTTCGGTCGCCGGAACCGATCGCAAGAAAACGTTCACGGAGATCGCCGGCGCGGCCTATGTGCCCTTCGACTATCCGCTGGAAACCCTTGAGCCCGGCCTCGAGGAGCAGTCCTACTACGACCCGGTCAACTTCACCTATCCTGGTGGCGCGCATTTCGCCGAGGTCGAAATCGATCCCGATACCGGCATGGTGACGCTGGAGCGCTACACCGCCGTCGATGATGTCGGCACGATCATCAATCCGATGATCGTCGAGGGCCAGTTGCAGGGCGGTATCGTACAGGGTGTCGGCCAGGCGCTGTTCGAGCACGGTGTCTACGATGAAAGCTCCGGACAACTGCTCTCCGGGTCCTTCATGGACTACTGTATGCCGCGTGCCGACAATTTTCCGGCGATAGTCGTTGCCCCGCATTCAACGACATGCACCCACACGCCGATGGGCGTGAAGGGATGTGGCGAATGCGGCACTATCGGTTCGCCGGCTGCCGTTATCAACGCCGTGGTCGACGCCCTGCAGCCCCTGGGCGTCACCCATGTCGACATGCCTGCGACGCCAAACAAGATTTGGAACATCATCCGCAATTCGCGCGCCGCGCTCGCAGCCGAATAAGGGGGCTTCGATGAAATCCTTCGACTATCTGAAGCCTGCAACGACCGTGGCAGCGGCTGCCCTGCTTGCCGAGCATGACGACGCCAAGATCCTAGCTGGCGGCATGACCTTGCTGCCCACCATGAAGCAAAGCCTAGCCGCGCCCGTCGCGATCATCGATCTTTCGGCGGTCGCAGCACTTCGCGAGATAGCGTTCGATGAAGGCGTTCTGGTCATCGGCGCGATGGCTCGCCATTGCGACGTCGCCTCCTCAGCGCTGGTGCGGACACATATACCTGGACTGGCTTCGCTCGCCGCGCACATCGGCGATCCGCAAGTCCGCCATCGTGGCACGATCGGCGGCTCGGCCGCCAACAACGATCCAGCCGCCGACTATCCTGCGGCGATCCTCGCTCTTGATGCAACCGTGATCACGATCGAACGGACGATCCCCGCCGACGCGTTCTTCGTCGATATGTTCGAGACTGCGCTCGAAGCTGGCGAAATCGTCACCGGTTTCCGCGTCCCGGTTCCCGACATGGCGGCGTATGCGAAATTCCGCAGTCCTGCATCGCGCTATGCGATTGTCGGCGTGTTCGTCGCACGAACGGCCGGAAAGGTGCGCGTCGCGGTCACCGGTGCAGCCTCGTCGGTGTTCAGGGCAACCGACATCGAAACGGCGCTGCAGGAGCGGTTCGATCCGGATGCGCTGAGCCGCGTGTCATTGGATCCGTCGGGATTGAATTCGGACATCCATGCGGATCGGGAATATCGCGCCAATCTCGTAATGGTCATGGCGCGACGCGCGGTCGCCGCAGCGCTCCGGAATGCCGACGAAAGTGCAACAAAATAGCGGTCGGCCGGCGTGGTTCGGCCGCGCGAGTCCGGCCCGGGAGGGCTCATGACCATGATTCCAGTCAATGTCGGCGTAGCCAGTGCGCCGGGCGATCTTGCGCGTCTCTCTGCCGTCGACATGGTCGCCGGCTACAGGGCGGGCCGTTTCGACCCCGTTGATGTGATCGAAGACACGGTGTGTGCGCTCCGCCGCACGGATGCGGTCTGCAATATCGTTGTGACTGATCTCTACGAAGAGGCTGTTTCCGCAGCCAAGGTGATCGCGCAGCGTTACCGAAAAAGCGCCGAAACCCGCCCGCTGGCAGGGGTTCCCGTCACCGTCAAGGATCTCATCTTCGTCGCCGGCAAGCCGGCGAAGGCGGGCGCGCCCTCATTTGCCGGCTTCGTGCCGCCAGTCGATGCCCATGTCGTGCGCCGTCTACGCGACGCCGGCGCCATCGTAACCTGCAAAACGACCACCTGCGAATCCGGTTACAAGCTCACTGCCGACAGTCCCGTCAGCGGCATAACCCGCAATCCCTGGTCGCTGGAGCGAACCAGCGGCGGCTCCAGCGGAGGTGCTGCTGCGGGCGTCGCCGCCGGCTGCGGTCCGCTGGCAATTGGAACCGATGGCGTCGGCTCGATCCGCGTACCTGCTTCCTTCTGCGGGGTCTTCGGCCTTAAACCGACTTACGGCCTCGTTTCGCGCGCGCCCGGCTTCTTTCCGCCATCATGGGGATCGCTCGCGCACACCGGTCCAATAGCGCGCACGGTTGCGGACGCTGCTCTGCTGCTCGAGACAATAGCGGGCTATGATGTGCGCGACGCCGCCTCGCTCGCCCTGAAGCCGCAGGAGTACTCCAGGATTCCGCCATCGGTCATGGGTCTGCGCGTCGCTTTTTCGGTCGATTTCGGGTATGCGCCGGTCGATCCGCAAGTGCGTGCGGCGTTCGCCACCGCACTCGACATTCTGGCCTCCGCCGGCGCCAACCTCGTCGAGGTTCCCTTCGCCCTCGACCCGGATATTCTCGACAGGGTGCTCAATCCGATCGCCTTCACTGAACAAGCGGCATCGGTTGGTGATCGCGGCGCGGAAGCATTTCTCGACTCGGACGAGGAGTTCCGCGCCGTTCTTGACAAAGGCCTCACCTACAGCGGCGCTGATTACATGGAGGCGACGCATCTGCGCTCCCGGCTCCGGAACCAATTCGTCGAACTGTTCCGCACCGTCGACGTGATGCTTACGCCGACAGTTGCGGTTACCGCCTTCGCGGCCGGCACGCTCGGCACGTCCTGCATCGACGGGCATCCGGTCGACGCGCATCTGGGCTGGTCGCCTTTCACGTGGCCGGTCAATCTGTGCGGCCTGCCGGCCGCGACGGTCCCGTGCGGACGTGATTCTTCGGGCCTGCCGATCGGCGTTCAGATGATCGCACCATGGATGCGCGAGACTTCCATCATCGCTCTCGCGGGAGCCTTTGAGGAAGTGCGACCCTGGACGGAGGAATGGCCGCCGCTCAACCTTCGTTGAGCGGCCTTTCGGATTCGGGTTCGCGCATGTCCGGCATCACCACAGCGCCGATCTCCCGGTTAATATCGAGGTAGTGCGACAGGTAGTCATAGAGCGCCTTGGCCGCCGGCTTGGTCGTGCCCTGCGCCTTGTAAAGCAGCAGGTCAACTTTGGGCAGCGTGGGAAAGTCGCCGCTAGCCACGATCTCGCGCATGCCCGAAACGAGTGCGCTGCGGCCGAGCACGGTTACGGCCATGCCTGAAAACACCGCCGCCTGGAGCCCGCTGACACTCTCGCTCACGCAGGCGATCCGCCATGAGCGGCCCGCCACTTCGAGGTGCTCTATCGCATGATCGCGATAGATGTTGCCCGGCGGAAGCAGCGCCAGAGGCAGAGGTGTCTCGGTATGCGCCGTCGAGTGTTCTCCGGTGATCCAGACGAGCTGTTCCTGACGCACCACTCGCCCGCCGATGAAGTCGTTCATCCGCGTGACCAGCGCGATGTCGATTTCGCCGCGATGGACCTGTCCGACCAGCGGCGTCGACAGCGAGCAGTGAAGCTGGACCTGGACGCGCGGGAAGGCACGCTGGAATACCGCAAGGATCGACGGCAACAAATAGGCCGCGTAGAGGTCGGGGGTGCCGAGGATCACCTGACCTTCGATATCGGGCGATGAGAGGCGCGAGAGCAGTTCGTCGTGCAGACGCAGGATCGAATTTGCATAAGAAAGCACCAGTCTGCCATCGGAAGTGAGCACCATTTTGCGCCCATCGTGACGGAACAGATTGCAGCCGCAGATCACGTCGAGCCGCTGTAGCTGCAGGGTAATGGCGGGCTGCGAGCGGCTGAGGCGCCGCGCCGTCTCAGTAATGCTGCCGGTTTCCGCGACGCACTGCAGCGATCGGAGCATTCTTATGTCGACGCTGATGAGGTTCATATGTTCGAGCCAGATCCGATGCGGCCGGTCTAACTACGCAAGATTCATTCCAGCCGACCTTCGGCGCAGTTTTGTGCTCCGTCGCGCAACTCGATTGGCTAAGCCCGGCACGATAAGCTTGTGCAAAGACAGGCTGCTGTGGGGTAGGCCTCAATCGTATTTGGCCACAAAGCGTCCAACGGCGGCGAGGCAATCGTCCTTCTCCTCGACATGCGGCATGTGGCTGGAATTTGGGAAGACCATGCCTTCGACGTCGGGAATATGATCGAGAAAGGGCTGGACGCAGGCTTCGGTCGCTTCGTCGTAAAATCCGCGGAACGCCAGCGTCGGCGCCTCGATCAGATGCAGGCGCTCGACGATGGTCCAGTTCCGCATCGTGCCGATGACGTGGAATTCATTGGGTCCGTTCATGGTGTGATAAACCGTCGGATCCGCGTCGATTGCCGCGAATGTCCGGGCGACCTCCCGCGGCGTTGGAAGGACACGGCAGACGTGGCGGTCATAGAAGGCTTTGGTTGCCGCAACATAATCCGGGTGATCGGTGGTCCCGGCTGCCTCGTGCCGGTCAAGCGCGAGTTGCACATCGGCCGGCAGCCCGGCCCGCAATTGCAGCGCGCCTTCCATCCATAGCGCCATTGAGGCCAGCGAATTGGCCAGGATCAACGCCTTGAGCCCGGCAGGGCGTCGCACGGCATGTTCGGCCGAAAGTATGCCGCCCCAGGACTGGCCGAGCAGGGCGTAACGCTCGGCAATGCCAATGTGAGCGAGCAGCGCATCGAGTTCGCCCAAAAAGAAATCGACGGTCCAGAAGTCGCCGCCCTTGTCGGGCAGATGGGTCGACTTGCCGTTGCCGATCTGATCGTAGTGGATGACGGCCCGCCCGGTATCGGCAAGCTCCCTGAATGAATCGACGTAGTCGTGGGTGCAGCCCGGCCCGCCGTGAGCGACGACCAATGGCAGCTTGCCCGAGTTGAGATCTCCGATCACGCGATACCAGGTGCGGTAGCCCCTGTAGTCGCTGAATCCTTCGGTGGTCGCATGTGCCGTCACAGTTCCAAGCTCCGGGTCCTGGCTGGCAGGAACCAAAGTGACGGACCCTCCCAAGCCTTGTTTGCGGCCGACGGTACTAAGCGGCCCGGCGCATTTACAGCTAGCACTATTTATAGGTTTGCCCTGGCGGGAGGAGCCCTCAGGCGGAGAGCCTCAATGCTCCGGCTCGAGCAGCCGGTAGTGGGCAGCCAGCGCGATGGCGTGAAAGCGGTTGCGCGCGCCAAGCTTGCGTGTCGCCGCGTTGAGATGCAGCGTTGCTGTCGGCACCGCGCGGCCAATCTCGCGCGCGACCTGCTTGGCCGTCAGTCCGGCGGCGGCGAGGCGCAGGCACTGGCGCTCGCGCGACGTCAGGTGGACGTATGGGCAGGTGCGGATGCCGGCATCGAAACCGGCGTAGACGGAGTCGTGCAAGAGATGGCCCAGATCGCCGATTTCGGCGATTAACTGCCTTGCTTCGGCCTCGAACCCTGGCTCTGGGTCGGCGCGGATCGCGGTGAAGGTGGCCAGGTCCCCACCGGCAAGACGGATGGGCACGGTGACGCCGCAGGTCATCCTGGTATCGAGCAGATAGCTGATCACCGGATCATGCCTGGACCGAAGCACATGCTGCATGACGGTGCTCTGAACGCCCTTGTGCGACCAGAGGAACGGCCTCGATACGGCGAGCGCTGCTTCCTGCACCGGGTCAAGTTGATAATAGCCGCCTTTGCACCAGAGGTCCTGCATGTCGCGCGGAACGTTGTGCAGAGCCATCAGCGAGGGCGTGATCAGGTCGCCCTCATGGCTGACCGGCACAGGCGTATAGTCATAGATGAATGAGGTGAAACCAACAGGCTCCAGCACATCGGTCGCCACCACCATGGCGGCGTCGATGCTCATTCCCGTTCGGAACCGGCTCTCTAGATCGCCTGAAAAGCCCTGCATTCGATAAGCTTACCCGCTGGCCATTGCTTGTCAAATAGCCATGTCACTCGCGTGCTCAACAAATAGGCTAAGGTCGGCCTCTCCGACCTATCTATCTTAATAGCTATCCCGCCTGGCTTCGCTGGTCGTAGTCTTTTTGCGATTGGGCGAAGGTGCGGAGACCACCCGCGACCCAAGATCATTTCCAGCCACGCCGCGGTCGTCGATTGCATATAGCGTGGCTAGTCGACACGCTTTCCACGAGGAAACACAACCATGCGACCCCAAAAGGCACTTGCAGCCCAAAAGGCACTGGCAGCGTTGATACCCGGCCTGGCTCTGCTCGGCATGACGATCGTGTCGCCGCCGAGCAGTGCCTTGGCCGCGGAAGGCAAGCTTGGCGGCACGCTCCGCTTGCTGGCCAACGCCGCTGCCGGCACCGCCGATCCGCATATCAATTACACGCTGCAGTTTTTCCAGATGAACTATCTTCTCTACGATGGTCTGGTGACCTACAAAAAGGCCGGGGACAAGACCGGCTTCGAGGTGGTCGCGGACCTCGCCGAAACCCTGCCGAAGGTCGAAAACAGCGGCAAGACCTACGTCTTCAAGCTGCGCAAAGGTATCAAGTTCGCCGACGGCTCGGACGTCACCAGCAAGGATGTGGTGGCTTCGTTCCAGCGCATCTTCAAGATCAGCGGGCCGACGGCCGGGACCTTCTACAACGGCATCGTCGGCGCCGATGCGTGTTTGAAAACCCCGGCGACATGCACCCTCGATGGCGGCCTGTCGGTTGACGACGCAGCCGGAACGATCACCTTCAACCTGGTCCAGCCGGATGCCGAGTTCCTGCAGAAGATCGCCATTCCGCACGCGGCGATCCTGCCGGCGGGCGCCGCTCAAGGATGCCGGCACTGATCCGATCCCGGGCACCGGGCCCTACATGATCGCGAGCTATGACCCGAACAAGCTGATGAAAATGGTGCGCAATCCTCACTTCAAGGAATGGAGCAAGGAAGCCCAGCCGGCAGGGTATCCCGACGAGATCGACTATGAATTCGGCCTCACCGACGAAGCGGCGGTGACGGCGGTCGAGAACGGGCAGGCGGACTGGATGTTCGATCCGCCGCCGGCGGACCGTCTTGGCGAACTCGGCACCAAATATGCCAAGCAGGTCACGGTGCATCCGCTGATGGCGATGTGGTATGCGCCGATGAACAACAATCTGGCGCCGTTCAACGACATCCGTGTTCGCCAAGCGGTGAACTTCGCCATCGACCGCGCCGCGATCATCAAGCTCTTTGGCGGCAGCAATCTGGCGCAGCCGGCTTGCCAGATCCTGCCGCCGGGCTTCCCGTCATTCGCGCCTTATTGCCCATTCACCGCCAATCCGGGCGAAAAGTGGTCGGCGCCGGATATGGACAAGGCCAAACAACTGGTTGCTGAATCGGGAACTGCTGGTCAGGAGGTGACGATCATCACCGAGGACAGCAGCGTCTCGAAGTCGATCGGGGTCTATCTGCAGGACGTGCTCAACCAGCTCGGCTATAAGACATCGGTCAAGCCGATCTCGCAGAACATCCAGTTCACCTACATCCAGAACACCAACAACAAGGTGCAGATCTCGGTCTCGCAATGGTTCCAGGATTACCCGGCGCCATCCAATTTTCTGGAAGTGCTGTTCAGCTGTGCCTCATTCACGCCGGGCTCGGACGCCTCGGTCAACATTTCCGGGTTCTGCGACAAATCGATCGACGCGTCGATGGCCGAAGCAGAGACAGCCACCATCGCCGACCCAGCCAAGGGCGCAACGCTGTGGACGGCCATCGACAAGGCGGTGACGGACAAGGCCCCGGTCGCTGTTTTGTTCACACCCAAGCGGGTCGATGTCGTCTCTTCCAGGCTGAAGAACTTCACCTTCAGCCCGCAATTCTACTGGATCGTCAGCCAGTCCTGGGTCGAATGATCCCCTCGAGCCAATGCGACGGAGTGCCACCGGCGCTCCGTCGCATTTCCTTTTCCGCCGGATCAGCGCATCTTCCAGGTCGAGATTTTTGCCAGGCAATCCCGTTTATGGTCCCCCGTTCATGGTCAATGTCATTGCGGACCAGCCTGCCGCCCCGGTCCGCCAGGCCGCCGCTGGCCCATGGCGCACGGCATGGCGCAAGCTTAAAGCCGATCGTTCGGCAATAGCGGCGTTCGGTGTGCTCGTCGTCATCGTCATCGCTTCGCTGGCGGCGCCGCTTTATGCGCAATACATCGCCCACACGGATCCTTTCGTAACCAATCTCAACGGCGAGATCGTCATCGATGGGGTGACCCAGCCGGTACTGCAGGCTTCCACCGAAGGCCTTGGCCTCGGCATGACGCCGATTGGGCCGATTTGGCGGATCGGGCCGTATTTGCTCGGCGCCGACAATCAGGGCCGTGACGTCGCGGCGCGACTGCTTTATGGCGGGCGGGATTCGCTGCTGATCTCGGGCGCTGCAGCTGTGCTGTGCCTCGTCCTGGCGACCTTTCTGGGGGTTGTTTCCGGGTTCTTCGGCGGCATTGTCGATGTCGGCCTGTCGCGCATTCTCGACGTGCTCTGGGCGTTCCCGGTTTTCCTGCTGGCGATTTCCCTGTCGATCGTGCTGATCGCGCAGAGCATCCAGATCGGTCCGTTCGAAATCCGCTCCGGCAGCCTGTGGCTGCCGATCTTCATCATCGGCATCGTCTATGTGCCCTATGTGGCACGGCCGATCCGTGGCCATGTCCTGACCTTGATGCAGGCCGAATTCGTCACCGCGGCGATCGGGCTTGGCGCGTCGCCCTGGCGCATCCTGCTGCGCGACATCATGCCAAATGTGGTGACGCGCATCATCGTTTTCGTGCCGTTGATCCTGGCACTCAACATGATGACCGAATCCTCACTGTCGTTTCTGTCGATCGGCGTGCAACCGCCGGACGCCAGTTGGGGCACGATCATCCAGGACGGTCAGGGCCTGCTCTATTCCAGGCCGATCGTGGCGCTGGCGCCCGGGCTTGCCATTGTCATCACCGTGCTGGCTCTCAACATTCTCGGCGACGGCGTGCGCGATGCGCTCGATCCGAAATCCTCGCCGAGGGGCATCTAGTGCTTGCCGCCATGAGTTTTCGGCTCGGCCAGATGGTGCTGGTCATGTTCGGCATCAGCGTCGTCGCTTTCCTGATCTTCTTCGCCACGCCCGGTGCCGATCCCTCGGCGCGCATTGCCGGCCGCAATGCGTCCCAGGAGACATTGGTCCAGGTCCGCCACGATTTCGGTCTCGACCGGCCTTTGCCGGTGCAATACGGGCTGATGATGAACCGGCTTTTCGTCAGCCGCGACCTCACCTCCTTCGTCAATCGTGGGCAGCGCGTAATTCCCGCGGTGACAGCCGCCATTCCGGTTACGCTGTCGCTGGTCGGCGGCGCGGCGGTGCTGTGGGTGTTGGGCGGACTGATCGTCGGGGTGATCGCCGGGGCGACGCGCGGCACGTTTATCGACCGGGCGCTGATGATCCTGAGCCTGATTGGAGTGTCCGTTCCGGTCTTCTGGCTCGGCGAGGTCGCCAATCTGCTGACACAGAGCCGCTGGCATGACACCTGGCTGTTTTCTTGGGTTCCTCCGCTCGGCTACATCCCCCTGACACAGGACCCCTGGGGCTGGTTCAAGGCGCTCGTCATTCCGTGGTTCACGCTGGCGACGCTTTATGTCGGCCTTTACGGACGGGTGCTGAGGGCAAGTCTGATCGAGATGATGCAGGAGGATTTTATCCGCACCGCGCGGGCCAAGGGGATCGGCGAGCGGCGGGTTTTGCTGCATCACGGCCTCAGGACGTCACTGGTGGCATTCGTCACCATGTTCGGTCTCGATTTCGGTGCCTTGGTCGGCGGCGGCGCGCTGTTGACCGAAGTGGTCTTCGGGCTGCAGGGCGTCGGGAAATTGACCTATGAGGCACTGCAGACCCTCGACCTGCCGATGATCCTTGCCACGGTGATCTACGCCTCGTTTTTCGTGGTGATGGCAAACTTCGTCGTCGACGTCGTCTTCGTCTTTATCGACCCGAGGGCTCGCGATGTCCGTTAACGCTCCCCTTCTCGTCGTCGAGGGTCTCACCGTATCCTTCCGCAGCGACGCGGGGCTGGTGCGGGCTGTGGCAGGCGTCTCGTTTGCCGTCGAGCAGCGGGAGATCGTCGGTGTCGTCGGTGAGTCCGGTTCCGGCAAAAGCCAGATCTTGCTGGCCATCATGGGGCTGATCGACAGCCCCAATGCCGTCGTCTCCGGTTCAATCCGCTTCATGGGGCAGGAGCTCGTCGGGCTCAACCGGCGTGCGCTCGATGCCATTCGCGGCCGCCAGGTCGCGATGATCTTCCAGGATCCGATGTCGGCGCTCACCCCGGTGCATACGATCGGCAACCAGATCGGCGAGCAGGTGCGTGCGCATGAGAAAGTGTCGGCG
Source organism: Mesorhizobium sp. WSM4806 (assembly GCF_055811635.1). Lineage (NCBI taxonomy): Bacteria > Pseudomonadati > Pseudomonadota > Alphaproteobacteria > Hyphomicrobiales > Phyllobacteriaceae > Mesorhizobium > Mesorhizobium sp. WSM4806. The sequence goes on along the minus strand of NZ_JBVVQZ010000006.1, from coordinate 172,505 downwards.
CGGGCGGCGCGGGCGAGGGCGGTGCAGTTGCTGGATGCGGTCGGCATTGCCAATCCTGATCGGGTCGTCGACGGCTATCCGCACCAGCTCTCCGGCGGCATGCGCCAGCGTGCGGTGATTGCGATGGCGCTCTCGTGCAACCCGGCGCTGCTTGTCGCGGATGAACCGACCACGGCCCTGGACGTGACCGTGCAGGCGCAGATCCTCGAACTGATCGGACGGCTGCGCGATCAGTTCGGCTCGGCGGTGATCCTGGTCACACACGATCTTGGCGTCGTCGCCCAGGTCGCGGATCGGGTCTTGGTCATGTATGGCGGACGCTTCGTCGAGGAGGGCCGCAAGAGCAGCGTGTTCCGAACGCCGCTGCATCCCTACACATGGGGACTGTTCGGCTCGATCCCGCCGATGGATGGTGAGCGTCCGGTACGCCTCGCCGCGATTCCGGGAGCTCCGCCTTCCCTCTCCGACCTGCCGAAAGGCTGCGCCTTCGGTCCGCGCTGTGCCTTTCGCCACGATGCCTGCCTGGTCCAGCTCCCGACAATGCGTGGCGACGGCCATCGCGCCGCCTGCGTATTACCGGAAGCCAGACGCAAGCAATTCAACATCCACAAGGCTGTCGGCGTGGAAATGCAACGATGAGTGCTGCGCCACGCGAGCGCCCGCTACTTCGCGCCGGAGATCTTTCGAAGCATTATCACGTCGGCCGCTCGATTTTCCCGGCGCAGCGCCGGACGGTCCAGGCGGTCGACACGGTATCGCTCGACATCTGGCCCGGGGAAACGCTTGGCATCGTCGGGGAGTCAGGTTGCGGTAAATCCACTCTTGGCCGATGCCTGGTGCGTCTGACCGATATCACCTCCGGTTCTCTGGAGTTCGAGGGCCGCGACATTACCGACGCGTCCCAGCGTCAGCTCCGTCCGTTGCGGCGACAGATGCAGATGGTCTTTCAGGATCCGAGCGCCTCGCTCAATCCACGTCGGCGGGTCGGCGATCTGCTGGCCGATCCGTTCCGCATCCATGAGCGCCTCTCGGCATCGGAAATGACGGACCGCGTCGCCGAGCTTCTGCGCCGGGTCGAATTGTCCCCCGAGCACGCGTCGCGCTATCCCCACGAATTCTCGGGCGGCCAGCGGCAGCGGATCGGCATTGCTCGCGCGCTGGCGCTCCGGCCAAGGCTGATCGTGGCCGACGAGCCGGTCTCGGCGCTCGACGTTTCGATCCAGGCCCAGATCGTCAATCTGCTGGCCGATCTGCGTGAGGAGTTCAACCTGACCTATGTGTTCATCGCCCATGATCTATCCGTGGTGCGCCAGATTTCGACGCGCGTGGCCGTCATGTATCTGGGATCGGTCGTGGAGAGCGGGCCGACCGATCTGGTCTTTGCGGCGCCCAGGCACCACTACACCACGGCACTCCGTTCCGCGGTGCCGATACCCAGTATCGATCGGGCACGACGCGAGCGGCTTGTCCTGAAGGGTGACTTGCCGAGCCCGATGAACCCACCCTCCGGCTGCCGGTTTCACACCCGCTGCCCGGCTGCCACTTCCATGTGCCGCAACGAACGTCCGCTGCTGCAGAGCACGGGCGACGGTCGCCTGGTTGCTTGCCATCATCCGGGCGGCGGGTAAGGCGCGGGATTCTCGTTGGGGGAGGGGACAGGTCGTTGCGTGTGGCGGCGAAGTCGAAGCACAACGGTCAAGATTGCTCCCGTCCGCTCAAGCGGGCGCGGCTGTGCCGAGAGCTGCGGCCAGGACATCAGCGAGGCCACGGCCGGCGCTGCCGTCCTCGTCGAGGCGCGGATTGTAGATGGTGACCTCGATCCCGACCGCCTTGCCGCTCGCCAGGATGATGCGGAGCGCCGCCGACAGTTCGTCCCAAGACAGCCCGCCCGGTATGCGGAAATCGACCGCCGGCATGATCGCATCGTCGAGACAATCGGCGTCGAGATGGATGAAGAAGCCGTCGAGTTCCGCCCGCGTCAGGTGGCCAACGGCGGCCCGGGCGGCGGCTTCGACGCCCAGGCGGCGGATGGCGTGCAGATCGTAGGCCATGAACTCGGCTGGCAAAGGCTGGCTGCCGAATTCGGCCTGGTCCTCGTGGTCGCGAAATGCGAAGGCGACGACGTCCCCGGAGCGCACCAACGGGCGGCGGCCCTCCAGGTCGGTCAGCAGCGCCGGCCCGTAGCCGGTGACGAAGGCCAGCTCCATCGACGCGCCTTCGCTGTTGGGCTCCGCTTCCGGCTGGAAGAAATCGGCGTGGCCGTCGATGAAGAACAGGCCGTAGCGGCCGCGCCGGCGCAGCGCGAGCATCGGACCCAGCAGGATCGTACAGTCGCCGCCCAGCACCACCGGGAATTCGCGGGTGTGCAGCACCTCCTCCACGGCGTCGGCGAGCTTGGGTGACCACGCCGCGATCGCCTTGGCATTCAGCGTCAGGGTGGCAGGGTCGGGCTTCGGGTCTTTCGGCGGGACGGCCAGCCGCCCGGCGCGGCGCGCATGGATGCGTTCGGCGAGGCCCAGTTCCAGCAGCCGACCGGGCAAGGCTTCAACGCCGTCGGTCGCCAGACCCAGCGAGGACGGCGCTTCAAGGATGGCATAGGGGCGGGTCGGCATCAGGTGCTCCCAGGTATCGCGAGTGAGAACCGGCGCAACGCCAGCGGTTTCCGCTACTGAGCGCTGCTGCCGGTTTGACGGCCCCATAAGCGACGCTTTTGCAGCCAAAAAACTCGCCTCGCAGCCGGCGTAACCCAGTACGTGGGCGAAAGCGAGGAGATTTCAAGCCGCCGCCCAACTTCCCTGTTGAAGGCAGGATCGCAAGTTTTCCGACCGGTGGGAGACCGTTTTTGAGCGCATTCAGAGAGGACGATGCGCGGCCAAAACGGGGCGCTCTTCTCAAAGGCCCTCATCCCAATACGGTGCGCGTCCTATGCATCGAGCAAGGTGGTCGACGAAGGCACGGACCTTCATCGACATGAGCCTGTTGCTGGGATAGACGGCATAAATCGTGCTGGCTGGATGCTCCCAGGCATCCAGCACGCGGCGCAGCGCGCCGGTACGCAGCGGCTCCGCCACCGCCCATGTGGGCAATAGGGCGATGCCGATGCCGTCGAGTGCGGCAACGCGCAGCATCTCCGCATTGTTGCTGCGAAAGCTGCCGCCCACGGTCACCCGCACCTCGCCAATTTTGCCGGTAAGGCGCCATTCATCGCCCCAAGGCAAAAGGCTGGTGCAGAGGCAGTTGTGCTTGGCGAGGTCGCCCGGCTCGCGCGGCGCTTCATGCTTGGTGAGATAGGCGGGCGCAGCACAGGCGACGAGCCGGGATGGCGCGAGCTTGCGCACGACAAGCGGCGAATCCTCGAGCGCGCCGATACGGATCGCCAGATCCAGCCCCTCATCGACCAGGCTCACATGCGTTGGGCTCAAGGCAATGTCGACGGAAAGGTCCGGATAGCGCCTCAGGAATTCCGGGACGGCCGGCGCCACATGCATCCAGCCGAAGCTGTCGGGCGCCGATATGCGAAGCGTGCCGCGCGGTTCGCGCTGCAACGCGCTCGCCTCTTGTTCCGCCGCTTCAGCTTCGGCGAGAATCCGGGCGCAGTGGCGGTAGTAGGCTGCGCCCGCTTCGGTCATCGAGAGTCGACGCGTGGTGCGGTTGAGGAGGCGAATGCCCAGGCGCTGTTCGAGCCGCTGGACATGGGCGCTGACTGCCGATTTGGAGAGTCCGAGCCGGTGAGCCGCAGCCGAGAAACTGCCGCTGTCCACGACGCGAGCGAACGCCGCGATGCCATTGAGCGGGTCCATCATCGGATTGTCCTGAAATTCGGACGGCATGTCCATACAATTCCGGCTAATCGACGGACGAGAACGGCCTATCTCCTGGTGAACGACCTGAACCACGAAGGAGATCGACGATGGATGCCAAAGCTACAGCGGCTGAAGCGTTCGTGCGCGCGCCGGCGGCCGGCTCGACGCTCAACGTTTTGGGCATCACCCATATCTACAAGGCCACCGGCGCCGAGACCGCCGGGTCCTTCTCGCTCTGGGAGTCCGCGGTTCCGCCGGGCGCGGGAGTGCCACCGCACATCCATGCCCGAGAGGATGAAGGCTTTTATGTGCTGAGCGGCGAACTCGTCATCGAATTCGAGGGCCAATCCGCGCCCCATCGCGTTGCGCCCGGCGGCTTCTTCTTCGGCGCACGCGGCCGGCGCCATGCCATCCGCAATGTCGGCGACAAGCCAGCTCGCGTGCTCGTCTTCTGCGCACCGAGTTGCGGCCTTGATCAGATGTTCGCGGAATTGGACGCCGCGACTGCCGCCGGCACGCCGGAGATGGCAAAGGTCGTGGCCATCACCGCCAAATACGGCGTCACCATCGAGGCGCCGGCTGATCCGCCGCACTGAGGTCGAACGATCGTCTGTCAAGCCGGAAACAGAAATGCGGCGGCGGGATCGAAATAAATCTGTCTGCTCGAGGCGATGCCCTCCTGTGCTCGCGCCATGTCGGATGTCGGCCTGACGTCGATCTCCTGGCCGGCGGCGGTGCGTGCGATGACGCGCCGCCGCTCGCCGAAGAAGGCGGTGTCGATGAATTCGACCGCAAGCCCGGCCGTGGCCGCGCCGGGTCTCAGCCGAAACGCTTCCGGCCGCACCATCAGCCGGGTCTTCTGGCCTTGGCTGAACTCCCGATCGTTCCTGACGCCGGAGACGACCGAGCCATCGGCGAGGCGGATCGTGGCGGCGCCGTCGACGGTTTCAAGATGCTCGGCCGGCAGGAAATTGGAATTTCCGATGAAGCTGGCGACGAATTCGCTCGCAGGTCTCAGATAGAGGTCCTCACCGCTGCCGATCTGCTCGATGCGCCCGTCACGAAACAGGGCGATGCGATCCGAAAGATGCAGCGCCTCGTCCTGATCGTGGGTGACGTAAAGGATCGTTACGCCGGTTTCGCGATGGATGCGCCGTATCTCGGCCTGGATTTCCTCGCGCAGCTTCTTGTCGAGCGCCGAAAGCGGCTCGTCCATCAAAAGGATCGGCGGATCGTAGGCCAGCGCCCTGGCAAGCGCCACGCGCTGCTGCTGTCCGCCGGAAAGCGCGCCAGGATATCGGCCGCCGAAACTCTCGAGCCGTACCAGCGACAGCATCTCGGCGACTTTTCGGTTCACCTCTGCGTCCGGACGGCGGCGCACGCGCAACGGAAAGGCAACGTTCTCGGCGACGGTGAGATGCTGGAACAGCGTGTAGCGCTGGAACACCATGCCGATATTGCGCTTGTGCGACGGCACCGACAGCAGCGACCTGCCTTCGAGAAGAACGTCGCCGGATGTCGGGTGCTGAAAGCCGGCGATCGCATAAAGTGTCGTCGATTTGCCAGAACCGGAAGGGCCGAGAAAGGTCAGGAACTCGCCCTTGGGTATGTCGATGGTGACATCGTGTACGGCGACGAAGCTGCCGAACGCCTTGCGCAGGTCGCGAATGGAGAGGAACGGTTCGGTCATTTCGACAATTTCCGCCGAATGAGTGCGGTTACGATCATCAGGCTCAGCGTCAGAAGAACGAGAAGGCTGGAGGCCGCAGCGATGACCGGGCTGAGATCCTGGCGCAGGCTGCCCCAGATCTTGACCGGCAAGGTCTGCAAGGTGGGGCTTGCCATGAAGATTGCGACCACCACCTCGTCCCATGAGGCGAGGAAGGCAAAGATCGCCGCCGAAAAAATCCCGATCTTGATCGCCGGCAAGGTGACCCGGAGTTTTGCCTCGAAGGGGCTCGCGCCGCAGACGATCGCCGCATCCTCGATGGATTTGTCGAAACCTTCGAGTGCCGCAGTGATCGGAATGATGGCGAAGGGCAGTGCCAGGACCGTATGGGCGATGACGAAGCCTACCGTGGTGCCGCCGAGCCCGATCCGCAGGAAGAATGCATAGATGGCGATGGCGAAGACGACAACCGGCAGCACCATTGGCGTCAGCAGCAGGCCGCGAAGCGTATTGCGCCCGCGAAACTGTCCCCTGACCAGCGCGAAAGAAGCCAGCAGCCCGATGACGACGGCAAGAATCGCGGCCATGGTGGCAATGCGCGCGCTGGTCAGCGCCGCTTCGAGCCAGGCCGGATCGGCGAAGAGCTCCTCATACCATTTCAACGTCCAGCTTGGTGGCGGAAAAGCCAGCCACCGCGACGACCCGAACGACAAAAGCACGATGAAAACCACCGGCAGCAGCAGAAACGCGGCAACCAGGCCGGTGAAACCCAGAAGTGCTGCGCGCAGCCAGCCCAGCCGGTCGTAGTCGAGCAGCATCTCAGATGCCTCCTGTCATGCGCTTGGCGCCGACGAGGCGCAGCTGCAGCGCGTAGAGCGCCATGGTCACCAAAAGTAGGATGAAAGCCGCCGCGCTTCCGAGCCCCCAGTTGAGCAAGGACTGGATCATCTGGGCAATCATTGCGGCGAGCATCATGTTGGAGGTGCCGCCGAGCAGCGTCGGTGTCACGAAATAGCCGAGCGACATGACGAAAACCATCAGGCCGCCTGCAGCGATTCCGGGAAGCGACAAGGGCAGCAGAATGCGGCGGAAGGCGTCGAAGGGGCTCGCACCGCACAGAGCGGCGGCGCGCAGCGTCATCGGATCGATGGCGCGCAGCGTTCCGACCAGTGGCAGTATCATGAAGGGCAGCATGATGTAGACCATGCCGATGGTGACGCCGGTCAGGTTGTTGATCAGCGGCAGCGGCTCGCTGATCAGGCCGATATCCATCAGCGTCCGATTGATGACGCCGGTGCGTTGGAGCAGCACCATCCAGGCATAGGTGCGGGTGAGCAGATTGGTCCACATCGACAGGATGATGATGCCGAAGACGATCGAGCCGAGGGCAGGCGGCATGATCGCCAGCATCCAGGCGACTGGAAACGCCACGATCACGGTTACGGCGGTGACGACGGTGGCGACCAGAAAGGTGTTGAAGAAGACCCGCGCATAGGTGCCGTCGCCAAACAGGGTGGCGTAGTTCTGCAGGCCCGGCACGGGTTCGGTCAAGCTGCGCAACAGCAGCGCAACAACCGGCACCACGAAGAACAGGGTGATGAGGGTCAGCGCCGGCAAGGCGCCGCCGATACCGTCGGGCCTTCGGAGGATTGGCTGTCGATGAAGCAAATTGCCCGACATGGCGATAATCCCGGCAGCTCAGGCGGGACGCCTAGCGACGCCCCGCCGGTTCATGGGTGAGGTCGGCGGCTATTTGGCCTGCCAGGCGTACCAGCGCTCGGCGATCTTATCGCGGTTTTCAGCCCAGTAGTTCATGTCGAGGTTGATCTGCCCGTCGACATAGGCGTCCGGCAGCGACTTGACGACATCGGCCGGCATTTCGGCCTTGGCTGCCGTGTTGATGGGTGCGTAGCCGCTTGCTTCAGCAAACATGGCCTGGCTTTTCGGGCTTGTCGCAGCGGCCAGGAATTTCATGGCGCTCGCCTTGTTCTTCGAACCCTTGGGAATGACGAGCACGTCGGCGGCGGTCATGTTCTGGTTCCAGGATACGCCGACATCGGTGCCGTCCTGCTCGAGGGCGAAGACCCGTCCGTTCCAGAGCTGCCCGAAGGCTGCCTCACCGGAGGCGATCAGCTGCTGCGACTGCGCGCCGCTGTCCCACCAGACGATTTCCGATTTGATCGTGTCGAGTTTCTTGAACGCCCGGTCGAGGTCGAGCGGATAGAGCTTGTCTGCCGGCACGCCGTCGGCCAACAGCGCAATCTCGATGACGCCCGGCGCCGACCATTTGTAGAAAGTGCGTTTGCCGGGAAATTTCGTCAGGTCGAACATGTCGGCCCAGCCGGTTGGCTCGGCCGACACCGCCCCTTTGTTCCAGGCAAGAACGAAGGAGTAGTAGAAGCTGCCGACCGCATGCTCGGTGGTGAAGCGAGGATCGAGATCGGCTTTCGGCACGACGTTGAAATCGATCGGCTCGAGCAGGCCGTCCTTGGCCGCCTTGATGGCGAAATCCATCTCGACATCGACGACATCCCAGGCGACGCTGCCGCCTTCCACCATGGCCTTCAGCTTGCCGTAGTCGGTCGGGCCGTCCTGCAGGACCTTGATGCCGGAACTGGCTTCGAACGGAGCAGCCCAGGATTTGGTCTGCGCCTCCTGGGTGGTTCCGCCCCAGCTGGTGAACACCATTTCATCGGCGTGTGCGGCGGTGGCTGCCAGGAGTGCGGCCAAAATGCCGGTCAAAATCAGTTTCATGTCATTCTCCTCTGTTGGTTGTCTGGTTCTTGTTTTTATGAATTGCGCGATTGCCTCATCGCATGACGAACGGGTCCGGGATCGGCTCGTCGGATATCCGTATCCAGACGGATTTCGGGCGCGTGTAGTCGCGGATGGCGTCGAGCCCGCCCTCGCGGCCGAACCCCGACTGACCATAGCCGCCGAACGGCACGAGCGGCGAAACGGCGCGGTATGTGTTGACCCAGACGATGCCGGCATGGATGTCGCGCGCCATGCGGTGCGCCTTGGCGAGATTGGTGGTGAACACGCCCGAAGCGAGGCCGAACGGCGTATCGTTGGCAAGCGCCAGGGCTTCGGCTTCCGTGTCGAAGATGAGAACGCTGAGCACCGGACCGAACAATTCCTCGCGCACGCAGGGCAGCGCTGAATCCTCGGCATCGATGATGGTCGGTGCGTAGTAGAAGCCGTGCGGATGATTGTCGGGCCTTTTTCCGCCGGTGACCAACGTCCCGCCATTGGCGAGGCTCTCGGCAACGATCTTCTCGATCCATTCCCGCTGACGTGGCGTTGCCAGCGGTCCCATTTCGGTGGCTGGATCCTGCGGATCACCAATTTTGATGGCCTCGGCCTTGTGCTTCAGCCTGTCCAGGAACTCGGCCTTTATCGAACGCTCGACAAGCAGCCGGGAGCCGGCGACGCAGCTTTGTCCAGACGCTGCGAAAATCCCGGCCACCACCGCGTTGGCCGCGCTGTCCAAGTCGGCGTCGGCGAAAACGACAACTGGACTTTTCCCGCCCAGCTCCAGCGTCGTATAGGCGAGATTTTCCGCCGTGTTGCGGACGATAGCGCGAGCGGTCGAAGGTCCGCCGGTGAAGGCGACGCGTGAAACCAGCGGATGACTTGTCAGGCGCCGGCCGCAATCGTGTCCGAACCCGGTCAGTATGTTGACGCTTCCGGCGGGAAATCCGGCCTCATGAACGAGTTCGGCGAAGGCCAGCAGCGGCGCTGGACCGTCCTCCGAGGCTTTCAGGACGACCGTGCAGCCGGCCGCCAGCGCCGGGCCGAGCTTGACGGCCGAAAGGAAGAGCTGCGAATTCCACGGCACGACGGCAGCGACGACGCCGATTGGCTCGCGCCGGATGGTGACGTCCATATCGGCCTTGTCGATCGGCACATGCGAGCCTTCATGCTTGTCGGCAAGCCCGCCATAGTAGCGATAATAGTCGCCGACATAGGCGATCTGGGCGCGGGTCTCGCGGATGATCTTGCCGGTGTCGCGCGTTTCCAGTTCGGCCAGGCGGCCGGCATTGGCGACGACCAGGTCGCCGAGGCGCACCAGCAGCTTGCCGCGCGCCGTCGCCGTCAGCGAGGCCCACGCGGCCGAGTGCAGCGTCCGGTGCGCCGCCTCGACGGCGCGGTCGACATCGGCCTCGGTTGCGGCGGGCATCGTCGCCCAGGGCGCTCCGGTTGATGGATCGATGCTTTCGAAGGTGGCTGTCGGCGTATCGAACGCCCCATCTATGAAGTTGCTGAAGGCCACAAGGGTCATTGCGGCCTCCCATGCCCGAAGGCCGGCATCACCTTGTCGACGAACAGCTGCAGCGACTTCTTCTTGCGCTCGTGCGGCAGACCGCTGTCGATCCAGATCGAGTACTGGTCATAGCCGAGCGCCTCATATGCCTTAAGCCGGGTGATCACCTCTTCGGCTTCGCCGATGACCAGGTTCTGTCGGATTTTGTCCGGCGCATATTGCGGCATGGCTGCGATCTCGTCGTCGGAGAGCGCTTCCAATATGCCTTGGCGAACCGGCTTCTTGTTCTGGAACCACGCGCCGAACTGGCAGTAGAACAGCGACAGGTCCCTCGTCAGTTGCTCCGCATCGGCGGCGTCTTCGGCAACGAATGTGTGCATCAGCAGCATGATCTCGGGGCGGGCCATGTCGGGATGCGCCGCGCACGCCGCGTTGAAGCGCTCCATCAGGCTGGTTACTTCGTCGTCGCCGGAGGCGAGCGGCGTCACCTGGACCTTGCAGCCGTTGGAGACGGCGAAGTCGTGCGAGTTCGGATCGCGCGCCGCCACCCAGATCGGCGGGTGCGGCTTTTGCACCGGCTTGGGCGACGAGGTGGTCGAGGGAAACGACCAGAATTCGCCGGACATCTCGAAATCGCCTTCCCAGAGGCCCTTGATGGCCGGGATGATCTCGCGCATGCGCTGGCCCGCGCCCCAGGCGTCGAGCCCAGGGAACAGGCGTTTGTACTCGTAGCTGTAGGCGCCGCGGGCGATGCCGATGTCGAGCCGGCCGCCGGTGACGACATCGGTCATGGCTGCCTCGCCGGCGAGCTTGATCGGATGCCAGAACGGCGCGATGACGGTTCCTGTGCCGAGCCGGATGCGCTTCGTCCTGGCGCCGAGATAGGCGATGTTGATGAACGGGTTTGGCGAGATGGTGAACTCCATGCCGTGGTGTTCGCCGATCCAGGCCGTCTCGAAGCCTGCCGCCTCGGCCATCACGACCAGTTCCTCAAGCTCATCGATGAGGTCGGCATGCGGCTTTGCCGGGTCCGAGCGTTCCATATGGACGAAGAGCGAGAACTTCATATCTGTTGACCCGGACTGGAAGTGGTGATTGCTACCGGCTTGGCGAGCGGACGGATTTCACCTTCGACCTCGTTGCCGACATAGACTCCAAACGCATCCTCCCGACATTCGCGAACATAGCGGGCGAGCATCGAGCGCACGGCAGCGTCGGCGATGTTCAGTCCGGCAATCCTGTCGATGTCGACGAGCCGGACCTGGCGATCGCTGGAGTGGGGCGCGGCTACCGTGCCGCGGTAGTAGACGTGCGTTCGCGATGGGCTTGCGGCGTCGTCCCAGACCGCAAACAGGAATCCGAGATGAGCCTCGATGGCTTTCGCGGCGAGGCGTCCCCTGAGGCTTCGCGAGTCGCCGGGTGGCCCGAGCCCTCGGCCCGCCGGCAGTTCGAAAAAGCCGTCGGCGGTTTCGAAAAACAGCACGCGGCCTTCATCTTCGAGGATGGCGCCGACCTCCATGTCGGGCGGCGCGGCCGCCAGTGCTTCCTGGCTGAGGCCGGGCGAGACGTAGGCGCCACGGCAATAGCCGAGGGGCTGCGATGAATTGTGGGAGAATTCGCGAACGCGGCCGATGAGGATCGAATGGTCGCCGGCGTCGACCAATTGCTCCATGTCACAGTCGAACGTCGCCACCGATCCAGCGAGCAGCGGGCTGCCGGTCGGGCCGAAGCGCCACTCGACAGCCGAGAACTTGTCCTGCGATTTCGAAGCGAAGACGCCGGACGCGGCTCGCTGTTCCTCCGAGAGCACGTTGACGGCAAAGCATTTCGAGGTCGAAAACACCGGATGACCCAGCGCTTTCTTGGCGATGCAGACCAGCACAAGCGGCGGATCGAGCGAAACGGATGTAAACGAATTGGCGGTGAAGCCTCGAGGCTCTCCTTCCGGCCCGATCGCGGTGACGATTGTAACGCCGGTCAGGAAGGAACCGAGCGCCCGCCTGAATTCGCCCGCGTCGAAGGCTGTGTCCATTGCCGGTCGCGCCGATGTGCTTGCGCCGTCGTTGCTCTCGAGAAAATCGACAATGCGCCGTGTGACCACGTCAGGCGAGGCTACGGCCATCATATGTCGTTCGCCCTCCAGAACGACGCAGCGACCGCGCGGCGCGAGGCGTGCCATCGCCGCCGACATCGCAGGCGAGGAATTCCTGTCCTGCGAGCCGGTCATGAACAGGGCCGGCATTGCGAGACCGGAAAGACGATCGCCATGCGCCGCATCGGCATGGGCGAAAAGTCGATAGGTGCGCGCATAGCCCTCGGAGCTGACGCTTTGCAGTGCCACGCGCGTCATCCTTGCCGCCTCGGCCAGGCTGTCGGGTACCGGGTTGCCGAACCAGCGCGCGATCGTTGCGTCCGTCCCCGACGGGTTTTCCGCGCCATTCAGTTCGGCGGCGCGCTCGCGCACTGCCTGCGCAAGCTCCGCCGGGCGGCGAAAAACCGCATTGAGCGAGACGAGGCTACGAACCCGTTCGGGTGCATTGAGAGCGATTTCCTGCCCGACCAGCGCCCCCATTGAATGGCCAACGATCGAGACGGCATCCAGGCCAAGGTGATCGAGAAGCCGAATTGCCTGTCCGGCATAATCGGCGAGGCTGGCGTCCTCGGGCGGCAACGGCGACTGGCCGTGTCCCAGGATGTCGATTGCGATCACATCCCATCTGTTTTTCATCAGCTCGATCTGGGGTGCCCAGATCGCCGCGTTCATGCCGACACCGTGGATGAGAAGGACCGGCGCGCCGAACCCGGCACGGATGAAACCGGTGCCGTCAGGCGCCGTTCCGCGATGCCAGCCACGGTCCGTCAGCTCAGCCATGCAGGTCGCCGACCTCCTTGAGATCCTGGTAGCGGTCGCCGATGCGATGATGCGGTCGTCCGCCGATCGAGGCGCCAAGCGCCACCACCAACTCGTCCGGCGCCGGCGCGTCGCCGATCTGGAAGTGCACCGTCAGGTAGTGCGAACGTCGGCCTTCATCGTTCTTGTCCATGAGCGGGATCATGATCGGCGTGTTCGGCCCGCCGCGCAGGTTGGTGAAGGCAAGATAGGTCTTGGCGCCGACGGCACGCCGATAGTGGTTGCCGAAATGCAGCGTGTGGATGAGCGCCGAGGCATGCTCGATCTCGCCTGATGTGCCGCAGATTGCGGCCTTGCCGTAGCCTTCGATCGCTTCGCCGGATCCGGCAACTGCGAGGATTTCATGGGTCAGCATCTCCCCCAGAACCGGCGCATAGGCGCGGATCTCGGGCGAAAGGTCCTCGGTGAAACCGCGCCCGGCCCAGGGGTTGTCGAGCACCGCCGCCACGCCGATCAGGCGCAGCGGCCGGGGGGCCGCCTTGCCGCCTTCGATTAGCGTGTTCTCGACATGGGTGACGATCTTTCGAATGGCCGGCTTCATCGAATCCTCGGTGTCGGGTCGGCTGAGGCATCCGGAAAAGTTCCGCTTTTGCCTAGCTGTCTTATGGTATACCATACTATTGAAGACCAAATCCCTTGTCAACGGATCGTCGAATCTGTTTCTTGCCGATGCTGGGAGTATATGAATTGGCCGACGACACACTGAGGATCGAACGATCCGCCAAGACGCTGAGAACGCTGGCGCTGGAGCGCATGCGCGACGCGATCATGGGGTTTCACTTCCAGCCTGGCGAACGGTTGGTCGAGCGGCCGCTTTGCGACCAGCTCGGCGTCAGTCGCTCGGTGGTGCGCGAGGTCCTGCGGCAGTTGGAGACCGAGGGCCTCGTCCAGATGATACCTGGCCATGGACCCGCGGTGGCCAGGCCGGATCTCAGCCGCACCGACGAGATTTATGAACTGCGCGCTCTGATGGAGGGCATCGCGGCGCGCGCCTGCGCGCTGACGGCGACTGAGGGTCAGATCGCCGCGCTTGAGCGCGCGTTCGATGTGCTGCTCAAGGCGTGGGCATCAGCCAATCCGATCGAGGTGATGCGGGCGACCACAAAATTCTACGAGGTGCTTTTCGATGCCGCCGACAAGCGCATCGCCTGGGAGATCGTCCAGGGTCTGAACGTCCGCATCAACCAGCTGCGTTCCATGACCATCGCTTCGGAGAATCGCCGCGATGCCGCAATTGCCGAAATGACCGACATTATGAACGCGATCAAGTCGCGCAACGGCGATGCCGCCGAAGCCGCGGCCCGGCGGCATGTCGAGCAGGCCTGGCGAATTGCGCAACAGACGCTTCGCGATAGCTGAAGCAGAAACTACACATTACGGAATCGTCCGTCGCCCTCGCAGAGGGCAGTGCTTTCGTCACAATTTCAGGGGCAATATTGTACGGTTTGGTCGTTCGCTGTCATGGCGCTGCGCGAACGGCGGCTGCAATGAGAAGGGATCCACGATGAGCAAAGGGGCGCCGACATCGGCGGACGAGTTTCTGACCGGGCTGAAGGGGCAGCGCGTGCTGGTGACGGCAGGCGCCGGCGGCATCGGCCTGGCCATTGCCGACACGCTGTCGCGGCTCGGCGCGCGCATCGTCGTTTGCGACGTCTCCGACGAGGCGCTGGCAGCCGCTCCGGACAAGATCGCCCTGGTCGCCGCGGTCAAGGCCGATGTCTCGCGCGAAGACGACGTCGACCTTCTGTTCGAGACCGTGAAGGAAAAGCTCGGCGGCCTTGACGCGCTGATCAACAATGCCGGCATTGCCGGGCCGACCGGCGGCGTCGACGAAATCGATCCGGCGGAGTGGCGGCGCTGCATCGACATCTGCCTGACCGGCCAGTTCCTCTGCGCCAGGCGTGCCGTGCCGCTGATCAAGGCGGCGGGCGGCGGCTCGATCGTCTCGATGTCGTCCGCCGCCGGCCGCCATGGCTACGCATTCCGCACCCCCTATTCGGCGGCCAAGTTCGGCGTCATCGGTTTCACGCAAAGCCTTGCCAAGGAACTCGGGCCGCACGGCGTAAGGGTCAACGCTATCCTGCCCGGCATCATCGAGGGACCACGCATCGACAAGGTCATCGCCGACCGGGCCAGGCAGCTCGGTGTGTCGAACGAAGAGATGACGGAGCGCTATCTCCAGAACATCTCGCTGCGCCGCATGACCAGCCCCTATGACGTCGCCGCGATGGTCGCCTTCCTGTTGTCCGATGCGGCGATCAACATCTCCGGCCAGTCGCTCGGCGTCGACGGCAATGTCGAAACCCTTTGAGGAGCCGACCATGGTGAAAGTAGCGATTGTCGGCAGCGGGTTCATCGGGCGGGCCTGGGCGATCAGTTTTGCCCGCGCCGGCCACGATGTGCAGATGTGGGACCAGTCGCCGGCCGCGACCGAAGGTGCGCACGATTACATCGCCGGCGTGCTCGGCGACCTCGCTACGAACGATCTGCTGCGGGGACAGGCAATCGACGTCGTGCTTGGTCGCATTGCCGTCGTTGCGGAGCTCGAAGAAGCGCTGGCCGATGCGGTCCATATCCAGGAGAACACGCCCGAAAACCTCGAGTTGAAGCGCGAGGTGTTCTCGCAGATCGATGCAATGGCCGGTCCGCAAGCGGTGATCGCCAGTTCCACCTCGGCGTTGCTGCCGTCGAAATTCACCGACCATCTGCAAGGGCGGCACCGCTGCCTAGTCGTGCATCCGATCAATCCGCCCTACCTCATCCCGGCCGCGGAAGTCGTGCCGGCGCCATGGACGTCTTCCGAAACAATCGAAAGGACCCGCGCCTTCCTCGTCGATGCGGGCCACGCGCCGCTGGTGATGAAGCACGAGCTCGACGGCTTCATCATGAACCGCCTGCAGGGCGCGCTGCTGGAGGAGGCTTTTCGACTTGTCGCCGACGGCTATGCGAGCGTCGAGGATGTCGATATCGGCATTCGCGACGGGCTGGCGCTGCGCTGGTCGTTCATGGGTCCGTTCGAAACGATCGACCTTAATGCGCCGGGCGGTGTACGCGACTATATCGAGCGCTATCAATCGATCTATGCCAACATTTTTCCGCAGATGCTGCGCCGCGTCGACTGGGCCGGCGAAGTCATCGAGACGGTGGAGGCCGACCGCCGCAAGCGGCTGCCGCGGGAAGAACTCGGCGAACGGCAGGTTTGGCGCGACCGCCGGCTGATGGCGCTGGCCGCGCACAAGAAAAAATCGGATCAGGAGTTTGGAAGATGACGGAAACAAGCCGCAAGCCCGGTGCTACGCAGACCAGGGGCAAAATTATTATCACCTGTGCGGTGACAGGGGCGATCCATACACCGACCATGTCGCCCTATCTGCCGATCACGCCGGACCAGATCGCGTCCGAGGCGATCGCGGCGGCGGAGGCAGGTGCGGCGATCCTGCACCTGCATGCCCGCGACCCCGAGACCGGCAAGCCCGACCAGACGCCGGCGGCCTTCGCCCGCTTCCTGCCGCGCATCAAGCAGGCCACCAATGCCGCCATCAACATCACCACCGGCGGCAGTCCCTATATGAAGGTCGAGGAACGCGTGCGCCCGGCCGCCGAGTTCAAGCCAGAGGTCGCCTCGCTCAACATGGGCTCGATCAATTTCGGGCTCTATCACCTCGTCGACAAATACGAGACTTTCAAGTTCGACTGGGAAAAGCCGCATCTGGAAGCGACGCGTGACCTGGTCTTCCGCAACTCGTTCAAGGACATCGAATACATCCTTGCGACCTGCTACGACAACGGCACGCGCTTCGAGTTCGAGTGCTACGACATCGCCCATCTCTACAATCTCTCGCACTTCGCCGATCGCGGGCTGGTCAAGCCGCCGTTCTTCGTGCAGTCGGTGTTCGGTCTGCTTGGCGGCATCGGCACCCATCCCGAAGATGTCGCCCATATGAAGCGCACCGCCGACCGGCTGTTCGGCGACCAGTTCCGCTGGTCGGTGCTCGGCGCCGGCGCCAGCCAGTTGCGCATCGCCGCGCAGTCGGCAGCCCTTGGCGGCAACATCCGCGTCGGGCTCGAAGACAGTCTGTGGGCCGGCAAGGGCAAGCTTGCCAAATCGAACGCCGAGCAGGTGGTGCTTGCCCGCAAGATCATCGAGGGCCTTGGCATGGAGGTGGCGACGCCCGACGAGGCGCGCGAGATCCTGTCACTGAAGGGCGGCGACAAGGTCGCGTTCTGAGGCGGCTCGCCTATCGCCGCACGGTGCCAACAGAGGAGGACGGCATGAAGATCGAAGTCGTGGTGGTCGTTACCGCGCCTCCCCGGCGATGGCGTCCTGCGCGGCAGCCTGTTCGCGATAACCGGCCTTGGCATCAAGGGCGTGGCGGAACCACGCTTCGCCGGATGACGGCAGCTGCAAAAGAGGATAGAGGCGAATAAGGAAAACGAGCGCGTGCTCGATTTCAGATATGGACCCGATGCTTTTCGGCGATCTCGTCCATCGATGGTGGCCACCTCGTTTCATCGCTGGGAGTTTGTCCATGAATTTCGACATTCCCGCCCGCACCGAAGATTACCGCGTCCGCATTGCCGACTTCGTCGAGCGTGAGATCCTGCCGCTCGAGGCCGACAAGACGTCCTATGACGCACATGGAAATATCGCCTTGCCGCTGCTGGAGACGCTTCGCGCCAAGGCGCGTATGGCGGGCCTGTGGTGCCTGCAGCTCAAGCCCGAAACCGGCGGCGCCGGTCTCGGCAAGATGGATATTGCGGTTTGCTATGAGGAGATGAACCGGTCGATCTTCGGACCCGTGGTGTTCAATTCGGCAGCGCCCGACGATGGCAACATGATGGTTCTGGAGGCGCTCGGCACGCCGGCGCAGCAGGAAAAATGGCTGAAGCCGATCGTCGAGGGCAAGGTGCGCTCGGCCTTTGCCATGACCGAACCGCACCCCGGCGGCGGCTCGGACCCTGCGATGATCATGACGCGTGCTGAACGGCGCGGCGACAAATATGTGGTGACCGGCCGCAAATGGTTCATCACCGGTGCCGAGGAGGCCAGCCATTTCATTCTGATCGCGCGAACCTCGGACGATTCGCGCCATGGTCTGTCGGCCCTGATGTTCCACAAGGACCAGCCGGGCTGGCGCATCATGCGCCGCATCGAGATCATGGGCCCGGAGGAGCATGGCGGGCATTGCGAGCTCGAATTCGATGGGCTCGAAATCCCTGTCGAAGACGTGCTGGTTGGCGAGGGCAGGGGCATGAAGGTGACGCAGGTGCGGCTCGGCCCGGCGCGGCTTACCCACTGCATGCGCTGGCTTGGATTGTCCAAGCGTTGCGTCGAGATCGCGCGCGCCTACGCTGCCGAACGCCACAGTTTCGGCCAGCGCCTCGCCGACCGCGAAAGCGTCCAGCTGAAGCTCGGCGACCTCGCCATGCGCATCGAGATCGGCCGCCTCCTGGTGATGAAGGCTGCGTGGGAACTGGACCGCGGCAGCTTTGCCCGCAAGGACGTGTCGATGGCCAAGGTCCAGGTCGCCAATGTGCTGCATGACGCGGCCGATGTGGCCATCCAGATCAATGGCGCGCGAGGCTATTCGAAGGACACGGTGCTCGAATGGATCTACCGCTATGCGCGCCAGGCGCGGCTGGTCGACGGTGCCGATGAGGTCCACAAGATGGTGCTGAACCGTTTCCTCGACGAAGAAGAGAGGGGCTTCTGGCGCTGGACCGTCGAAGGCGAGACATAGCGGACGCGGGGTGGCAGCTTAGGAGGAAAAGATGCCGTTGAATGCGGATTTCGATCCTGCTGCATTGAAGGGCTTTCTCGCGAACCGCTTCGGCGATGCCGCAATGACGCTCGAGCGGATCGGCGGCGGGCAGTCCAACCCCACCTACTTCGTCGACTATGGTGCGCATCGCATGGTGCTGCGCAAGAAACCGGCCGGGCCGATCCTGCACGGGGCGCATGCCGTCGACCGCGAATTCCGCGTGCTTGAAGCGCTCGCACCGACCAATGTCCCGGTGCCGCGGCCGGTGCTCTATCACGACGGTGTCGAGCCGCTCGGCACGTCGTTCTACCTGATGGAGCGGCTGGATGGTCGCGTCTTCCACGACTGTTCGCTGCCTGGCCTCATCCCCGCGCAGCGACGCGCCATCTATTTCGGCATGGCCGAAGCGATGGCCAAACTGCATGCTGTCCGTCCCGACGAGGTCGGTCTCGGCGATTACGGCCGGCCCGGCGACTATTTCGAGCGCCAGATTGGCCGCTGGACCCGGCAGCTCAGGGAATCGCCGAGTGACAGAATTCCGGCACTCGAAGCGGTCGCCGACTGGCTGCCGCAGCATATGCCCGCAGATGATGGACGCGTGTCGATCGCCCATGGCGACCTCCGCCTCGGAAATCTGCTGTTCCATCCCGGCAGGCCGGCGGTGATCGGCATTCTCGATTGGGAGCTGTCGACGATCGGCCATCCGCTCGCCGATCTCGGCTTTTGTTCGATGACCTGGCATTCGACGCCAGACGAATATGGCGGCATCCTCGGCCTTGATCATGCCGCCCTCGGCATCCCCAGCCAGCGCGAATTCCTCGATCATTATTTCGCCCATGCCGTACCCACTGCGCCCTTGCAACGCTTCCATCTGGTTTTTTCGCTGTTCCGTTTCGCGGTGATCTTCGTCGGCATCGCCGACCGGGCGCGGGCAGGCAGCGCGGCGTCGGCCGATGCCGCCAGCAAGTCGCCGCTCGCCGGTCGCTTTGCCGTGCGCGCTCAAGAGATCATCCAAGGGGCAAGACCGTGGAGCGCCGCCTGAGAGGAGCGTTCGCGCTCAGGTCCTTTCCCTACTCGCGGCGTCAGCAATCCAATCCGTCAATCCAGTCCGAGAGGCTTCGCGAAAAACTTCGCGGCACCATGAGTTCGCACGCGGCATCGCCGGTGCGCAGGAAGAGCACGGACACATGGTGCAGGGATGTCAGCACGGCGCGGCCCGGGGCGGCCGCCGGCGCGCGCCAGTCGACGGCGATGCATTTGGAGAGAACCCGAGCGACGCCGGCCCCGGCCATGCTGAAACGCACGCGACCCTCACCGAGAGAGACCGAGCAGCCGAGATCCGGGTCGACGGCAAGCGAAGATGCTTGCGCGCCGTCGTCGAAAGCCAGCCACAAGCGGCGAGGCGCGACGCGGATGACGAGAAAACCTTTGTGACGGACCGTCTCTCCGACCGAGGCAGGAAGTTTCATGCCGAGCGATGCCGAAAGGTTCGATTCGAATTGCCCCAGCGTGCCGTCCCAGCCCTCGATCTGGATGAGTGGGCAATCGACCACGGACAGGCTGAAATCCTGCGAAGACATAATGCTAGCCATGCAGCCGCTCCCCCTGCGGATCGAGGAATACCGGCGAGACGATTCGGGCACGGACCGTTTCGGCCTTCATCGGATAGACGGCCACGACCTCGCTTCCTTCGCTGGCGACATCGCCGGAAAGCAAGGCCAGCCCGACATAGTGGCCGCGTTCGGGGCTGAAGGTGACGGAGGTGACGCGGCCGCGCCCGTGGCCGTAAGGTTTCTCGCCCGGCAGGAACAGGATGGCGCCACCGCGAAGGCGTTTTCCTTCTTCGATGCATTCCAGTCCGACCAGGCGCTGGCGGTCGGGCGCCTGGAAGGCGGGGCGCCGTCGCAGCACGTTGCCGACGAAGCCGGTACGCTTGCCCGCCATGCGGCCGAGGCCAAGATCGTCGAGCGTCGTGCGCCCATCGATTTCAGGTCCGGCGACATGGCCCTTTTCGACGCGCAGCGCGCCGAGCGCCTCGACGCCGTAAGGTTTCAAGTCGAGCGGCCTGCCTGCTTCGAGTAGGCTGCTCCAAAGCTGTTCACCGGCAGTTGCGCCGACATAGATTTCGTAGGCGCGCTCGCCGGAATAACTGAGACGCAGGATGCGGAGCGCACGGCCCTGCCATTCGCTTTCGAGCAATCCCATATGCGCAAGTGCCGCGTCGGAAACATCGAGAGCGGGAAATGCCGCAGCAAGAATTGCACGGCTTTTCGGTCCGGCAACCGACATCGCCGCCCATTCATCGCTCACCGAGGTCACGGCTACGCGCAAATCCGGCCAGGCCATATCGAGCAGGAATTCAAGACGCGACAGCACGTCGGCGGCCTTGGCGGTCGAGGTGGTCATGAAGAACCGGTTCTCGGCCAGCCGCGTCGTGGTGCCGTCGTCGAAGACGATGCCGTCGTCGCGCAGCATGACGCCGTAGCGCGCACGGCCAACCGGCAGTTTGGCAAAGCCGTTGGCGTAGATGCGATCGAGGAAAATCGCGGCATCCGGGCCCTGGACGTCGATCTTGCCGAGAGTAGAGATGTCCATCAGGCCAGCGGCCTGGCGCACACTCCGCATTTCGGCGACATACGCTTCGTTCACGTCGAGCCCGGATTGCCTGTAGAAATAGGGCCGCATCCAGAGCCCGACCTCCAGCATCTCGGCGCCGTTCGCCATGTGCCAGTCGTGCATCGACGTGCGGCGGATCGGCTTGAAATGATGGCCGATGGCGCGCCCGGCAAGCGCACCGATGGCGACCGGCGTATAGGGCGGTCGAAAGGTCGTGGCGCCGGTCTCTGGGATGGTTGTGTTGCGCAGGGCCGCCATCGCGGCAAGCGCCGCAAAATTGCTGGTCTTGCCCTGGTCGGTGCCCATGCCGAGCGTGGTGTAGCGCTTCAGGTGCTCGACCGATTCATAGCCCTCGCGATAGGCGAGTTCGATATCCCCGGTCGTCACGTCCATCTGGAAATCGACGAAGGCCTTTCCACGGCCGAGAGAAGGGATTTCGCGAAACGGGGCCGTGGCGGTCTCGCCGAGATCGAGTTTCGACGGTGCGGACGCCTGTGCCGACTTGCCGCAGAACCATGCCGCCTCGGTGCCGGCGCGATGACCGTCCTCGATGGCATCGGCGGTCGAAAAAATTCCCATCATCGAGCCGGCGCCGAACCGGTCCGCCGGAAACGCGCCCGGCACGAAGCCGCCAATGTCGTCGCGATATTGAGGTTTGACGCCAAGGTGCGAGGTGAGATGCACGGTCGGCGACCAGCCGCCGGACACGCAGACCAGGTTGCAGGCGGCCTCGGACTGGCCGTCCGGTCCGTTGAGCGTTGCACGCCTGACGGCATGGCCGCCGTTAAGGTCGACGATGCGCGTTGCGGCCCGCACCACCACGCCGAGCCGTGCGGCTTCTGCGGCAAGTGCGGCGGGCGGCGCTGCACGCAGATCGGCAACCGTCACCTCTACGCCGCCTGCGGCATAGTCGAAGGCGGTGCGCCAAGCGCCGTCATTGCTGGTGGCGACGACTATTTTCTTGCCGGGCAGGACGGCGAAACGGTTGAGGTAGGTCCGGGCGGCCGACGCAAGCATCACGCCGGGTCGGTCGTTGTTCGAGAATACCATTGGTCGCTCGATGGCGCCGGTGGCGAAAACGATCGAGCGGGCGCGAAGCATGGTGAATGTCTGCAGCACTTCGCCGGCCGGCCGCGGATTGGCTGGGTCGCGTTGCCCGACCAGTCCGATGACATTGCCGTCATAGATGCCGAAGGCGGTCGTCCGCTTCATCAGGGCGACGGTTTTGAAGCCGTCCAGCTCGGCCTCGGCCTGTCTCAGCCATGCGGCCGCAGCGCTGTCGGAAGCTTCCGCCAGAAGCTGGCCGCCGAGCAGGAAATCCTGTTCGATCAGCGCCACCCGCGCGCCGGCCGCTGCGGCAGCACGCGCCGCCGACAATCCCGCCGGGCCGCCGCCGATGATTGCGACATCGGCAAAGGCATGACTGATGTCGTAGCGGTCGGGATCAGGGTCGGTGCCGGCTCTGCCAAGCCCGGCCGCCTTGCGAATGAAGTGCTCGTAGAACATCCAGGCGCGGCGCGTCGGGCCCATGAAGGTCTTGTAGTAGAAGCCGGCCGACAGGAACGGCGCCAACAGGCCGTTGGCGCTTTGCACATCAAAGGCAAGCGACGGCCAGCGGTTCTGGCTTTCAGCGATTAGGCCGTCTGCGAGTTCCAGCGTCGTTGCCGGCAGGTTCGGCTGGCGCCTGCCTGCGGTTGCGAGCGTGACCAGCGCATTCGGCTCCTCGGCCCCGGCGGAAAAAATGCCGCGCGGACGATGATATTTGAAGCTGCGCCCGACCAGGGTGACGCCGTTGGCGAGCAGCGCTGAGGCAAGCGTGTCGCCGCGATATCCGATCAGCTTGCGGCCGTCGAAGGTAAACTCGACCGGCTGCTCGCGGTCGATACGGCCACCCATCGACAACCGCTTGTGGTTCGAACTCATGCCGGTGATTTCCTGGCGGGTGGTTTCCTGGCCGACAATTTCCTGGCCAGCTCGACCGATGCGATGGCGTGGTTGCGCGTGTCGCGTTCGACCACCAGCCATTGGCGGCAACCGATCACGTGCTGCCAGAATTCGCGGTGCAGGCCAGCCGGATTTGCCCTGATATAAACGTAACGGTACCAGGCCTCGGGATCTGGATCGTCGTGCGCCGGGCGCGTGACGGAAGCATCGCCGCCGTAGCGGAACTCGTCATGGTCGCGCAGACCGCAGCAGGGGCATTCGATGCGCAGCATTGTCTTGCGCCTCCTATTGCAGCCAGGCTGAGGGGCCGGCGCCGGCCTCGTCGAGCGTGTGGCCGGTGCGGAAACGATCGAGCCCGTAGGCTGCGATCAACGGATGCGGCTTGCCGGTGGCGATCGTGTGGGCGAAGCACCAGCCGGAAGCCGGCGTCGCCTTGAAGCCGCCATAGCACCAGCCGCCGTTGAGATAGAGGCCCTCGATCGACGTCGGGCAGATGATCGGGCTGGCATCGGGCGTCATGTCCATGACGCCGCCCCAATGGCGCAGCAGTCGGATGCGCGAAATGCACGGCATCAGAGCGATCGCCGCCTCCGCCACTTCGCGCACGACGCCCAGATTGCCGCGCTGGGCGTAGGAATTGTAGCCGTCGAGATTGCCGCCGAAGACCAGCCCGCCCTTGTCCGACTGGCTGACGTAGAAATGATCGGCGCCATAGGCGACAACATGGTCCACCAACGGCTTCAGCGGCTCGGTGACGAACGCCTGCAGGACGTGGCTTTCGATCGGCAGTTCCAGGCCGGCCTTGGCGCCGAGCACGGATGTATGACCGGCAACAGCGAGGCCGACCTTGCCGGCGTCGATCCGGCCTTTGGTCGTTTCGACGCCGACGATCCTGTCGCCGTCGCGGAGGAAGCCTGTCACCTCGCAGTTCTGGATAATGTCGACGCCATGGCCGTCGGCGGCGCGCGCATAGCCCCAGGCGACGGCGTCGTGGGGGGCCGTGCCCGCCCGGCCCTGGAAGATAGCGCCATGGATCGGAAAGCGGGCCGTATCGGAAAAATCGAGATAGGGCACGAGACGGCGCACCTCGTCGCGGTCGAGGATGTCGGCATCGATGCCGTTCAGCCGCATGATGTTGGCGCGGTGGCTGAAGCCGTCGAGCTGGTCGGCGGAATGCGCGGTGACGAGCTGGCCGCGCTGCGAGAACATGACATTGAAGTTCAGCGCCCGCGACATGTTCTCCCAGAGTTTCATCGAGAATTCGTAGAACTGGGTGTCGCCGTCGAGCAGGTAGTTGGAGCGGATGACGGTGGTGTTGCGGCCGACATTGCCGCCGCCGACATAGCCCTTTTCGAGCACCGCTACGTTGCGGATGCCGTGGTTCTCGGCGAGGTAGAAGGCGGTAGCGAGGCCGTGTCCACCGCCGCCAATGACGATCACGTCGTAGGACGGTTTTGGCTCCGCTGCCCGCCAGGCGCGCTGCCAATTCTTCTGGCCAGACAGCGCGTTGCGGAAAATCGAAAATGCCGAGTAGCGCGCCATGCCTGCGGCCTATCGAACGATCGGGCCGGCCGGCGTGCGGGTAAGCACTTCGGCGCCCGCATCGGTCAGAAGCACGGTGTTGGAAACGAAGTCATCGCCGCGACCGGTGCCCATCAGCCACGACAGGATGTGGAAGCTCATCCCGGTCTCGATTTCGAGATCGGAATCGTGCCTCAAGCCGGTCACCGAATTGCCGCCGGTCCATGATGGCGGCTGGCCGGCGCCGACCAGATAGCCGCAGTGATGGCGGCGATAGTGGGAAAGACCGGCCTCGTCGGCGACGGTCTGCCAGGCGGCGTAGACGTCGCGCGCCCTGGCGCCGGGCCTGAGTGCCTCGACGACGGCATCGAACGCCCTGGCGGTCACCTCCGCCATCGCGGCGTCTTCGTCGCTGATATGGCCGATGCGAACGAGCCGGCCGAGCGGCGCGTGATAGCGCGAGATGCAGCCGGACAGTTCGACGAACACCGGCTCGCCCTTGCGGTAGATCCCGTCGCCCCAGGTCGTGTGCTCCTCGCCCAGGCGGGCGGCTGGGCGGATGAACGGGCCGAAGCCCGGAGCATGACCGCCGGCGCGGATCATTGCTGACACGCATTGGGCCGCGACCTCCTGTTCGGAGGCGCCGTCCGAGATCGCGGCGATCGCGGCGCCGGCGGCGGCGTCGGTCACTTGTGCCGCCTGACGCATCAGCGCCTGTTCCTCGGCGCTCTTCACCCGCCGCATCTTGTCGACCAGCCCGGAAACATCGCTCCATCTGGCACCGGCCTGCGTCTGCAGGGCGACGGCAAGCCCATGGCTGAGGCCGGCCGTCCAGTATTCGAGGCCGATCCGCTTGCCGGACAGGCTGAGCTCCGCAAGCACCCGCGCGGCAAGGTCGGCCGCCGTTTCGCTGTCGGAATGGCCGCGGAATTCCGCTGCCGTCACCTGTTTCTCGATCGTCACCTTTTCCATCGAGCGGGTGACCAGGACAGGTTTCCCTTCGAGCGGCACGATCAGCAGGTGTGGGGCGAAATATCCCCAGTGATCGAGCCCGGTGAGGTAGAAGACGTTCTCCGGCGAAGCAAAGACCGCCGCGTCGAGCTCGCGCTCGGCCAGCGCCGTGCGGACCCTGACAAGGCGGTCGGCGATTTCGGCCTCGGAAAACGGATTACGGTCCATCAGGCATCCTCGTGCTTGTTACCGGTTTCGTTGCCGGCATGATCTTTCGTCAGTGACCGGCTTCCAGTCCCCATGCTCAGTCGATGACGATGAGTTCGCGCGCCAGGTCGCAGAGGCGTTCGCCCCCGCGATCCGTGACGACGAAGGATTCCGAGATGGTGATGCCGAAATCGTCGAGCCAAACGCCGGCCATGAAATGGAAGCACATCCCGGACTGCATCTCGGTGGTGTCGCCGGGACGAAGACTTGCGGTGCGTTCGCCCCAATCGGGCGGGTAGGCGAGCCCGACCGGATAGCCGACGCGGCTCTCCTTCTTCAGCCCGTTCTTCCTCAACACTGCCTGCCAGGCGGCTTCCACCTCTTCGGCGGTGTAGCCGGGGCGCGCCTTCTCAAGGCCGGCGTCGACGCCCTCGACAATCGCCTCGGCCATGTCGACGAGGGCTTGCGGCGGCTTGCCGAAATGCACGGTCCGCGTCAGCGCCGCATGATAGCGCCGCCGCACCCCGGCGATCTCCAGAATGGCGAGGCCGCTGTCCGGCAGCGGCGCGTCGGACCAGGTCAGATGCGGCGTGCTGGTGCCCTCGCCGACGGGCATCAGCGGACAGATCGCGGCATAGTCGCCGCCCGCTCCGGGCACGCCCATGATCTGTGCCTGATAGATTTCCGCAATGACATGGTTCTGCGGCACGCCGGGCCGCATTTTTTCGATGCCGTGTTTCATGGCGTGCGTGCAGATCGCACCGGCCTCGCGGATCAGCGCCAGCTCGGCTTCGGATTTGACCAGCCGCGCCCAGTTGACGAGATCGTGGTTGTTGGCGAAGTGCGCGTCAGGCAGCCCGCTGACGAGATGGGCATGGCAGCGCGCGGTGTAATAATGCGCGTCCATCTCGACGCCGATGCGGGCGTTTCCCCAGCCACGCGACCGGATCAGCTGGGCGAGTTCGTCATAGGGGTGTTCGACGGGCTGCTGCACCAGCCGTTCCGAGAACGGCACGATGTTCTTCTCCGGCAGGCCGGTGGTCAGGCGTGCGCTCCTGGCGTCCTGCGCCCTGCCGAACCAGATCGGCCGGTCTTCCCTGAGATGGACGAGCACGCATTGCGGAACATAGAACGACCATCCGTCATAGCCGGTCAGCCAGCACATATTAGCTGGGTCCTGACAGATGATGAGGTCGAAGCCGGCCTTCTCCATGCGTGACTTCACGCCGGCCAGGCGCTGCGCATACTCCGCTTGCGTGAAAGTCCCGAAACCGCTCGCGCTCGCCACCGAAATCCCACCTGCCAGTACGCTGGTTTTTTCTTAAATTGTGCACAACTAGCAATAATGTGTGGTCTGATTACGAATTATTACCAGATTTCTGTAGGTTTTATATCTTAGCTTGCACAATGTCTAGGGCAGTTGTATACGTCTTGACAGGCAGGTGTCGACCTCGAAGAAGGCCGCGCCCGGGAATATCAGTCAGTTGTTCAATGGGAGAAAAGCATGTTCAAATCATCGATATCGCGCCGGATGGTCGTGAAAGCCGCCGCCTGCCTCGCGCTTGCCGCGACATCATTCACGGCGCTGCCCGCTTATGCGGAAACCACCCTCGAACAGGCCAAGAAGGACGGCTATATCCGCGTCGGCTTTGCCAACGAGGCGCCGTTCGGTTACGCCACGCCTGACGGCAAGCTGACCGGCGAAGCGCCGGAAGTTGCCAAGGCGGTACTCGCCAAGATGGGTATCGCGCAGGTTGACGGCGTGCTGACCGAGTTCGGCTCGCTTATCCCAGGTCTCAAGGCCGGCCGCTTCGATATCATCGCCGCCGGCATGTTCATCAATCCGAAGCGCTGCGCCGAGATCAATTTCTCCGAGCCGTCCTACGGCATCGGTCAGGCCATGCTGGTGGCAAAAGGCAATCCGAAGGGCGTGAAGGACTTTTCCAGCATCAAGGAAAACCCGGATCTCAAGCTCGCCGTGATGGCCGGCGCCGTCGAGGGCGGCTATGCCAAGGACGCTGGTGTCGCCGCCGGGCAGATCGTTGCCTTGCCCGACCAGTCCAGTCTGGTCGCCGCCGTCCAGTCGGGCCGTGCCGACGCTGCCGCGCTAACCGCTCTTTCGATCGCCGACATGGCCAAGAAGGCCGACGGCGTCGAATCGACCAAGCCGTTCGGCGAGGTTGCCGGCAAGTCGGTGAAAGGCCATGGCGGCTTCGGCTTCCGCAAGGAAGATACCGACCTGCAGGAGGCGTTCAACGCCGAGCTGAAGACGTTCCTCGGTTCGCCGGAGCACATCGCGCTGGTCGAGCCGCTCGGCTTCGGCAAGGACTACCTGCCCAACAAGACCACCGCGGAGCTTTGCGCGGGCAAATAGGTTCCCAACTGCTGGCGGCGCGAAAGCGCCGCCCCTTTTTCCTGGGGGAATCCGCATGGGAATCTGTACGCTCGTTGCCATGCTGGTCGTCGCGCTTGTCGTGATCGGTGCCTTGGCAACGCAGGAATCTTACAAAGTGTTTATGCCGGGGCTGCTGCAAGGCGCGGTCCTGACGATCGAGATCGCTATCCTCGCCAGCCTGCTGGCAATCGTCATGGGCGTGCTGGCGGCGCTGGCAAGAATGTATGGCCCGGCGCCGCTCAAATGGCTGGCCACGGTCTATGTCGAGATCTTCCGCGGCACCTCGGCGCTGGTGCAATTGTTTTGGCTTTTTTTCGTGCTGCCGCAATTCGGTGTCACGCTCAACGCATTTCTGGTTGCTGTCCTGGCGCTCGGCCTGAACGTTGGTGCTTACGGATCGGAAGTCGTGCGCGGCGCGATCCAGTCCGTCGCCCGCGGACAGTGGGAGGCGTCTACCGCATTGAACATGAGCCGCCCCCAGATGCTGCGCCGGATCATCCTGCCGCAGGCTTTCGTCGCCATGATCCCGCCTTGGGGCAATCTGTTCATCGAGCTTTTGAAATCGACAGCGCTGGTCTCGCTGATCACGCTCTCGGACCTCGCCTTCAAGGCGCAGCAAATGAACCAGAACACGTTCAAGACCATTCCGATCTTCACCCTCGTCCTGCTGATGTACCTGGCAATGTCGCTGGTCGTGACCATCGGCATGCGGCTTCTCGAAAGGCGGGCTTCGCTCGGATTGGCGCGGGGGAAGGCAGCATGATCTGGGACTGGGCATTTGCTTTTGAAATCCTGCCGGTGCTCGCCAGCGCTGCCATCGTTTCCATCGAGGCGACGCTGATCGGGTTTGCGCTTGCCGCCTCGCTTGGCCTGGTGCTGGCGGTGGTCCGCATCGCCGTGCCGTGGACCGGCTGGACGATTTCGGTGCTGGTCGAACTGATCCGGTCGACCCCGTTGCTGATCCAGATATTCTTTCTCTATTTCGTCTTTCCGAAATTCGGTGTCGTGCTCGACGCCTTCACCGCCGGGGTGCTTGCCATCGGCATCCACTACGCTGCCTATTGTTCGGAGGTCTATCGCGCCGGTTTCGACAACATCCATCGCGGCCAGTGGGAAGCCTCGGTCGCACTCAATCTGTCAGCCTGGACGACGTTCCGCGACATCATCATTCCGCAGGCGATCCCGCCGATCGTTCCGGCGCTCGGCAACTATCTGGTTGCCTTGTTCAAGGAGACGCCATTGCTTTCCGCAATCGCCGTGCTGGAGCTGATGCAGACCGCCAAGATCATCGGCTCCGAAACCTTCCGCTACACTGAGCCGATGACGCTGGTCGGCCTGTTCTTCCTTGCCATGAGCCTGGTTTCTGCCGCGCTCATTCGCTCCCTCGAAGGCTTGCTCAACCGGAGGACCATGCGATGACGGAACAACCGATGGTCCGCTTCGACAATGTTTCGAAACGCTACGGCGCGCTGACCGTTCTCGACGGGCTCAATCTGGACATAGCACGCGGCGAGAAGGTCTCGATCATCGGGCCGTCCGGCTCCGGCAAGACCACGGTGCTGCGCATGCTGATGACGCTGGAGACGATCAATGACGGCGTCATCTGGGTCGAAGGCGAGCCGCTCACCCACATGGAGAGGAACGGCAAGCTTGTTCCCGCCGATCTCGCGCACATCCGCAAGATCCGCGCCAAGATCGGCATGGTGTTCCAGTCGTTCAACCTGTTCCCGCACATGACGGCGATGCAGAACTGCATCGAGGCGCCGATAACCGTGCTCGGCATGAAGCGGGCCGATGCCGAGGCGCGTGCGGCCGAGCTGCTCGACATGGTCGGCCTGTCGGAGAAGAAGGACCACTATCCCTCGCAGCTTTCCGGCGGCCAGCAGCAGCGTGTCGCCATCGCCCGCGCTTGCGCCATGCGGCCCAAGATCATGCTGTTCGACGAGGTGACCTCGGCACTCGACCCCGAACTCGTCGGCGAGGTGCTTGAAGTCATCCGAAAACTCGGCAGGGAACATGACCTCACCATGCTGATGGTCACCCACCAGATGGGATTTGCCAAGGAATTCTCCGATCGCGTTTGCTTTTTCCATGCCGGCAAGATCTGCGAGCAGGGGCCGCCAAACGAGTTGTTCGGCGCCCCCAAGAACGAGCGGACGCGGCAGTTCCTGCACGCTGTCCTGGAGGCTGGATGACGCTTGAGACGACTGCCACGCCCCTGGCCGTGACCGCCGCACCGCCGCGCCCGCTCTCGGCGCGGGAGCGGTTCGAGCGTATCTACCGGATACTGCGCGACCGCATCTGCCTGCTCGACTATGCGCCCGGCAGCCATCTCTCCGAGGAAGAGCTTGCCCAGGAATTCCAGATCAGCCGCACGCCGGTTCGCCGTGTCCTGGCGCGCCTCGAATCCGAGGGTCTGGTTCAGTCCGTCCATGGCGTCGGCACGATCGTCACCGATGTCGACATCGAGGAATTGCAGCAGGTCTATCACTTGCGCCTGGAGCTGGCGCTCCTCGTCGGCAAGCTTTCACCGATCCCGCGCACGGCGGACGACCTCGACCGGATAAGGGCACTCATCGCGCGCTGCGATTCCGATGTGCTCAATCCCGACCAGCGCGCTTTCCTGCGCCTCAACATGGATTTTTTCTACGAGCTCACCGCGATGACCGGCAACCAGCCGCTGCGCGAGATCAGCGAGCGCCTGTATTTTCAGGTCGCGCGCGTCGTCCTGAAGATGATGCCGCAGTTGGGCCTGGTCGAGGAGTTCACTGCGTTCCGCCGCGAAATGGAAGAGGTGCTTGCCGCCGCCGAGATTGGCGACTGGGAGTCGATCGGGCACATCAGGCGAGCCCATATCTCGATGAGCTTTCGCCGCATGATGCGTCATGCAGGCGAGGTCAACCTATCCGGCGGAACTCTGTAATTCACGTTTGACCTGGCGCACGCCCGGGTCACGACCGGTGGGCACCGCTTCGTCGGCCGGCGACCAGCTTCAGCCAGGGCGCAAAATGGAAGGCGCTCATCAGCAAGTACATCATCGGCATTTCGTTCAGCGGCGACGCATCTTGCGCCGCGCAGATCATGTCGGCATCACCGGTAACGGCCGTCAGCAGCGCCATGATTGCGAAGGTGGGCGCGGCCGCCAGCGATAGCCAGTCGGCCGCGCCACGGGCGGCGACAGAGTCGGTTGGGAAATCGGCAGATCCGCTGCCTTCGGGCGGCATCTTCTGGTCGGGGTGGAGTGTCATCGAGATGTCATCCCTTTTCGACACGGCGCGCTGGCTGTTGGTGCTGAGATAGATTAGGAGCGGACATCGAAAGGTGAGAGTGACAAGTGTGACGGGATTCCGATGGACTCGCTGATCACCGCTGCGGCGCGCGCCCTTGCGACGGGTGATCCTCTTGGCGCTTTGAAGCGGGTCGCCCTGCGTGAGGATGCGCCCGCGCTTGCGCTGCGCGGCATCGCGATGGCGCAGCTCGGCGATCTCGTCCGAGCAAAGGCTCTTCTCAAAAGTGCTGCGCGCGCCTTCGGTCCGAGAGAGGCGGTGGCACGCGCGAGGTGCGTCGTCGCCGAAGCCGAGATCGCGCTCGTCTCGCGCGACCTCGGCTGGCCGGCGAAGGCACTCGACGCCGCGCGGTCGACGCTTGAAAAACACGGCGACCACGTCAATGCCGCGCATGCGCGCAATCTCGAAGCGCGGCGCCTGCTCCTGATCGGACGCCTCGATGAGGCGGAGGGCAGGCTGGCTGGCTTCGACCCGACAACGCTCCCACCCGCGTCGAGGGCCGCCCACGAGCTGGTGATTGCGGGGATCGCGATACGCCGCCTCCGCACCAAGGCGGCGCGCGCTGCGCTCGGGCGGGCCGCGCACGCGGCGGGCCAGGCGGACATTCCAGCGCTGACGGCCGAGGTTGAAGGCGCATCCCTGGTGATGAACACGCCCGCGGCGCGCCTGATCGCGCGCGGGGTTGAGCGCCCGCTCCTGCTCGAGGAGGTCGAAGCGCTGCTGGCGTCGGGGGCACTCGTCGTCGACGCCTGCCGCAATATCGTGCGGGACGCCGGCATGATCGTCTCGCTGGCGACGCGCCCGGTCCTGTTCGCGCTTGCGCGAGCGCTGGGCGAAGCCTGGCCCGCAGACGTGCCGCGGAGCACGCTCGTCGCACGCGCCTTCGGCGGCAAGCACGCCGATGAATCGCATCGCGCCCGGTTGCGGGTCGAAGTCGGTCGGCTTCGGGTGGAGTTGCGGTCACTGGCGGATGTGAGCGCGACCAAGCGAGGCTTTGCGCTTAAGCCGCGCCGCCCACGCGATGTCGTGGTGCTGGCGCCGCCCGCCGACGAGCCGCATGCAGCGGTGCTCGCCTTCCTCGCCGACGGCGAGTCGTGGTCGAGCTCGGCGCTCGCAATTGCGCTCGGAGCCAGCTCGCGCACCGTGCAGCGCTCGCTCGAGCAGCTTGCGGCAGCAGGCAAGGTGCAGTCGTTCGGCCGCGGGCGAGCGCGTCGTTGGATGACCCCGCCCGTGCCGGGATTCCCGACAATCTTGTTACTCCCCGGCTCGCTGTCGGGCTACTAGGATAGAAGCATGAAACGATCTGCAGCCGAAGTCCTCCGCGAATATGGACCCTTTCCGGATGTCGACCAGGTGGCTGGGGTTACGTTCGACGGTCAGCACGTCTGGTTTGCGTCAGGAGACAGACTGAACGCCCTGGACCCTGCGAGCGGCAAGGTGGTGCGCGCGATCGATGTCGCCGCGCACGCAGGAACGGCCTTCGACGGCCAGCACCTGTTCCAGATCGCCGAAGATCGCATTCAGAAGATCGATCCCAACACTGGCCGCGTGCTCGCCACGATTCCGGCGCCAGGTGGCGGCGGCGACTCCGGACTTGCCTGGGCCGAAGGCTCGCTTTGGGTGGGGCAGAATCGCGGTCGCAAAATCCATCAGATCGATCCCCAGACAGGGGCAGTACTTCGCACGATCGATTCCAACCGTATCGTCACAGGGGTCACCTGGATCGACGGCGAACTCTGGCACGGCACCTGGGAAGGTGACGAGAGCGACGTCAGGCGGATAGATCCTGAAACCGGAAAGGTCCTGGAGAAGCTTGATATGCCGCCTGGAACAGGCGTGTCGGGGCTCGAGTCCGATGGTGGCGATCAGTTCTTCTGCGGCGGTGGAAACAGCGGCAAGGTGAGGGCCATCCGCCGACCCAGGCGAGGCTCCGAAACCCCGGTCGACCCGACGGGCAAGTAACCGAAGCGGCCCTCGCGGGCGCGCTTTCCGCTTTGACGAACCGTCCGCCGGGAGCGGTCATCAATGCGGCGGACCGAATCCGCTGGAGCCCTTAAGCGCTGTTGGGCTTGTCGCGACGCGCGACGATGTAGATGTGGTCGGCAGCCAGGACCACATCGCCATGCTGGTTGATCACCTCGCAGCGCTCGATGACGCGACCCGACTCTGGCCGCTTTGGGTCGTCTTGCTTGGCCGAGATGGTGGTGCGGGTCTTGATCGTATCGCCGATGAACACCGGCTTTATGAAGCGCAACCTGTCATAGCCATAGGAGAACGCGACCGGGTTGATGACGCTTGCCGTCAGTCCGACGCCGACCGAGAAGACCAGCGTGCCATGCGCGATGCGCTGGCCGAACGGCGTCGTCTTCATGAACTCGGCGTCCATGTGGTGGGGAAAGAAATCGCCGGTATGGCCGGCATGCACGACGAAGTCGGTCTCGGTGACGGTGCGTCCGCTGGTCATGCGCGACGAGCCGATCTGGTAATCCTCGAAATAGATCGTCTGCTCCATGTCAGGGCCTCGCCGCGATCGGTGTTGCCGGCGCCGCGCTCGATTGGTAGGCGGCCTCGACCAGCGCCATGGTGCTCCAGGCGTCCTCGACGGAACTGACAAGCTCGGCGTCTTCCTCGCAAGCGTAGCGCTGGACATTGGCCATGCGACCGACGAAGGCGTCCGGAAACCATTCGCCGACGAGTGGCACCGTGACCCAGCCGGAGCCGCCCTTCGGATAGATTTCAAGAATGTCAGGCTCGCCGCGCGGATAGTCGAGATTGAGGCCGAGTTTGAGATAGGCGGCGCCCTCGGTGCCGCAGATGCGGAACTCGCAGGCCTGGTGTTTTCGGCCAAATTTATGATCATGATTGATCGACAGCGCACAGCGCACTGTGTCGCCATAGTCGAGGATCGCGCTGGTGCGGGTTTGCGCAACCTTGTGACCGGGATGACCGAGCGTCCTGGCGTGAACGCCCCTGGGGTCGCCGAGCAATTGCCGGATCAGGTCGAGATAATGGATCGAGTGCATGGCGATCTCGACGCGCGGCGCCTTCAGCAGGAACTCCCAGAGCTGCCAGGGTGTCGCCAGCGCCAGCCAGGCGTCGAAGTCGACCACGTCGCCCAGCCAGCCCCTGGCGATCGCACCCTTCAGCGCCAGCATCATCGGCGCGAAGCGGAGCTGGAAATTCACCGCCGCCTTCAGCTTCTTGGCGCGGCAGATTTCGAGGATCTCGCTCGCCTCGGTGAGGTCGCTGCCCATCGGCTTCTGGATCAGCGCTACGGCGCCGTCGGGCAACGCCCTGAGCACGCCGGCATGATCAGCCGGCGGCGTCGCCAGGTCGAAGATGACGCCGTCGATTGACGTAGCCTCCTCGATCGACCGGTAAGCGGTGACGCCCCAGTTGGCCGCGAGTTTTTCCGCCTTGGCGTGGTCGGGATCAAAAAGCCCGTCGACCGGAAAGCCGGCTTTCCGATAGGCCGGGAAATGCGCGTCGCCGACGATCGAGCCGGCGCCGAAAATCACGATCGGCCGCGGCTTCGATGGCTTCGCCCAGGACTGGGAGAGCCAGGCTGGGTCGAAAACGCCATCAGTCATGATGGAAGACTTCGTCCATCGATGCCCACCATTCGCCCTCCTTGCGGGTCGGCAGCGGCTCCTGGCAAGGCATGCACAGCGCCCACCATTCCTGCGTCTTGGGATCGGCGGCCATCTTCGCCATGTCGGCGGCATAGTCGGTGCCGTGATACTCGAAAGTGCTGAACAAGAGGTGCTCCGGCTCCTTGAGGTAGATCGAATAGTTCCTGATGTTGCAGGCGGAAATCATCGCCAGCACTTCAGGCCAGACGGCTGCGTGAAGCCGCACATATTCGGTGACCTTTTCCGGCTTGAGGCCGAGCACCATTGCCATCCGCTGCATGTCCGGCTCCTGTTTCACTATCGTCGTTATGAATGCCGCGATGCGTTGCGTTGCACCGGCGGTGATCTGCCCACTATTTACATACAAACAAATAATTTACACAATCACCAAGCCGATGGTCCTTTCGGATGCTGACCACGGGGAGTGACTATGGCGGAGGACGAGGACGATGACCGATATCGCGCGCCTGCGCTCGACAAAGGTCTCGACATCCTGGAGCTTCTGGCCGGCGTCGATGGCGGCCTGACGCAGGCGGAAATCGCGAAAAAGCTCGACCGCAGCCCCAACGAGTTCTACCGCATGCTGGATCGGCTGGTGCGGCGCGGCTACGTCACGCGGCCGGACGGCGACCGTTACTCGCTGACGCTCAAGCTGTTTGGCCTGGCGCATCTGCACGCGCCGGTGCGGCGGCTGGTTTCCTATGCGACGCCGCTGATGCGCGAGCTTGCCGAGGCCTCGCAGCAGGCAAACCAGCTTGTCGTCTTCGACCGCGGCTCCGCCGTGGTGATCGCCCAGCAGGAGGCGCCGGACTATTGGGGCATCTCGATTCGGGTCGGCGCGCATGTCAGCCTGTTCGACACCGGCTCCGGGCATGTGCTGCTGGCGTTCCGCTCGCCGGAAGAGCGGCGGATGATGATCTCCGAACATCTGCGCAGCGCCCACAAGCCGCCTCAATCGCCGGACTTCTTTGCCCGTCTCGACCAGATCCGGCAACGCGGCTATGAAATGATGGCATCGATGCAGACCGCCGGTGTATTCAACCTGTCGGCGCCTGTGCTTGGCTCGGACGGCAGGGCGATCGCCGCGCTGTCGATCCCTTACATAACCCTGATCAACGCGCCTAGGGCGCCCGACATTACGAGGACCATAGAACTGTTGCTGGCAGCGGCCGAAAACCTGTCGCAGCTGGCGGGAGCCGCTGCCAAGCAGGCGACTGATTGAACAATTTCTGCGTGAGATGTTTTTGAAACGGCGAAGGAGGAGCGCGCCATCATGATCTTCGATACCCATCTGCATCTGATCGACCAGTCGGCGTTGCGCTATCCTTGGCTCTCCGGCGTGCCGGCACTAAACCGCGATTTCCCCTACGACGAATATGCAGTCCAGGCTCGCCGCGCCGGCATAGAGGGCGCGTTGCACATGGAGGTCGATGTCGATCCAGCCGATATCGAGGCTGAGACCAGTCACGTAAAGGCGCTGTCACACCAGAAGGACAGCTTGCTGCGCGGGGCAATAGCCTCCTGCCGTCCGGAAGAGCCGGGCTTTGCCGCCTATCTCGAGCGCCAGCGCGCCGATCCTTTCGTCAGGGGTTTTCGCCGTGTGCTCCACGTCGTGCCGGACGAGCTTTCGGAAGGCGTGCTGTTTCGCGCAAACATCAAGCGGCTTGCCGGCACCAAACTGACATTCGACCTCGTCGTCCTGCCGCATCAGATCCCCAAGGCGATTGCGCTTGCCGACCTCGCGCCGGACGTGCAGTTCGTGCTCGACCATTGCGGCGTGCCCGACATCAAGGGCAACAGTGAGCATCCCTGGCGCGAGCATATGGCGGAGATTGCGCGGCGCCCGAACGTCGTCGGCAAAATTTCCGGTGTGGTCGCCTATGCGGACGCTGGATCCTGGGCTGTCGAAACGCTGCGTTCCTATGTCGAGCACACCATCGAATGCTTTGGCTGGGACCGCGTCGTGTGGGGCAGCGACTGGCCGGTCTGCACGCTTGGCGGCGGGCTTGCGACCTGGATTGCGGCGACGCATGCACTGCTCGGCGGTGCAAGCATCGATGAACGGCAAAAGCTGCTCTCCGCCAATGCGAAGCGGCTTTGGCGTTTGTGAGAAGTTAGCGAACTCTGCCTCATCTCAGCGCCGGGTGCCGGAGACTCTTCACAAACAGGCGATTGAGATCGGCGACGACGCGGCCGGCATCGTGCCTTTCGGTCAGGCCGAGATTGATACGATCGGAGGCCGCCTGCTGGAAGGCCATGTAGCCATCGTGGCGTGGCCTGACCCAGGCCCTCTCGAGCGTGGCGCGGGAGTCCTTGTAGAAATTGCCGGCGGCTGCGTTGACGGCGGCATCGTCCCAGGCTGCGGCATGGCCGGGCTGGCCGCCGGCCGACGCATAGGGGCCGCGCTGCACCTCGCCGCTGGCGATCCAGTAGGCAAAGTCGATGGCCTCTTGCGTGGCCTTCGAAAAGGCCGACACGGCAATGCCGGTTCCGCCGAGCGCCGACCCGACTACACCGGCGTCGCCGGCAGGCGGAATGTCGGCGAAGGCAAGGCGGCTGCTGCGGAATCCGGCGATGGCATAGGAGACATAGCCGTAGATCAGCGGCGCGCAAGCGATCCGCGTGCCGGAGCTGGCCATTTCCTCCAGGACGTCGATCGGGTCCATGCCGAGGCAGGCCGGATCGACGAGAGCCGCGATCTCGCGCATCATCTCGAAAACGCGGCCGCCGATGTCAGGGTTTATGTGGTCGCCAGGCTCTTCGACGGCGGGCCTGCCGAGATTGCCGGCAAGCGTGTAGAACACCATCAGCGAATGCGGCGGCCTGAGCGGCAGCAACACGCGGCCTTGCCGCGCCAGGTCGAGCATCTCGGCCCAGTTCGCCGGCGCGGCGGAAAGCATGTCCGGCCGCCACGCCTGCACCTGGCTGGCCGTGTCGATCGGAAACGCCCACTGCCGGCCTTGCCAGTTGTAGCTAGGATACGACTGGCCGACGCTGCCTGCCGCCAGTGCCGCGCGTTCCTCTTCACGCCCCACAACGTCGAGCGGGGCCAGACAAGTCTCGGCGGTGATCTGGCCGACATGCGGATGATCGATGACGATCAAATCGTAGGCACGGGCCAGGTCCTCGACCGCAAACGATTCGAAATCCTGCAGCGAGCGCTTGTCCCATTCGATGGTGACGCCGGTCTGCCGCTTCCACAGTCCCGAACAGGCGACCATCGGGTCGTAGCCGCGCGGATGGCTCCAGGTCATGCCTTTGAGCGTCACGTCGCTCACAGCCCGAATTCTTCGCGGATCTTTGCGCTGTGCTCGCCGATGCGCGGCGCCGCCCGCTCGACCTTGGCGCGGACGCCATCGACCCGCAGCGGCGAACGCGTGGTGAGGATCGAGACGTCGTCCTCGCGCGTCACTGTCTGCAGCATGTCGAGCACCTGAAAACCTTCGCTGGCCATCATTTCCGGCCAGGTCAGCACCTTGGCGCACCAGATGTCGGCGGGCTCGAGGATGGCAAGCCATTCGTCGACGGCTTTCGTCGCGATTTTTTGCGCAATGATCGCCTTGATCTCGTCGCGGGCGGTGAACCAGGTCGACGGCTGATCGCGAAAGGGCGCAAGCTGTTCGAGTTCCAAAAGGTCGGCCAGCTTCGGGATCGGCGTCATCGCGATCGCCAGATATCCGTCCTTGGCCGGATAGACGCCGTAAGGCGCTGACAGATAGGCATGGGCGCTGCGGAAGGCCGATCGTCGCGGCACGCGGCGTCCGTCGTTGAGATGCGTGGTCAGCACCTCGAACTGAAAATCGACCAGCGCTTCGAGCAGGCTGGTCTCGACATGGCTGCCGGTGCCGGTCACGCCGCGCCGCACCAGTGCGGCAAGGATGCCTTGCGCGGCGGCGGCGCCCGCCAGCATGTCGGCGATCGCCAGGCCGAACGGCACCGGTCCCTGGTCCTCGTCGCCGTTCAGCCACATCACGCCGGAACGCGCCTGCGCCAGCAGATCCTGCCCGGGACGCTTGACCCAGGGGCCCTCCTCGCCATAGCCGCTGATCGAGGCATAGACCAGGCGTGGATTGATCTTGCGCACCGCCTCGTAGTCAAGGCCAAGGCGCTCGATGACGCCGGGCCGGAAATTCTGGATCAGCACGTCGGCCTGGGCCAGCAGGCTGCGCAGCGCCGCCAGATCGGCCTCTTCCTTGAGGTCGATGGCAAAGCTTTCCTTGGCCCGGTTGATGGCGTGGAAGATGGTGGAATCGCCGCCGATCTCGGTGTCGCTGAGATAGAGCCGGCGCGACAGGTCACCGCCATCGGGGCGCTCGATCTTGATGACGCGGGCGCCAAGGTCGAGCAGCCGCAGCGAGCAGTAGGGCCCAGACAGGAACTGGCTCATGTCGACGACGACGAGCCCGGTCAGCGGCAATTCGGCAATGGCAGCCATCGCCTATGTCTCCGTCTTGCCGGCGAAATCGGCCGGATTCCGGCACTTCACCGTTGCAGGAGCTGGCAATAAAGCACGAGCTCTCCTTCACCCTTGAAGACTTCATAGCTGGCGCGGATCAGCCCATCTCCTTGTATTGGGGTTTTGTGTCGAGATTGGATTGCACGATCGGTCCGCGTCGATCTTCTCTAGTGAATAGTATTTTCACATATGGGATTGTGTTTCAAGCGTGAACAGGCGAAATTTGCCGCGATCCGCTGCGGCTGGATGCCGGCGGAACAGGGGAGGATTTGATGAACGACGCCTGTCTGGTCTTCGTCGGCAGCCTCAACCGCGAGGCGCCTTATTTTCAGGGCGCGCGCGGCGTTGGACTCGGTGTCTACAGTTTCGACGAGGAGACGCTGGAGACGAGGAAACTGGCCGAGACGGGTGACGTCGACAATCCGACCTTCCTGTCGGTGACGCCGGACGGGTCCCATGTCTATGCCAACTCCGAAGTGTTCACCTGGCGCGAAGGCGTGGTCTCGGCCTACCGCTTCGACAGGCAAACCGCCGCGCTCTCCTACATCAACAAGCAGCCGACGCTTGGCAGCATCACGGCGCACAACACCGTCACGCGCGACGGGACGAAGCTCCTGGTCGCCAATTACGGCATGGGCGAAGGCGGTCCCGATCGCTCGC
The DNA here is from genome assembly GCF_055811635.1 of Mesorhizobium sp. WSM4806. Taxonomy (NCBI): domain Bacteria; kingdom Pseudomonadati; phylum Pseudomonadota; class Alphaproteobacteria; order Hyphomicrobiales; family Phyllobacteriaceae; genus Mesorhizobium; species Mesorhizobium sp. WSM4806. The sequence goes on along the minus strand of NZ_JBVVQZ010000006.1, from coordinate 132,424 downwards.
TCGTCCTCTACGGACTGCGCGACGATGGCGGCTTGACCGCGCCGTTGTCGAGCGTCGCCCATAGCGGAACTGGTCCCGACGCAGCTCGTCAGGAACGTCCCCATGCCCACAGCGTCACCGAGACGATTGCCGGTGGCGTGACGATGGTCGCCGATCTCGGCATCGATCGGCTTGTCGCGTACCGCATCGGGCCCGACGGCGGCCTGACCAGACTGGCGGAGTCGGCGCTTGCGCCCGGCGCCGGGCCACGACGTGGCGCTGCATCCGGGCGGGCGCTTCGTGTTCGTCATGAACGAACTGGATTCGACGGTCGTCTCGCTTGCGCTGGACGGAGCGTCGGGCAGGCTCACCGAGATCGACACGAAGCCGGCCGTGCCGGCCGCGGCGCGCGACGGCAATCATTGCGCCGACATCCAGATATCGCCCGACGGCCGCTTCCTCTATGGCTCCAACCGCGGCCATGACAGTGTCGTGGTGTTTTCCGTCGACCAGCAGACGGGCACGCTTGCGCTGGTCGACCATGCGCCGTGCGGGGGCGCTACGCCGCGCAATCTGGCACTGACGCCCTCAGGTCGCCATCTCTTCTCGGCCAACCAGAACGCCGACCGCATCTCGATTCTTGCACGCGATGCGGCCACGGGTCGGCTGGCCGACACCGGGCGGTTTATCGATATCGGCACGCCGATGTGCGTGAAGATCGTGCGTTGAAAGCCTTGGTCTCCTTCCAGCAGCGAGAGCGTGCACAGTCCTGTGATTTCGGCTGAGCCATCAGCGTGATAGCTTGCAGTCGTTCCGCTGCGGAGTCGCCATGCGTACCAAGCTCCTAGAAATCACCCTTGCTATGCTGCTGCTGGTTGGCGGCCTTCCAAACGGCCACGCGCAAGTGGCCGAGCGGGCGTCGCCTTCGGGCGGCGTTCTGTCGCTGCTCCCGCCGCCCCAGGTCTCAGATCATTCGATCGTGATCGCGGGACGCACGCTCAACTATCAGGCAAGGGCCGGCACGCTGTCGATGCTATCCGGCAAGGGCGACGTCACCGCGGAAATCTTTCATGTCGCCTACACGCTGCGTCCCGAGCCAAGCCGGGAACCTGATCCCCGCCGCCCGATCACTTTCGTATTCAACGGTGGTCCCGGAGCGGCTTCCGCCTATCTGCATCTTGGCGCGCTCGGTCCACGCGTGATGGCGACAGCGGCCGATGGAAGTTTTCTCCCACCGCCGCAGCGGCTTTTGGACAACTCGAGCACCTGGCTCGACATGACCGACCTGGTCTTTGTCGATCCCGTCGGAACCGGTTACAGCCGCGAAGCACCCGGCACCGAGGCACGCAGCTTCTGGGGCGTCAACCAGGACGCCGCCGCGATGGGCGCATTCATCCGGCTCTATCTGGCCCAAGCGGGCCGCACGGCGTCGCCGGTGTTTCTTGCCGGCGAAAGCTATGGCGGGTTTCGGGCGGCACTGCTTGCCAAGACGCTCCAGGATGATATCGGCATCAGCCCTCGCGGCATCGTGCTCATCTCGCCGGCGCTCGAATTCACGCTCGTGCGGCCCGACGAGTTCCAGCCGCTTCACTGGGCGCTTGAGCTGCCGTCGCTGGCGGCGGTGCGCCTGCGCAGCCAAAGCGTCACCGGTTCCGAACTGCAGGAGCGGTTGGCCGATGTCGAACGCTATGCGCTTGGCGACTATCTCGTCGCGCTTGCCAGCGGGCTCGAACAGGGCGGACGTCTGGCGAGCCCGCGCGTTGCCGAAATCACCGGTCTGCCGCTCGAACTCGTGAAACGAAACTTTGCGCGCATTCCCACCGCGCTCTTCGCCAAGGAGTTTGCGCGGGCAAGAGGCAATGTTCTCAGCGTCTATGACGGCTCGATCGAAACGGCAGACGTTGCCCCGGAAAGTCCAAGGCCCAGCGGTCCTGATCCGGTGCTCGACCGAAGCGTGCCGGCGCTGACTTCCGCCTTTGTCAGCTATGTCAGGGAGGAATTGAAATTCCGCACCGATCTAAGCTATCGGCTTCTCAACCGTGAAATCAGCGGCAATTGGGATTACGGGACGAGCCCGACGCGTCAGGGCTATACCGGCGTGATGGATGACCTTCAACAGGCGCGCGCGTTGAATCCCGGCCTCGGTGTTTTGATCGTCAACGGCTACACCGACCTGGTGACGCCCTATCTGGTGTCACGCTATCTTGTCGGCCAGGTTCCTTCGCTTCCCGGCGCAAAGCCTATCCGCCTCGAACTGCTGGAAGGCGGCCACATGATGTATTTCAGGCCGGAGAGCCGGCGCGCGCTGAGAGAGGCCGCGTCCGAGCTTTACCAAGCGCCGAAATGAGCGCGTAAAAGAGACAAATCCGCCTCGTCGCATGAGAGGCGGATGACGCAACACGAACCGGCGAGGCGAACGAGTCGATGACATCTCAGCTTGCAGAACTGACTTGGCTCAACCCGCCACCGCATCATGCGTTCGGCGACAGCACCGTGCATGTGCGAACCGGCAAGGAGACCGATTTCTGGCGCGAGACTTTTTATGACTTCTGGCGTGACAATGGCCACTTCCTCTACCGGCAGGTCGAGGGCGATTTCAGCGCCGAGGTCACCATCAAGGGCGACTACAAGGTGCTCTATGATCAGGCCGGTCTGATGGTCCGGCTGAGCGAGACGCATTGGGTCAAGGCCGGCATCGAGTTCACCGACGGGCTCGCCTATTTTTCCGTCGTCGTCACCAATGATGCCTCCGACTGGTCGTTGGTCAGCATCCCGGCCGGTCCGGACGGCGTCAGGATCCGGCTGACCCGCCATGCCGAGACAATCCGTGTTCAGTATCTCGATGCCTCCGACCAGCGCTGGAAGCCGGTGCGGCTCGCCTACTTCCCGCCCTCGAATACAGTCGATGTCGGCATGATGTGCTGTTCGCCGCAACGTGAAGGTTTCGAAGTCACATTCAGCGATTTTTCAGTCGGCCCGGCGATCTCGAGGGAACTCCACGACTGACGCGTCCTGTCAGCGGATCGGGGCGCCGCTTCACAGCAGTATCGTTCCGACAGCCGAAATGCGCGGCCGAAGAAGCGATCGGGCGTTCGCCTCATCCCGATCGACCTTGAAATCGGAATGCGCCATGGTTGAGCGCCTGCGCAGGCGGCCGAACTTCTGGCCGGCGGTTCCAGAAGCACCCGTCAGCCCGGGTGCTTGAAGGTTTCGCCAAACCAGTTCCGCCACTTGGGCTCGCCGTCGGCGGCGCGCTGCTCGGCGTCGCCGCCGTAAAGATACAGGGCCATGCTGGCATTTGTGTTGCCGTCGGCAGCATAGGTTCCGATCAGGGCGATGCCGGGAGCAGGCGCATTCAGGCGCAGCACGAGGAAACGCTGCTTGTCGTCCTGCCGCACGCGTTCGACTATGCCGGATAGTCTCTCCGGCTGCTGCGGGCCATTCCGTTCCTCGCCGACATTTGCGCCGGCCAGACCGAGCGCCTCGGTGAGCCGCCGCCAAGTCGAGAGCTGGTCGGCCTCAGAGCTGGCCATGACGAGGAAGCTGGCGGCCTTTTTACCGGCGAAGTGCGACAGGTAAACCCGCAGCACCTCGAAAAAGCCAGGCCAGCCGCTCTCGAACCCTTCCAGCTGATCGTCCCAGTCGTCGGTCGAGGCAAACAGCGAGTGGACCATGCGAACAACGCAACGATCACCCGACCGGCTGGTCACAGTGATTTCCGTTGCAACAGGCGGCGCGCCTTCGCTCCACTCGCGTTCGACATAGCCGAAACGGAACGGCGGCTCCCAAGTCGTCACTTGGCCGGTGGAGGCGCCATTGGGACCAAAGTCGAAATGAAGCCTGCCGCCGACATGCTCGTCGATCGTGGTTTTTGTGAACCAGGCAGTGTTGCCGGGACCCGTAGCAATTGCCCGCCATACCTGCTCGGGTGTGCCGGGCGTGATGAACTCCATCTCCACCCAACGCTTTCCGGTTTCGTCTTTCTTGATTGGCATGGGGACTCCTTTCAAGGTTTGGCGTCACAGGGTCGGGCTAGGTGCGGTACGACGCCACTCCGAGCCGATGCGACCGCCCGCCAAAGCTCAAGCATACCTCATTTTGGCCTTGACAAATTATTTTGTCAAGGCGCGGGCGTGGATGGCTGGAAAGCAGCTTTGGCGCGTCGTGCCGTGTCGTGTGATCTAAGCGTCGCCTGCGCTCGCTTCCCGACGTGGCGCGCCGGCACTACGCCGATCTCCGTGAGACGAGGTTGAGACAACGGCGTTACCCGGCTGAAGAGGTCAGAGCAAACAGAACGGGAATTTCGTAATCCCGCCGGCTTTTGGAATTTTGTTCGTCGCCAACCCGCCCAAACAAGCGCAAACAGGCAACACCGTTCGACGGTTTCCTCCCATTCCGCTGAACGGCGTTCCCCTCTGAAGGTTGAAACCTTCTTTTTGGCCGGGCCGTATTCGAGCCCGGCCATTTTTTGCGCGCTCCCTTGGCGAGGGCGTCTGAGCCGATTCCTGACCCTAGCCTCCCGCCAACGACAATCCGCGGGCGCGTTCGCACAGCAGGGCAAGCAATTCGCTGCGCCGCGCTTCCGGTGTGTCGACTGGCAATACGAAGCAAAGGGTCTTGCTGACGGCGCCGTGGCCATCGCGGATGGGCGCGGCCATGCACCACGTGAAGCGGTCGGCGAGGGCGATGGTCTCGCTGAAACCTTGCTGGCGGGCGAGAGCGACATCGCTGAAGAATTCGGCCGGCGCAATGATGCGGCCGTCGGGAAGCTTGTAGTCGCCAGGCGGGATGAAGTCCTTCACTTCTTGCTCGCTCATATGGCCGAGCAGGAGCCGCCCGGACGCCGTCCACGGGATCGGCACCTCGACCCCGACATCGCTTGAAATCCGGAACGGGCCGGAAGAATCACGGCAATCGAGAACGATGTATTTGTTCCCGCGCAGGCCGCACAACTGCACGGTCTCGCCTGTCTCCGCGGCCATCCTGTCCAGCGTCTCTATGATGCGCCGATAGTGGGCGTTGTGATGCGAATAGGCCCAGCCGAACAGATGCATGGCCCGACCGAAATAAACGTAGCCTTCCGTCCCGACGTTTTCGAGCATTTCGGCTTCGAGCAGGCTGTTGGCGATTTCGTAGGTGGTCGAACGCGGTGCGCCGATCATCTTGGCGATGTCGCCGACGCGCATCGGCGCGCGGTGCCGCAAAAGCGCTTCCAGCAGCACGATCACGCGGTCGATGCCACGGCGGCGTTCGCCATTGCGCGGCCCGGCGCCGGCTTCCGTTTCGATCAGACCAGTGGCGCCATCGCTCATGTCGGCCGCATCCCCAAAAAAATCAATTCGGCCCTCGTCTCAAGACGCTTGAAAGATGTCAAGGCTCAGTCTAGCATCCCATTTGTCCGATATAGAGACACGTTGTCTGAAATATCAGACAATAACAAGCCAGGCGCAGAAAGTTCTGATGAGAAAACGGGCGGTTTCCGGATGCGGCAACCGGCGGGTCTTCTTGTCCCGATCCCGCACGTCCAGGCATAACCTCAGAAGGGAACAATCATGACGAAATCATCGTTTTTCGCATCAGCCAGCGCCCTTTGCCTCGGTCTCCTGCTGAGCCTCGGCGGCGGTTCGCAGGCCAATGCGGCCGCCAAATGCATCAAGGGCGACCGCAAGACGCCGTACACGATCGGCTGGGCCAACATCTATTCCGTGCCGACCTGGATGAAGCAGACACAAGGCACGATCGAAGCCGAAGTCGAGACCCTGAAGAAGCAGGGGCTTGTCGACAAGCTTGTCGTGACCGACGCTCAGGGCGACGCCAACGTCCAGATCCAGCAGATCCAGTCGATGATCGATTCCGACGTCGACGCCATTATCCTGATTGCCGGCTCGTCGACCGCGCCGGCGCGTGTGCTGGCGGACGCCTGCGACAAGGGCATCGCAATCATCAACTTCGACAGCCTCGTCGACACCGACCAGGTCACAGCTAAGGTGAACACCGATTCCGCTCAGTGGGGCGACCAGGCGGCCAAGTTCCTGATCGACGCCATTGGCGGCAAGGGCAAGATTCTCATCCTCAACGGCCCGGCCGGCGTTTCGGTCAGCGACGATCGGCGCAAAGGCGCCGACGCGGCGCTCAAGGCCCATCCTGAGGTGACGGTCCTTGCCGAGACCAACACCCCCTACAATGTCGCGCCTGCACAGGAAGCCGTCACCAGCCTGCTGTTCGCCAATTCCGAGATCGACGGGATTCTGTCGCTCGGCGGCGCCCTGTCTGCGGGCGCGGTACTCGCCCTCGACAAGCAGGGCCGCGAACAAGTGCCGATCACCGGCGAGAACGCCCGTCAGTTCCTCGAACTCTGGAAGGAAAAGGGCCTCAAGAGCTGGGCGACCATGCAGCCGAACTGGCTCGGCGCTTTCGCCGCCTACACCGCCGTCCAAGCGCTGGAGGGCAAGGATGTGCCGGCTTTCGTCAAGATCCCGCTGCCGGTGATCGACAATTCCAACATCGATCAGTACCTCGCCCGGGCGGCCGATTTTCCGGCTGACGGCTACATCTATTCGCCCTACGACGAGGAATTGTTCAAGAAGCTGCTGGCTGAACAATAAGCCTGGAAGGTCGCAGAAATTGGTGGCCAGGGCTCCGCTTCTTGCCGCGCGGGGGGTGTCGAAGTCCTTCTTCGGCAACCCTGTCCTGCGCGACGTTTCCATCGCTCTCCAGCCCGGCCGCGTGCATGCGCTGCTCGGCGAGAACGGCGCCGGAAAGTCGACGCTGATCAACCTGTTGTCCGGTGCCTTGCGCCCGGACGGCGGGGCGATCGAGGTCGATGGGCGCCCAGTGTCGCGCATGACCCCCGCCTATGCCCAACAGGCAGGGATCGCCGTCGTCCAGCAGGAACTCAGCCTGACGGCCAGCCTCTCCATCGCCGAGAACATCGGCCTTGGCGCCTATCCGCGCCGGTTCGGTTTGCTCGACTATCCCGAACTCGCCGTGCGGGCCAGGGCAGCATGCGATCTTGTCGGGCTTCACGAACCGCTCTCGATACCAGTCGGACATTTGTCGCTCGGCCGCCGGCAGATGGTGGAGATAGCCAAGGCGCTTTACCGCCGGCCGCGCGTTCTCATTCTCGACGAACCCACTTCGTCGCTCTCGGCAACCGAAACGAAAGTCCTGACGGACTTGCTGGAGAGGCTGCGCGGCGAGGGTATCGCTATTCTCTACATTTCGCACCGGCTGAACGAAGTCATGGCACTGTGCCAGCATGTCACCGTCCTGAAGGACGGCACCTGCACGGCTGATCGCAGCCTGGAAGGAACCGACGCCGGCGGGCTGGTACGGCTGATGGTCGGCCGCGACCCCGGCGACCTTTTTCCGCAGTGGCAGGCTTCGGCATCGGCTGCCAACGCCATCTCGGTTCGCAATTTTTCGGCCGGCCTGATGCGCGACGTCGATCTCGACATCAGGACGGGCGAGGTGCTCGGCATTGGAGGCCTGGTCGGGCAAGGGCAGGAAGATCTGCTGCTCGGCCTCTACGGCGCCATTCCGGCCAGGACGGCATGCGCGACCGTCAACGGCGCTTCGGGTCTGCCCGGCGGTGTGCCGAAAGCCAACGCGCTTGGCCTCGCCTATGTCCCGGCCGACCGCAAGCGCGAAGGCCTGCACCTGATCCATTCCATCATCAGCAATATGATGCTGCCCGCTTTCGCAAGACTGCCGGCGCTGAAGCTGCGCAGCCGCCGTGCCGAGCGCGAGACGGCAAGAGGTCTCGCTGCCCAGCTTGGCATCAAGGGCGACCTCGACCGGCCGGCGCAGGCCCTCTCGGGCGGCAACCAGCAGAAGGTGGCGCTGGCGAAATGGATGCCGCACCACCCGCTTGCGCTTCTCCTCAACGATCCGACACGCGGCGTCGATGTAGAGACCAAGCGCGAAATCTACATGATGCTTCGCAACTTCTCCGCCGCCGGCAAGGCGGTCGTGCTGCTCAGCTCCGACACGCCAGAACTGGTGCACCTTTGCGACCGCGTCGCGGTGGTCCGGGAGGGCCACATCGTTGCCATGCTCGAGCGCGGCGCATTGAGCGAGGAAGCAATCGTTTCCGCTGCGATGGGCGCCGAACGGCGGCAGGTGGCGGCATGAGCACGGTGGCCTCCTCAAGGCAAGCCGGCGCTCTTTACTGGCCGGTTCAGCTGCGCCGCAATGTCGGTGTGCGCGGCCTGTTCGCCGTGGTCATGGCGTTCCTCGTCGCCTATGGCTTCCTGTTTCCCGGCTTGTTGACCGCTTCCGGCTTTGCCAAATTCACCCAGAGCTGGTTTCCGCTGGCGCTGGTCGCCATGGCCCAGGCGATCCTCATGCTTACCGGCGGCATCAGCCTGGCCATCGGCGCAATGGTCAGCCTGGGCGCGGTGATCGCCGCGACGACGATGACCGGGCCGCTGGGCGTAGCCGGCGGTGCCGCTGCGGTGGCGCTGACCGGGATCGGCATCGGCGGCGCGACCGGGTTCATCGTCGTAAAACTTCGGTTGCCGGCGATCGTGGTGACGCTCGCCGGTTCCTTCATCATCGGCGGTGCGGCGCTGCTCATCCTGCCGAGACCCGGCGGCGCCATTCCGGAGTGGCTGTCGGACCTGCTTGCCGGCAACACGCCCGCGGCCTTCGTGCTGCTGGTGCTCATCGTCCTTCTGTGGAAACTCTATCTCGCCACACCGCTTGGCTTGAGCCTTTATGCCGCCGGCGAGAATCCGGTCGGCGCCTATCGCTCCGGCGTGCCGGTCGATGGCGCACGGGTAGCGGCTTACGCGATCAGCGGCCTGCTTTGCACAGGCGCCGGCCTGTTCGTCGCCGCGCAAACAGGTTCGGGCGATCCGGTCATCGGCACGGCCTTCACGCTGAATTCCATCGCCGCCGCCGTGCTCGGCGGCATTGGCTTCCTCGGCGGTCAAGGCACGATGCGCGGTGCGCTTGCCGGCAGCCTGCTGCTCAGCCTGATGATCAGTGTGATGTTCTTCCTCGGCTTCACGCCGGTCGCCCAGTATGTCGCCCAGGGCCTCATCATCATCGGGGCGGTCGCCATCCCGCAATTCCGCAAGGTGCAGCAATGACAGCATGGAAAGAAACCGCGGCCCGCAGGCGCGCCTTGACGATCCTGCGCAGCCGGCCCTTTCTCACCGTTGCCATCGTTGCCGCGGTGTGGATCGCGGCGAGCTTTGTCTCGCGCGGCTTCGGCGCATATGGCCATTTGCGCTATCTGGTCGAACTGGCCGCGGTGATTGGCCTGGTTGCGGCGGGGCAGACCTTTGTAGTCATCGCCGGCGGCATCGACCTTTCCGTCGCGGCGATCGTCACGGTGAGCGCCGTCAGCCTGCCGCTGCTGTCGTGGCAGGCTGATCCGACCGGGCTCACTGCCGTCCTTGCCGTCCTTGCGCTGACGACGACAATCGGTCTGGTGAACGGGCTGGGCGTGGCGCTGTTGCGCGTTCATCCGATGATCATGACTCTGGCCATGGCGACATTCCTGCAGGGTCTGCTGATCATCATCGCCGGCGGCAGCGCCGTGACCGCCGAGAACCCGCTGGTCCGCTGGCTCGGCAATGCGCGGCCGGCCGGTATACCCGCAGGCGTGCTCTTGTGGGTGGCCGTTTCCGTGATCGTTCTGGCCGCAATGCATGCCACATCTTTCGGCGCTCGGCTCTTCGCCATGGGCGCCAACCCGCTCGCCGCGACACTCTCCGGCGTTCCCTTCGCTTCGACAACCCTGGCGGTCTACGGCATCAGCGGGTTCACTTCCGGGCTTGCGGGCGTGCTGGTGCTCGGCATGAACGGACAAGGCTATGTCGGGATCGGCGATCCCTATCTGCTCGCCTCGATTGCGGCCGTCGTGCTCGGCGGCACCTCGATCCTCGGCGGGCTCGGCACCTATGCCGGCACCATTCCCGGCGCCATCCTGCTGGTCACGATCACGGCTCTGATCACCGTCGTCAACGCCTCGCCCGGCTGGCGCAGCATCCTTTTCGGTTCGCTGATCCTGGGGCTGCTGCTTCTCTCAGGCAGGGAGCAGGCCCGCCGATGACATATCGTCCAGCCGGTAGATGCGCCTTGCATTGCCGAAGAACAACGCCGTCTGCTCGTCTGCGGAAAGCTCCCCGGCAATGGCCTTAAAGCTGTCATATACTGCATCGAACGACGCGTGCAGACCGGCCACCGGGAAGTCACTGCCGAACATGGCGCGCTGTGTGCCGAAACAGTCGATGCAATGCATGACAACCGGCTTCAGGCTGTCGAGCGTCCAATCATGATCGTAGGCGACCAGATCCGATATCTTGATGGCGACGTTGTCGCGCTCCGACAAAAGCCGAAGCGCTTCGCGCCACGCCCGCATTCCATCGGCGTCACGGTCGATCGGGCTGCCGCAGTGGTTGAGAACAAAGAGCTGGTTCGGATAGGCCGCTGCGAGGCGCGCGGCTCCAGTGAGCTGGCGCGGAAACACCATCAGATCGAAAATCAGCCGATGGCCGGCAAGCAGCGCCAGGCCGGCGCGCCAGGCCGGATCGTTCATGATGCCGTCACGGGCAACGAAACGGCGGGCAGGATCTGGATCCCAGCTCAATATGTCGCGCACGCCGACGACACGGTCGAATGCCGCCTGCGCCTCGACCAGCGCCGGGGCTTGGCGGTTCGCCAGCGGAACGTGAACGACGTAGCGGGCCGCCACGCCCCGCGACTTTTCGAGCGTTTCAAGCCACCGCGTCTCGCCGACGCAGTCGTCGCCGGCCCATCCGGCTTCGACATGAACTGTGGCGACGACATTGTGCCGGCTGGCGTCGCGCAAATAATCCTCAGGAAGATAGTTTCGCCGCAACGGGCTAAGCTCGCCCAGGCCGCCGCGCTCGCCAGCCGTTGTGGCGAGCCACGGATGGCGGCCGAGGCCGAGATCCCAAAGATGATGGTGGGCATCGATGATCGGTCCGGAGTAAGGCTTTGACACGCATCTCTCTCATGCTGTGGCCGGCATCGGAATTGATCCGGGCTTCATCCTGCGAAGGCGAAAGGACTAGCATCGGATGACCGAAAACTCACCCGTGCCGGCGCTCGCGATCCGTGAAAATTTCCTGCTGGACGACCGCATCCGCGGCGTGCCGCCCGGCACCTTCGGGCTGGACAGCAGCCTTGTCGCATCTCAGCGCTGGCATCCGGCTGATGGACGCATGTCGTTGCCGGTGCTGACCCTCGACGAGGAGGCCTTCACCGCCAATCGTGACCTGTTCCTGCGCTACGCGCGCGAACAGGGCGCCATGGTCGCGCCGCATGCCAAAACCCCGATGGCGCCCGACCTTGCCCGATCGTTGGTAGAGGCCGGAGCATGGGGAACGACCGTCGCGGATATTAGACAAGCCGCGGTGATGCTCAGGGCCGGCCTCACACGACTGATCGTCGCCAACGAGGTTGGTGGATCAGGAGGTGCGAACCGGCTCGCGGCGCTGGTTGGCGCCTGGCCAGGCGTCGAGCTCTTCGTCTTCGCCGACTCTGTCGGTGCCGTGAATGCGCTCGCCGAAGCCTGGCGGGCCAATGCAATGCTGCCGCCGTTGCGCGTGCTTGTCGAACTCGGTGCGGGGAGGGCAGGCGCCAGGACCACTGGCGAAGCCGAGGCGATCGCCGATGCAGTTGATGCAGCCGGCGGACGGCTGCTGATTGCCGGAGTTGCCACCTACGAAGGTGCCGCGGCGCAACCCGACCCCGGCCGCACCGAGGAGGCGATCTCGGCTCTGCTGGCGATGACCGCCGACATGTTCCTGCGGCTGCGCGCCCGCGCCGGCGGCGACGTGCCGCTGATCGTCACGGCCGGCGGCTCGGTTTTGTTCGACAAAGTGGTCGCCGCGCTTTCGCCGGCCGTTTCCAGGGACGGCAATGCGACGCTGGTGTTGCGCAGCGGCGCCATCTTCTTCCACGACCATGGTGTCTATGATCGCTCGCTTGGCGCACTTGACGCGCGCAACGGCTTTGCGGTCGGCGGCGTCAGCGTTTCCGCACGAAATTCGTTTCGTCCGGCTTTGCGCCTGTGGGCCGAGGTGCTGTCGCGGCCGGAGCCCGGCCTGGCGATCTGCGGCATGGGCATGCGCGACGTGTCGTTCGATCAGGGCTTTCCGATGGTGCTCGCGGTCTTCCGGACCGGCAGGCCGCTGCCGGTAGCGCGCGCCGAGGTCTTCAAGCTCAACGACCAGCACGCCTTCCTGACAATCGCGCCGGGCGACGACATTGCCGTTGGTGACATCATTGAATTCGGCATCTCCCATCCCTGCACCTGCCTCGATCGCTATCGCGTGATTTTCGGCGGCGACGCGGCCGGGCATGTCCGCCACGCCTTTCCCACCTGTTTCGGCTGACCGAATCTTGCGGCGGCCCCAAGAGAGCCTCGAAAGGATCGAATATGATCAAGTATTTCCAGTCCGGCTCCCGCATGTCGCAGGCGGTCGTCTATGGTGGCCTTGTCCACATCGCAGGCCAGGTCGCCGACGATCGCAAGGCCGGCATCGAAGGCCAGACCAGCGATGTGCTCTCAAAGATCGAGGCGCTTTTGGTCGAGGCCGGCAGCAGCAAGTCGAAGCTTGTGGCGGTCAACATCTTCCTGCCGCAAATCGGAGACTTCGACGCCATGAACAGCATCTACGATGCCTGGGTGGATCCCCAACGCCTGCCGGCGCGGGCCTGCGTCGAGGCACGTCTCGCCGATCCCGACCTCCGCATTGAGGTCACAGCGATCGCCGCCATCTGAGTTTTTCGCCATGCACACCGGACTCATCCATACGCTCGACTTCGACCGGGACGGCAAGACATCAGGCTATCTCAGCATGCCCTTCTCGATAGACCGTTCGCCCTATTTCCAGGTCAAGGTCCCGATCTGCCTCATACGCAACGGTGAGGGGCCGTCGCTGCTTCTGATGGCCGGCAATCACGGTGACGAATATGAGGGCGAGCTGTCGCTGGCGAAGCTGGTCCGCCGGCTCGATCCCGAGCGGATCAAGGGCCGCGTCACCATACTGCCGATGGCGAACGCACCGGCGGTGATGGCCGCCAAACGCTGTTCGCCGCTCGATGGCGGCAATCTCAACCGAGCCTTTCCAGGCGATCCGTTGGGCACACCGACAAGCCGGCTCGCCAGTTTCCTCGAGACGGAACTGTTCCCTCGCCACGACATCGTCTTTGACATCCATTCGGGGGGCACCTCGATGGAACATCTGCCTACAGCACTCGTCGAGCGCAATACCGATCCCGACCGCCACAGGCGCGGGGTGGAACTGATGCGGACGCTCGGCATGCCGTATGGCTTCGTGGCCGACAATGGTCAGGCCTCGCCGACCTCGATGGGCGCCGCCCGCCGGGCCGGCGCCATTGGCATCAGCGGCGAGTTCGGCGGCGGCGGCACCGCCACAGTCGATACGATGGCGATTACCGCTCGCGCGATCGACAATCTGATGGTCGCCGTTGGCGTGGTCGAGGCGCCGGTTCTTTCGCCGGAGTTAAAGCCTTCGGCGCCGACGCGACTGCTCTCGCTCTCCCGGCACGGTCAGGGCCTCTACGCCACCCGCCGCGGCTGGTTCGAACCCGCCGTCAGGCTCGGCGACGGCGTCAGCGCCGGACAATTGGCCGGCTGGTATCACGACCTCGAACGGCTCGATCTTGCCGAGGAAGCCCTGCATTTCGCCGAAGGCGGTATCGTGCTTTCGCGCAGGCTACACACGATGTGCGAGGCAGGAGATTGCCTTTTGCAGGTCGCCGAGCCGGTGGAAGGCTGACAGAAAACCAACCGGCGTTTGCTCACGCCACATTGCAGAAAACTGAGGATATTTCATGCAGCATTCGATGTGGACCTACCCTTGGGATGTCCAGGATCTGGGCTTGGAAGCCGTCGAACGCGATCTCGTCGAGCGCGCCGGGCTCAACATGATCAGTCTCGCAACCTCCTATCATGCCGGTCGCTTCCTGCAGCCGCGCAGCCCGCGTCGCAAAGCCTATTTCCCGGAGGACGGCACGATCTACTTCAAGCCAACCGCCGCCCGATGGGCCGATCTCGTGATCCAGCCGAAGGTGGCCGAAATGATCACGGAAGGTGGCGACGTTCTGGCCGAACTTATCCAACGGCGCGAGGCAGGCGGCCTCCAGGTGTCGTGCTGGACGGTCTGCCTGCACAATACCCGCCTCGGCATGCTTTATCCGCAGGCCGTCACCCGCAACGCCTTTGGCGATCCCAATTATTACAATCTGTGCCCGTCGCATCCGGATGCGCGCGCTTATGTCCGCGCGCTCGTCGCCGACGTTACGCACACTTATAAGCCGGACAGAATCGAACTTGAAAGCCCGTCTTTCATGGGCTTTGCCCATGAATACCATCATGAGAAGGATGGTGTCGGGCTGACGCCGGAAGACGACTTTCTTCTGTCGCTGTGCTTCTGTCCGTCCTGCCTCGCCCGCGCCGCTTGTGCCGGCATCGAAGGCCAGGCGGCGCGTGACCTCGTCAAGCAGTGGATTGCCGAGGCGTGCGAGCGCGCGGTGCCTGAACGGCGCTTTCCACAATTTCCCGCAAGTGGCCTCGACACCTTTCTGCCCTGGCCGCAACTCCACGCCTATCTGTTGTGGCGGTTCGAGCCGGTGACCAGCCTTGTCGCCGAACTGCGCGAGGTTGCCGATCCGGGGACCCGTGTCCTCGTCATCGACCTGAGAGACGGCTGGCTCGGCGGGTGCGATCTGGCAGCGCTCGGCAAGGTCTGCGACGGGGCGATCCTTTGTGCCTACGACATGCAGGCCGGCGACGTGACGGGCCTGATGGCGGCTGGCCGTGCCGCACTCGGAGCAGAGATATTCCTCGGCGCCGGGTACCGGCTCTTCTATCCGGAAATGGCGGGCCCTGAAAACCTCGCCGCCAAGGTGAAGCCGGCGCTGGCGCCGGACGTCGACGGTATCAATTTTTACAATTACGGCCTTGTCCCCGCCGCACGACTCGATTGGGTGCGTGCAGCACGACCTGGCTGAGCAAAACGATCGAGTGCAGTCGAAAGCGCGTCGCGGCTGAATGGATTCATGCGAGGCGCTTTAAGTCATTGTTATGCATGACAGAGTTGTCCTGCCTCGCGACCTGTCATTGCGCAAGACACCGTCTTCAGCGCGTGTGCCGCACAAGATAGGGTTCGACCAAGGCGCGTATTTCCGCAGCTGGCGCCGCTTCGCCGGCACCACGCAGCGCCCGTTCGTAGCGCGCATAGTCGTCGACCGCGCCTTCGACATCACCGCGCGACAGCCGCTCCCTGATCAGCGCCTTGTAGACGGGTCCGGCATCCGGATAGAGGTCCAGCGCCCTCAAATAGATCGAGCGCGCTTCCTGGACGTTCCCGGTTGTCTCCAGCCGCTGGCCGATCCGCAATCCAAGATCGATCAGATCGCGACGCACTTTTTCAGCTGCGGCGAGCGACCAGAAGCTGGCTCGCTCGTGCAGGAACAACGGACCGGGGAATGCGAGGAACAGCGCTTCCGCTTCCGGTCGCAGCCCGGCCGCCTCGCCATTGGCTGTCGTTACGGATTTGAGCCGTGCATCCCAGTCGGCGAGGTCGACCCAGACCTTGTCCGACGCGAGGCGAAGCTTGCCTTCGCGCTGAACGATGAGGTCGGTCCGCCCGAGCAGCTTGCGTAGCCGATGCAGCGCCTGCTCGCATGCCGCCCGCGCCTGGTCGCCGTCGAGGTCGGGCCACAGCCAGTCCTGAACGGTCTCCAGCGAACAGGTATTGTCTTTCGAGATCGCCAGTACCCGCAGGATGTCGAGAGCCTTCGTCGATGGCTTGGCGCCGAGATTAAGAGGGTTTCCATCGAGTTCGAGCCGAAAGCCTCCGAGGACGTGGACCTTGAGCGGCCATGGCCAGGCCGTGGGCCGCCGTTGCGGCGCGTCCAATCGGCGTTCCCGGATAAGCGACCGGCAAAGCTTGGGCTCGATGCCGCGCTCAAGCGCATCGCCAAGCAGTTCGGCGAGCAATTCCGGAACGTTGAGGAGCACCATTGGCCAGCTGACGTCGCGCAGCGCCTCCATGAAGACCTTCAGCTGATTGCCGTAGCGTGGACCCTGATTGCACAGGCTCTCCAGCGCGGCCGCTGCGAGAATGCATATTTCGGTTCGCTTGCGGGCGCCGCCATCCAGCCGCGGCAGCAGGTCGCTGAGCAGCGCTGCGGCTTCGCGCGGCTTCCTGTCGGCGAGAAGCACCTGGAACTTCGTGATGCAGTGCGCCCAGCGCTCGACCATCGGCTCGTTGGCGGCCTCGCTCGCCGCCATGAAGCGCTCGCAATCCTCATAGGCGGCCGCGAAATCGCCTTGCCTGGCATGAAGCGCGGCATAGCAATTGGCGACGATGGCGACCTGTGTGCTGAAACGGCTGTCGGCGATCTCGGCCAGCCGCTCGACCACCTGGTCTAGCTCGGCAAAGTCGTTGCGGAACTTCATCTGCATCTGAAGATGATACAGGCCACCGAACTCCACACCCTTGAGCGACTCGCGCTCGCCAATCGCGATCGCCTCCCGCAACGCCGCTTCGGCCGACGGGTAGGGAAAACCCCGTCTCTTATACGGGAAGTAACGGCCGCTCTTGGCGCCAAACTCGACCAGCCACATGCCGAGCACCCAAGGCAGCACCTCCTTGTCGCTCAAATCCTCGACAACGCTGTCGACGGCCTTGGTGAACAGATCGGCCCGCATGACCGATACCGAATGCTCGATCAGCGTTTCGCTGGCAAGCAGCCGTAAGCCGCTTGGGTCGTGCTCGGGATTCCGGGTCAGCCGCTCCAGCAGTTCGGTTTCCAGCGCTTGCCCGTCCGGGCTGTTGCGGTAGTAGTCGTCGCCGAAGTTTAGCGCCCGCACCATGCCGATGCGCACCAGCATCGCTTCCTCGGAAGGCAGTTTTGGCAGGCCCCGCTCGATGATTTCGAACGCCCGGCGGGTCCAGACCGAAAGACCCTCATAGGTGCGCCAACTGTCCGTCTTGACCAGAACCGCGCGCGACACCGCAAGACAAAGCCCGCGCTGATCTTCGGCCTCGCCAAAGGCATGCCATGCCTTCGACAGCCAGTGCTCTGCCGCGGCGTCGTTCGGCATGTGGGCCACGCCCAGCCAATAGAAATGCCAGCCGTTCATGAACGCTTCCGGCAACCGGCCGGCCCATTCGATGAAGGTCGTTCGATGTCCCTGCGCCAGCACGGTCTCCGCCCGGCTCAGCATGAGTCCGCTCGCCTGGTCCCAGTCCTCTGCCTGCAAGGCGAGGTGTATGGCTTCGTCATGACGACCGGCGTCGGCGAGCACCTTTGCCGCCCTTTGTTTGAGCGACTTCTGCTCTTCTGCCGTCACACGCTGTGCGAAGCGTCGGTCGAGGAAGTCCCGCAAGAGATCGTGCAGGTGGAAAACGTCGCGGCTGTTTTCCGTTCGCGTGACCAGCAACTGCCGCCTGTAGAGCCTGTCGAGCAGCTTGCCCGCTTCGCTCGACCCGATCATCACGTCCGCCAGTTCGGCGCTGATTTCGGGCAGCAGATTGAGTTTCAGCAGCATGTCCTGGTCGGCGGCGGGAAGAGAAAGGAAGAAATGGCGGCCGAGAACGTCCGACAGGGCATTCTGCCCGCCGGGTGTCCCGGTCGTGTCGTCAGGGCCGACCGTCGAGCCGTGATCGGCGAGGAGAACCAGCCCGATCGCCCAGCCGCGCGCCGCCTCGACATCGACTGGAACGGCGCCGTTCCTCGACCGCAGCTTGACGAAATCGCGTGCTTCCGATGTCGAGAATTCGAGCGCCCACCTGTCGACGACGGCCACTTGGCCCTTGAGGACGAGGTCGCTCAGTTCGTTGTGGGGCAGCGTGCGCGAGATGCAGATGCAGCGGACCGTGTCAGGAAGTTCACGGAACATCACCGAAAGCACCGCCCGGAATTCGGGCGTGTCGGCGTCCTGCAAATCGTCGAGGACCAGAATGGTGCCGGGCTTCAACCGCGCGAAATAGGCTCTGAAGAAGCGCCTGGCGAATTCCTTCGGCTGCTCGGCATACTCGACGCCGAACACCGGCATGTCTCCAACCGCGGGTGAGGCGAGTGACTGCGCCAGATATTGAAAGAAGCGCGCGATATCCTGGTCGCCCTCGTCGATGCGGAACCACACATGCGGTGCCGCGACGCTTTCGAGGTAGTCGATGACCGCCGTCGTCTTGCCGTAGCCGGCCGGCGCGGCCACCCAGCATACGCTCGAACGCGATTTTTGACCGATCGCTTCGAGAACGCGGTTCCGCCTCAATATCCTGGCGCTGCGCGGCGCTGCCAGCTTGGCGATCCGGCCTGTGCCCGAGAGCGGGCGCCTCGCATCGGCGTCAATGGCGTCTAGGGCGGTCATCGGGGCTCCCGCTCGACCAATCATCGAGCGTCGGGTCGTGCCGTGATGACCGTCCCGCCGCCCAGATTGACCTTAGGGTAGCGCAATCGTGCGACAATTCGTAGGGGCTTCGCAGATGAAGCGGCAACGGCCTGCTGTAAGCGTCGACTGGATGCCTGCGCGACCGCGACATCAGGCAGCAGACGCGGCCGAATTGCGAGCGGCAATGGGCGACCTCGCCGCGGCCCTCGACAGAAAACAGCGTGAAGGAAAACCTGACAACACGAAGCATCTCCGGGCCTGATAAGTCCCGACGGAATCTGTTGGGGCAACTGCACGGCCTGTTCGCATCGCGACGTCTCCGGCGGTCGCAGGCGCCTGGCGACGCCTGCCAAATCACAGTGCAACTTTAGAGCACGCGCACATACGGATCGCTCGCGGAATTCGGTGTGCTGGCTCGCCGTACCAACTGCAAGCCGAGCATCGCTGCTACGATTTGAGCTCGCGCTGACGTTGCCGGTGCGAACGGCCGGTCGTTCAATCGGCCGGGACGCTTTCCTATCGCTCTCCGCTGGCTTTTGCGATGAAGCTGCGCCAACCGCCATAGGCCGAAATGTCGATTGCCTCTGACAACCCGGCGGTCTCAACCAGAAAGCCTTTGGCCGATGTCCCGTCATCGAGCTCGATCGTGCCTATGCCGAGCGGCGGCGGGATCGCGGCCACGAAGCGTCCGAACGCGTCTGGTGAAAGCCGCCAAACCTCGACATCGATCGACTTCCCGTGGCCATCGGCAACACGCACGAGCCCTGGCTTGGGCACGGACTGGCCGGCGAGCGCATAGAGCTGATAGGAGGCAACCGTCTTGGCGGCCCTGCTCAATCGCGCGCCAAGCGCGCAGAGCTGGCCATTGAGCGGCATCCCCGACAAATGCGCGCCGACGACCACGAGCTCGATCATGCCGTCATCGACGTCAGGGGTCTTGGCGACGCAGGCAGGCATTGCCCAACCAGTCGCGCCAAGGCCGAGACCGCTGGCTCGATGGACATCACGGGCGAGCGCCGCCGTCAGGGCGTCCTTGCCGGCGGCAGCAAGCAAGGTAACGCTCATCGGCAGACCGTCGTCGCGCTTGCCCGTCGGCACGGCGATGCCGCACATATCGAGCAGATTGACGAAGTTGGTGTAGGTGCCGAGCCGGCTGTTGGTGACGATCGGATCGGCCAAAACAGTCTCCAGCGAATAGTGCGTCGGCGCCGTCGGCACGCAGAAAAGGTCGACCGAGGCGATGACAGGCGCGAGCCTGGCCTTGTGGGCCTGCAGCGCATAGAGGCCTTTGAAAGCATCCGCCGCGGAAAGTTTTCGTGCGCCGCCGATGATTGTGCGCGTTACCGGGTGCATGGCTGCCTCGCTCACGTCCATGAAATCCGCGATCGCCGCATAGCGCTCGGCCACCCAGGCGCCTTCGTAGAGCAGGTTGGCGGTAGCGTAGAAATCGCCGAAGGGAATTTCGATCAGTCGGCAGCCGAGCTGTTCCAGCGTCCGCAGCGCCGTTTCGAATCCCGCTTGCATGGCCGCGTCGCCAAAAAATTCCCGATCCGCTTTTGCAGGAACCCCGACGGTCAGCGCGGGTGGACACGGACCAAGCGGCAGCGCCGCGATAGCGCACGAATAAGGATCGACGTCATCTTTGGCCGCCGCCGCCCTGAAGACGCTGTAGGCGTCATCGACGGTGAGCGCGAAGACGGAGACGCAGTCGAGCGTGCGGCAGGCCGGCACCACGCCTGTGGCCGACAGCGCGCCGACGGTCGGCTTCAGCCCGACGATGTTGTTGAGGCCGGCGGGAATGCGGCCGGATCCTGCGGTATCGGTGCCGAGCGCGAAAGAAACAATGCCGTGCGCCGTCGCCACGGCCGAGCCGCACGAGGAACCGCCCGGCACCAGTTTCGGATCGATCGCGTTTCGGGGGACCGGATAAGGTGTGCGCACGCCGACGAGGCCGGTGGCGAATTGGTCGAGATTGGTTTTTCCGACGACCAGCGCCCCGGCCGCCCTCAGACGCGCGACGACGATGGCGTCTTTCGCCGGCAAGTAGGCATATTCGGCGCAGCCGGCCGTAGTCGGCATGCCGGCAACATCGATGTTGTCCTTGACCGCGAACGGTACACCCCAGAGCGGCTTTGCCACGGGATCGAACCCGCCGAGTGCGTCGGCTTCGGCGAGCAGGTCCGCCCTGCTCGCCAGATGGATGAAGATGCCGGGATCGTCCGCTTTCGCTATGCGCTGAAACACGGTTTCAATAATGGTAGTGGCCGACATGCCGGTTGCATAGCTCGCGTGCAGGCTGCCGATATCGAAGCGGATGTCGCTCATTTCGTCTCGTCCAGAATGACCACCGGCAGATTCCACTGGATCAGCACGACGCAGCCGTCTTTCGTCCACACCGAATGCTCGGTCCCGACCGGGTTCAGGATCACACTTCCGGGAAGATAATCGCCATTCTCGTCGCTCTGGGTGCCTTCCAACACAACGATGGTTTCCAGTGCGACATGACGATGGCGCGGCACGCCGGCGCCGGGCCGATAGTTCAGGATCGCGACGGAGGGTTCGGCCGGTCCGCCCTTGAGCAGCCAATGCACCGTGATGCCGTCGCGAAAATGCTCGAATGCCAGATCTCGCCAGCCCCCATGGATGAGAGCCGGGTATGCAATGTTAGGCATCGGCAATTCCTTTGAGCACCTGGTCCGTCATCGCCGTCCAGCCGACGATCGCGCCCTGCGCCCTGATCATGGCCAGCGCGGCCGCCTTGAATTCCGGAAAATAGCTTTCCGTCGCATCCTCGGCCAGCAGGCATTCGTAGCCGCGGTCGTTGGCTTCGCGCATCGTCGTCTGCACGCAGACTTCCGTCGTAACTCCGGCGAAGACGAGCTGCTGCACGCCGAGCCGCTTCAGGTCCTCGCCGAAGCTGGTAGCGTAGAACGCGCCCTTGCCGGGTTTTTCGATGACGATTTCGCCAGGCAGCGGGGCTACCTCGTCGAGGATCGCCGTTCCCGGCTCGCCGACGACCAGCACGCGGCCCATCGGACCGACATCGCCGATTCGGATCGACGGATTGCCGCGATTGCGCTTGGCCGGCGGCAGGTCCGAAAGGTCTGACCTGTGGCACTCCATCGTGTGGATCACCGGCAGGCCGGCGGCGCGAAATCCCTGGATCAGTCTCTTCACCGTTGGCACGATCGCCGCCACCCGGCCGACGTCGTTGCCGAGGCTGGCGCCAAAGCCGCCCGGCTCGGCGAAATCGCGCTGCATGTCGATGACGACCAGCGCCATCGCCTCAGGCTTGAAGGCAAATGGAAACGGCAGCGCGTTGATCTCCGCCATCAGTGATGTCCCGCCATGTGCTCGCCGATCGTCTGCACGCTCGCCTGTGCGATCGGCGTCTCATAGACCAGCGCCCCGTCGGACATGACGAAGATGCGGTCGGAGAGCTCCAGCAGTTCGTCGAGGTCCTCCGACATCAACAGCACCGCGGCACCAGCGTTGCGTGCCCGCATGATACGGGCGCGGATTTCGGCGACGGCAGAGAAGTCGAGGCCGAAGCAGGGGTTTGACACGATGAGAAGATCGACCTCGCCGGTCAGTTCGCGGGCGAGCACAGCGCGCTGCACGTTGCCGCCGGAGAGCGACGAAATCGGCGAGGCGAGCGAGGCTGTCTTGACCTTGAACTGCTCGACCAGCCGCGTCGCATAGTCCCTGATGGCGCTCATCCGGATCCAGCTTATCGGCTTGCCGGCCTCGTTCAGGTCGAAGGTCCGGAATGCCATGTTTTCCGCCACCGTCATCCTCGGCGCGCAGGCATTGCGCAACGGTTCCTCCGGGATGAAGCGCACATTGAGCGTGCGGGCCTCGGCGCGGCTGGCGCTGTAGGGCGTTCCCTTCACCAGAACGTCGCCGGCACCACGTGTACGCTGACCGGCAAGGACTTCTAGAAATTCCTTCTGGCCGTTGCCGGAAATGCCGGCGACACCGACGATCTCGCCGGATTTCACATCGAGCTCGCCGATATTGATGGTTTTCAGGCCGGTGCGGTCGGGCGCTTTCAGCGCCTTCACCGTCAGGATTTGCCTGGCGCCGACCGGCACTGGAGCGCGGCTGTCGAGCGCGGCGATCGGCTGGTCACCGATCATCATCGCTGCCATCTGCTTGTGAGACAAATCCGATACTTTCCCCGTTCCTGTCAGTCTGCCCTTGCGCAGCACAGTGATGTCGTCGGCAAACGCCGTCACCTCGTGGAACTTGTGCGAGATCATCAGCACGGTGAGATCGCCCGCCTTGGTCATGCCGCGCACGAGGCCCAGCACTTCCTGCGCCTCGCCGGGGGTTAGCACCGACGTCGGCTCATCCAGCACCAGAAAACTGCGGCCGAGATAAAGCTGCTTGATGATTTCGAGCTTCTGTTTCTCGCCGGCGGCGAGTTCGGCCACCTTGACGTCGAGCGGCAGCTTGAACGGCATCCGCTCCATCAACTGGGCAAGTGCGGCGCGCTCCTTGCGCCAGTCGATAATCCCCGGCACCTTTTCGCGGGAAATGACCAGGTTCTCCGCACCTGTCAGCGACGGGACCAGGGTAAAATGCTGGTAGACCATGCCGAGGCCGAGCGCCGAGGCGTCCTTCGGACCGGCGATCCCGATCTCGCGGCCGTCGACCAGAATGTCGCCGGCGGTCGGGTGATAAAAGCCCATGATGCATTTGACCAGCGTCGACTTGCCCGCGCCGTTTTCGCCAAGCAGCGCATGAAACGATCCCGCCGGCACCTTGATGGAGACGTCGTCCAGCGCGGTGAAGGCACCGAAGCGCATGCTCATGCCGATCGTCTCGACGCCGACTGCCTTCTTGCCGCTTTCACGCATCACGACACCCTCATGGCAACTGCGCAACGAAGGACACCGAGTTCGACACCGCGCCGAACACGCCGCCTTGCATCTTGATCATCTTGATCGCGGCGAGATGGTTGCCGTAGTCGGTCGCCCCGCAGCAATCCTCCAGCATCACGCATTCGAAGCCGCGGTCGTTGGCTTCGCGCATCGTCGTATGCACGCAGACGTCGGTGGTGATGCCGGTCAGCACGATGTTTTCGATGCCGCGCTGGTTGAGGATCAGTTCCAGGTCGGTGGCGCAGAACGAGCCCTTTCCCGGCTTGTCGATGATCGGCTCGCCTTCGGCCGGATAGAGGTCGGGGATGATGTCCCAGCCCGGCTCGCCGCGCACCAGGATGCGCCCGCAAGGTCCGGGGTCGCCGATGCCGGCATTGATGCGGCGCGAGCGCCAGCGCTTGTTGGCCGGCAGGTCGGCGAGATCGGGCCGGTGGCCCTCTCGCGTATGAATGATGGTGTAGCCCTTCGCCCGCATGGCAAACAGCACTGATCTGATCGGTTCGATCGGCGCCCGCACCAGCGAGAGATCGTAGCCCATATGATCGACATAGCCGCCCGGCCCGCAGAAATCGGTCTGCATATCGATGATGATCAGCGCCGTGTTGTCGGGCCGAAGCTCGCCATTGTAGGGCCATGGATAGGGATCGGCATCGATGTAGCGCTGCGTGACCTCGGCTCTGGCGTTCATTGAGAAAAACTCCAGTCTGGAAACGTCATTTGGTGATCGACAGTTCGCCCGGCGCGCCGGCCAGCGAACGGCTCGGCGACGAGGTGGCGATCATGATGACGAGGGTGAGAATGTAGGGTGCGGCGTAGAACAGATAGTAGCCTTGCGTGACGCCGACCGATTGCAGCGCCGGCCCCAGCGCGCCGGCCCCGCCGAACAGCAGCGCGGCGGCAAAGCAGCCGAGTGGGTTCCAGCGCGCGAAGATGACCAGCGCCACTGCCATCAGCCCCTGGCCCGACGAAATGCCTTCGGTCCAGCTGCCGGGGTAATAGAGCGACAGATAGGCGCCGCCGATGCCGGCCAGCGCGCCACCGATGCCGGTGGCGATGAGGCGCACCGTATTCGGGTTGAGGCCCATGGCGCGCGCGGCGTCGGAACTGTCGCCGACCACGCGCAGGATCAGGCCGGCCCGGGTGTTGCGGAAAGCCCACCACAGGAATACGGCAAGTGCTGCGCCGATCAGGAACAGCACATTGACGTTGAGCGCCGCCTGCACCTGCGGAACGTCGGACCAGCCGCCAAACGGGATGGCCGGCAGGTCGGGCGCCGAGGGCTGGATGAACGGTTTGCCGAAGAAGAAGGCGAGACCCGAGCCGAACAGCATCAGCGCAATGCCGATGGCGATGTCGTTGACGCCACGGAATCTGCAGATCCAGCCGTGGAACAGGCCGAAACAAAGACCGGCGGCTGCGGCGGCCAGCAGACCGAGCCATGGTGAGCCGGTCATCACCGCGACGGCATAGGCGGTCATCGCGCCGAACACCAGTGTGCCTTCGAGACCGAGATTGATGCGCCCCGAGCGTTCGGTAATGGCTTCGCCCAGCGACACGAAGATGAAGGGCGTCGACACCCGGATGGCGCCGCCGAGCATGGCGAGCGGAACGCCCCAGAGGCCGATCTCGGTTGCGTCCATCAGGCAGTTCCCTTCAGGAGATCGGGCCTTTTCAAGAGATCGACCCTCTGCCAGAGGTCGGGATTGAAGGCCTTGAAGCGGCCGTAGAAGGTTTCGCTGAACAGGATGACGACGAAGAGCATGCCCTGCAGCACCAGCACGGTGGCATCGGGCAGGTCCATGCGGCGCTGGATCAGCCCGCCGGAGGCGTCGATGCCGCCAAGCAGGAAGGCGACCGGGATGATGGCGAGCGGATTGTGGCGGGCGAGGAAGGCGACCAGGATACCGGTATACCCATAGCCGGCGGCGAGCGAGGCGTTGGCGCTGCCTTGCACGGCGGCGACTTCCAGCATGCCGGCAAGGCCGGCAAAGCCGCCGGCCAGCGCGGTGAAACCGACAATCAGCGGTCCAACGGCAAGTCCCTGCACCTGGGCTGCCCTGACATTGCCGCCAGCGATGCGGGCGGCGAACCCCCAGCGGGTCTTTTCGATCAGCAGCCAGGACAGAATGCAGGCGATGATGCCGACGACCAGGCCCCAATGCACGTCCATGCCGGGAATGTTGCCGATGCGGTAGGCCTCAGCCAACGGCTCGGTCGACGGTTTGTTGAGCGAGGCGGGATCGCGCAGCGGTCCTTCCACCAGATGGTTCATCAGGGCGATGGCGATATAGGCCATCAAAAGGCTCGATATGGTTTCGTTGACGGCACGGTAGTGGCGTAGCGCGCCGACGGCACCGATCCAGATGCCGCCGGCGGCCAGGCCCGCCACGCCCATGGCAAGAATAACGAAAAAGGCGGGGGCGCCGCTGGCGGCCACGCCCATGGCAGCCGCGGCAACGCCGCCCAGCACGATCGCGCCTTCGCCGCCGATGACGACAAGGCCGAGCCGGGCCGGCAGCGCCACGCAGAGCGCCGCAAGCAGCAAGGGTGCGGCCCGCGACAGCGAGTTCTGGACCGAGAACCACGAGCCGAAGCCGCCGCGCCACATCGTTTCATAGAGCTGCGCCGGCGATTTGCCGACCAGCGCGATGAACAGGCTGAACAGGGCCATGCCGACAATCAGGGCCGCGAGCGGGATGACGAGGGCTTCCGCCCGCCGGGCGATCCATTCGAGCGCCGTCGGATAGCTTTTGGCGCCGAGCATCACTGGCACGCTCGCGCTGCTCACGGTGTCTGCCATGGCCCCCGTCTCCGATCCATGCTCAAGCGGTCGAGCCGACGACACCCTCGACGAGATAGTCCATGCTTTCCAGCTCGATCGCGGCTTCGACGAAGGTCTGGCCCTCGGTTGCGACGACGTCGCCCTTGTTGTTCTTCAACGGCCCCTTGATCACCGAAAAGCCGCCCTTCATCATTTCGGCGAGCGTGCCGTCGAACTGTGCGCGCGCCGCCTCGCTGACGGCGGGGCCGAGCGGGCTCATCTTGACGAAGCCGTCGGCCAGTCCGCCGCGCGTGAAATTGGGCAGCGGCTTGCCGGCCACGAGGTCGTCGACGAACATCTTGTAGACCTTCGCCCAGTTCCATTCCGCGCCGGTCAGATATTTTTCCGGCGCCAGCGGGCTCTGATTGGCATGGTAGCCGCAGATGAGGGCGCCGCGTCCCGCCGCCGTTTCGACCACCACTTTCGGGCTGTCGACATGGCAGGTGATGACGTCGGCACCCTGATCGACCAGTGCATTGGTGGCTTCCGCCTCCTTGACTGCCAGCGACCATTCGCCGGTGAAGATCACCTGGCAGGTGATGGCCGGGTCGACCGAGCGTGCGCCGAGCAGGAAGGAATTGATGTTGAGCAGGACCTGCGGAATGGGCTTTGCCGCGACGAATCCGATCTTCTTGGTCTTGGTGGCGTGGCCGGCGGCGACGCCGTTGAGATACTGGCCCATGCCGATATAGCCGAAATAGGAACCGGCATTCATCGGATGCTTGTCCTTGTTCCACATGCCGCCGCAATGGCGGAACTGCACGTCGGGGAATTTCGCGCACATGGCCAGCATGTGCGGATCGAAATAGCCGAACGAGGTCGGGAAGATCAGCGAGGCGCCGTCGAGGTTGATCATCGATTCCATCGACTTCTGGACATCGACCGTTTCGGGGACGTTCTCCTCCTCGACCACGGAGATGCCCTCGATGGCCTTCAATGTGGCGGCACCCTCGGCATGCGCCTGGTTATAGCCGTAGTCGTCCTTCGGTCCGACATAGATGAAGCCGACAGTGACGGCAGCGGCGAACGCCCTGCTGATCGGGAATGACGCCGAGGCCAGGCCGAGCGCCGCTCCGGCGGCGGAGGTCTTGAGCAGCTCGCGGCGGCTAAGTATGAATCTCTCGGTCATGTGAATGCTCCCTGTTGGACCCTTTCCGGGTCGATTAATCCCCTTCTCGTAAAAGTGCATGCAATCGCCGTGCCAGTTTAAAGGCTGGATTTTATCCAATTAAATCAGTTGGCGGGCTGATTAGCCGTGCTCAAGCGAAAGGCAATTGCATACACTTTTTGCCTTTCAATTAGCCAGTTTGACAGCCAGATTAAAATAAAGGCATAGAGGGGCGCCCGAGTCGAAACGAAAAAGACTGGACGGAGGAGAATTGTCGGGGAAGCGCAGCTTGATCAGGTCGGGCACGACCGTCGATCAGATGGTGAGGGCGATCGGTGACCGGATCGTCACAGGCTTCCTGCGCCCCGGAGAAAAGCTCGACGAGGCTTCGCTCGCTGCCCGTTTCGATGTGTCGCGCACCCCCGTCAGGGAGGCGCTTGGCCGGCTGAGCGCCATGGGGTTGGTCGAAAGGCGGCCCAACCGCGGCGCGACCGTCGCCGTGGTGACGCAGGAGCATCTTGCCTCGATGTTCGAGAGCATGGCCGAGCTTGAAGCGATCTGCGCACGGTTCTCGGCCGAGCGCATGACCGCCGGCGAACGCCGCGCGCTCGAATCCGAGCACCAGGCATCGGCGCGCCTCGTGCAATTGGGTGCGGAGGAGGACTACGAGTATTTCAACACCGAGTTCCACACTCGGCTCTATCGCGGCGCGCACAGCAAGCACATCTATGAACTGACCGTCATGACACGCAGCCGGCTGGCGCCGTTCCGGCGCGCGCAATTCATGCTGCCGGGGCGCCTGGCCAAATCCTGGCAGGAGCATGACGTCATCGTTACCGCAATCATGCGCGGTGACGGCGCCGCCGCAGGGCAAGCAGCCAAGGATCACGTCTCCACCGTCAGCGAGGCGAGCGCCGTCTTTGCCGCGGTCGACCCGATGAAACCGGCGGTGGATTCGATCGGGATGTCTTCCTAGTGGACAAAACCTGACGCGTGGTACCCGAAACGGAATACCGTTTTGACCCCGAGGCGACCTATGTCTTGCGTGTAGCGAATGGCCGCTTCGCGCCTGATGTCGGTCGTTGGACTGATTGTGGCCGCCATCCAGGAGCGGACATCCGTCGCCTAACACCCTGATCGACCAGTGCATTAATGGCCTCCGCCTCCTTGACCGCCAGCGACCATTCGCCGGTGAAGATCACCTGGCAGGTGATTGCCGGGTCGACCGAGCGTGCGCGTCACTTGCAACTTCACGAGTAGTGGAATGCCACGTGGTCAATATCGGTCCCCAACGTGAGCCCGTCTTCGATCTCGAATCGGCGGCGGCCATGCTCGAAGCCAGCGGCGACCACAGGGTTTTGAGCTGCCGTCGTTGTCAACAAACCCCACAGGCGCTAAGCTCCACGCTGGGATCAGGCAATGGAAAGTACCGATGCCGGAGCAGATGCACGCCAGGTTTTTCCATCGGCTTGTCGCCCTGTTTTTCATCCTTCTTCTCGGCGCGCATCCCGCCAGCGCCCAGAACCGCCCCGCTCCGACCCCGCTGTTCGACACTCCTGGCCTTGCCGCCGAGGCGTTGAAAGCCATCGCCGAGCGCATCGGGCGCGAGCCGCGGGTCGCGCTGGTGGATATCCGGGGCTCCGAGATGACCGTGCATGTGCAGGGCGCGCGCCCCCATCATCTCGACAAGTGGACCTGGATACGCGGCCGCGGCTTGATCATGGGCATGACGACGCAGATCCGCGGCCCGGAGATCGCCCAGCCGCTCGTCGCGACGCTCGACCCGACAACCGTCCTTTTTCCACTCGAAGGCCTGCCGCTCGACGACCTGCCCGCACTGATCGACCGGATCTCGCCCCGCGCCATGCTTGAAGAGCCAGCACTTCCGCAGTCCATTCGGATCGAGCGGCAACTCCTGCTCGTGGGCGGCACCCGCGTGGGCGAGGCGCGGATCATGGTCCACTGGAACACCGGGCGCGAAAGCTCCTACGTTTACCTCAACATGGACGGCAGCATCCACACAGCCGATGTCTCGGGCACCTTTCGCGCCCGCGGCCTCGACATGGCGCGGGATGACTGGCATCTGCCGATGGCGGCGCAGGATCTCGCCTTCTTCGGCACCCACCGCAGCATCCTTCGGGTCGAGATCGAGCCGCGAGACATCGACGTGAGCTACATGGACCCGCAGAGCCGCAGCCAGACGACGGGCATGCGCTGGACGCTGAACGGCCTCAGCGTGAACGCGCCGGTCATAGAGATGCCTGCCACGATGCGGCCGCCGACCGAGGATGTGTTCGCCTTCACCGATATCGACTTCGCAATGCTGCCCGCGCTCAAGGCGGCGGCGCTGGAGAAGGTGAACGAGCCCGGCATGCGGGTGCTGAAGATAGTGGCGAACCGTCCGATCACCAGCATCGGCACGCCACAGCTTGTCTGGACGCTCACCGTCGGCGATCCTGCGAAGCAGGGAAACTGGATCACCCGGACCGAGGGCGAGGCATGGCAGGTCGTAGCAAGCCCTGCCGGCGAGATTCTTCGGGTTATCCTTCCCCCCGGCCGACGCCCGTCGGTGGATTGGTGGACGCCCGCCAACCTACGCGACGTGATCGACCGGCTCGTTTCCACCTTTCCGGTCAGCCATCCCTTCCGCGAGATCGTGCTCGATCCGCAAGGCGGCAGGGCTCATGCCGTCGACGGGGGCGACCCGACGCTGTGGCGGGAATTCAGCATCACCGCGCACGAAATCTCCGTGTCGTCCATTGGAGGTGGACGCCATGACGGGGTGGACGGGACATGGTTCACGCTGGATACGCTCGATGGCTACAGCACGGAAGTGATTTTCGACCTCGTCTCGCGCACGTTCGAGACTATGAGCCTGCCCGATGGCTACATATCCAGGTTGACGTTTTCGCGCGGGAATACCTGGGTTCGGCCGCCGGAGGGGCAGGTGATGCTGGAAATACGGGTGGAGCACGGAATGCGCGGCGGCCGGCTCACCTGGCTCGCCGACGGGACGGAATTGGACCGTGTGATGCCATGAGCTGCGGTCAGTAATCTCTCATCGGGTGATGACAACGGTCACGCCGAGCAGGCCATGGAGAGCGTCGAATCTGCAGGCTGAATCGTGCGGGTGAAACCCGCTTATTGTTCACGACCGACTTTTTAGTAGGGTCAGCACGGCTGGCTCACCCGAAAGTCCGATATCCGGCATAAGATGAGCTCGGGAAGGTCCGACGACTGTCACAAGTACTGGTTCCGGCCAATGTCGGCTTGCGCTTCTGACGATGGGGACAATCCCGCAAGGAATCCCGGAGGGTGTGAGCCATGTGGAGGATAGGCCATGAAGTGGAAGTCGCTTCGGTCAACTGCGCTCGTCGGCCTCACCGTGGCCGCGATTCTCCTGGAGGCGCGGGCTGGGTTCGCCCTCGACGAAGGACCGTTGAACCTGCGGCTCACGTCGGCGAAGGTCGAATCGACCACTTCTCCCGCCGACGTGACTGCGATCGCGCGGTTGACAGACGGCGACGCGAAGACGGTCGCGGAGATCAACGCGACGGAAGCCACACCGCTGGACGTCACGTTCACGTTCGGTGGAGGCGTTGTGGCGCCGGAGGGGATCAGGGTCACGCTGCCGGAGGGCTCGGGCAGCGCGGCAGCTCGCGTGGAGATCCTCGTCTCGACGGCGTCGGCGCACGCCGGGTTCCGGTCCCTTCGCACTGACCCGCTTGCGGCGGAGGGCAAGCCGCAGACGTTCGAGTTCCCCACCACCGCGGCGCGCTGGATCATCGTGCGGCTCGCGCCGCAGCCCGGGGCGCGCAAGGTAGCGGCGGCGGAAGTGGAGGTCATCGGTCGGGAGGGTGAGCCGAAGAGCCACTACGCGTTCGCCGAGTCTCCGGCGAAGGCCTTGGACGTGCTCACGCGCCTCGAGAAGACGACATCGCTCAAGTTGGCGGTCTCTGACGACGAGAAGGCGATGTTCGCGAAGGCGAAGGCGGGGCGCTTGACGCCCGTGGAGTTCGCCGAGGCCGCGCTGCTGGCGTCGGGCGTGGTCGACGCGGGGAAAAGGGAGGAGTACCTGAAGCGCCTGGACGCGTTGGAGCAGCAGGCCCGCGCGGCGGTGGCGAACACGCGCACTCCCGCGGCCAAGGGCGAGGCGCTCCTCGAGTGGCTCCACAAGGGCCCGATTTCGAAGGGCTACGTGGCGCGCCAGACCGGCCTCGCGGTGATCTTCGACACGGGTACGTTCAATTGCGTGTCGTCCGCCGTGCTCTACAACGTGCTCGCGCTGCGGCTCGGGCTGGACGTGCGCGCGATCGAGGTGCCCGACCACGCGTTCTCGATCCTCTACGACGGCACGCGGCACATGGACGTGGAGACAACGAACGCCAAGGGGTTCAACCCCGCTAGGGACAAGGCCGCCATCGCCAAGTTCGAGCAGATGACGGGCTTCCGCTACATCCCCGACGCGCACCGCGACCAGCGCCGAGAGGTCCAGGAGGCGGGGCTGGCGGCGATCATCTACTACAACCAGGGCGTGTTGCTCTCGGAGGCGAAGCGCTACCACGAGGCGCTCGTGGCGAATTTCCGGGCGATGAGCCTCGACCCCGAGTTCGGCTCGGCGGTGAAGAACGCGCTGGCCGTGCTCGCGAACTGGGGAGCGGAGCTTTCGCGCGACGGCAAGTTCCAGGAGGCCCTGGAAGTCGTGACGACCGGCCTCGCGCTGGCGCCGAAGGACGCGGCGCTCGTCAATAACCACTCGGCTGTTTGGAGCCAGTGGGCGCTCAGCGCGGTGGACGCCGGCAAGCCGTCCGAGGCGCTCGCCATCCTCGAGCGAGCGGCCGCCGCGGTGCCCAGCGGGGGGTTCGAGGGGATGCAATCGCTCGTGTACATCCGGCCGGCGGACATACGGATGCGGGAGGGCCGGTGGGAGGACGCGCTCGCGGCGGCCGTGCCGGGCTTCGAGGCGCTCGCGGGCGAGCCGCGCAAGGAGCTCGAGAAGTGGCTCGGCTACTTCGGGCAGGAGTGGTCCGCCGCGCTGGCCAAGAAGGAGGGTGAGGCGAGGGCCCTTGGGGCACTGCGCGGTTTCGTGGCGCGCTTCCCCGGCAACGAGCACGTGACTTCGGCGGCGGACAGCCACGTACGCCGGATGGCGTTCGGGTTGGCCGACGCGGGGAAGTTCGAGGAGGCGCTCGCGGCGATCCAGGGGGCCAAGGATTTGATGAAAGACACAGCGGGCGTCCGCGAGGCGTCGCTTTACGTCTACGACGACTGGGCGAAACGCCACATGAAGGACGGTCGGTGGGAAATGGCGGCGGATGTGTACGTGAAGGGGTTGGCGGCGTACCCGGGCGAGGGGCTGTTCAAGGGCAACGTGGCGTATCTTGCGCAGGAGTGGACGAAAGCCGCCTACGCGAAGGGCGGCGCGAACGCGGCGGCCGAGGTGATGAAGTCGATGGCGGAGCGGTTTCCGGGGCTGACGGGCCTGTCGAAGAGTGGCGGGAATGAACTGCAACGGGCCGTAAACGCGCGCGTCGAGGAGGGGAAGTACGAGGAGGCGCTCGCGGCCTTGGAGAAGGGGCGGCAGCTGCTGGAGGATAGCGACGCGGAGCAGACGTACCTGTACGTGTACGACTTCTGGGCGAGGAACCGCATGGAGGCCGGCGCGTGGGAGGAGGCCGCGGACGTGTACCTGAAGGCGCTCGCGCGATATCCAGAGGCGGGCATGCTCAAGCAGAACGTCGCGTACCTGGGCCAGGAGTGGACGAAAGCCGCCTACACGAAGGGCGGAGCCCCGGCGGCCGCCGCGGTCGCGAAGGCCCTCGCGGCGAAGTTCCCTCGAGTCGAGTCCATCGGGAAGTCCGGCGGCCAAGGGGTGGCCCGTGTAGTCCATGACTCGATTGGAAACGGGAAGTTCGAGGCCGCGCTCGCGGCCGTGGACCAAGGGAAGGAGTTCCTGCCGGGAAACGAGGCGCAGGAGCTCTACTTCGCGGCGTACGACGGCTGGGCCAAGCGTTACATGCAGGACGGCCAGTGGGAGAAGGCGGCAGACGTCTACGAGGCGGGTCTCGGGCGGTTCCCCGCGATGGAAAAGCTTCAGGGGAACATCGGGTGGTTCGCGCAAGAATGGGCGAAGGAAGTGGCCGCTGGGCAGGGGTCGGACAAGGCCGTGGAGGTTCTGCGAGCGTTGAAGCAGAGGTTCCCGGGCCTGCAGGACGTGGCGCGATCGTCGAAGAACTACCTGAACAACAATGTGAACGCTCTCGTGCGGGACAACAAACACGAGGAGGCGCTCGCTGTGATCGAGAGGCTGAAGGACCTGGCGGAAGGGGAGGCGGACGTGGAGAGACTCGCAGTGTTCGCGTATGACCGGTGGGCGAGGAGGTTCATAGACAAGAAGGACTGGGATGGGGCGATTGCGATCTACGACAAGGGCCTCGCGCGGTATCCGGACCAACGATTGTTCGAGCAGAACAAGGCGTATTGCATCGAGCAAAAGAGCAGGTAGGAGCGGGCTGTCCGCTCACGGGTGGATCCGGCGCCCGTATGCCTCCCAGAGAGGACCCGGGTGTAGGGGGCAGGGACGGGGAGTTGCTAATGGCATCAAGTCCAGTCCCGCACAAACTGGACGAGAAAACCAAGCAAATCTCGGGGCCGTGTGTTTTGGGGGAATGACGTGAGGTGACCACTAGCAGCAATCAGGCAAACTGCCCAATCCGTCGGCGATGCGATGATTTTCGCGTCACTCGCGCGAATGCTCGATGCCTCACAGCTCCACAAATGCCGGCCTTTTGGCCTGTTCGGCATTGGCATGCTCCTTGCTTCGTTGGTGATGTGCAGAGCGTCTAGGGTTCCGGCCGCAACACAGCGGTGCTGGTCCAAGAGATGCGACCGCCAGGGATGCACTGAGGCATCCGGCGGAACACGGCGGGCCAAAATCCCGGGAGAACCCTGCACGGGTTTGCTGGCGCGAACCTCTCCCGGATGCGCGCTCGCAAACCCCAACATTAAATCCGGTCGCAATCCGGATCGCGAACAGGGGTACGCAATGCTTCGCAAGCTGGCCGCAATCATCCTAGCCGCATCACTCGGCCTTCCCATCGCTTCCGCCGCCGACGCGGCGCCCAAGAAAGACTTCAAGATATGCTGGTCGATCTATGTCGGCTGGATGCCGTGGGGCTATCTCTCCGACAGCGGCATCATGAAGAAATGGGCCGACAAAAACGGCATCAATGTCGAGATCACCCGCATCAACGACTATGTCGAAAGCATCAACCAGTACACCGCCGGCGGTTTCGACGGCTGTTCGATGACCAACATGGACGCGCTGTCGATCCCCGCAGGCGGCGGCGTTGACACCACCGCCTTGATCATCGGCGACTTCTCCAACGGCAACGATGCGGTGATCCTCAAGGACAAGGCCGCGCTCGCCGACATTGCCGGCCAGAAGGTCAATCTCGTCGAGCTCTCCGTCTCGCATTACCTGCTGGCGCGGGCACTGGACACGGTCAAGCTCGCCGAGAAGGACATCACCGTCGTCAACACGTCCGACGCCGACATGGTCGCCGCCTACGGCACCAGCGACGTCACCTCGGTCGTTACCTGGAACCCGCTGGTTTCCGAGATCGTCGCCATGCCGGGTGCGCACAAGGTTTTCGATTCCGCGCAGGTTCCCGGTGAGATCATCGACATGATGGTCGTCAACACCGAGACGCTGAAGGACAATCCGGCATTGGGCAAGGCGCTTGTCGGTGCGTGGTACGAGGTGATGGACCTGATGATCTCCGACACGCCGGAAGGCAAGGCAGCCAAGGAGGAGATGGCCAAGGCGTCCGGCACCGACCTCGCCGGCTTCGACGCGCAGCTTGCCTCGACGGCAATGTTCTTCGACCCCGCCAAGGCGGTCGAGTTTACCGAAGGCAGCGAATTGCCGAAGACGATGGATCTGGTCCGCAACTTCCTGTTCAGCCACGGCATTCTCGGCACCAATGCGACGAGCGTCGACGTCGTCGGCATGAGCTTTGCCGACGGATCGACGCTGGGCGACGCCAAGAACGTCAAGCTGCGTTTCGATCCAGCGTTCATGGCCGAGGCGGCAACCGCAACGCCCTGACCCGACATGCTGGCCAAGGGAATGAGTGCCAGGGATGAAGCCTCCGCGACGGGCGGTGAGGGCACCACGCGCCCTTCCCGGCCAAAGCCGAGGGTGCGCCTTCGCATGATCAATGCGAAGGTTTCGCGCGGCGGCGCCTTGTTCCTCGGCGGCTTGCCGTTCCTGTTCGTGGCGATCGCCTATCTGATCGCTTCGGCGCAACGACTGGCGGTCAATCCCAGCGACAAGCTGCTGCCTTCGCCGGTACAGATGTGGTCGGCCTTTCTTGACCTTGCCACGGTGCCGGACAAGCGCTCGGGCGACCTCATCCTGTGGGTCGACACCTATGCCAGTCTCCTCAGGCTGTTCGCGGGCGTGGGCGTTGCCACGGTCGCCGCGCTTTCGCTCGGCATTGCCATCGGCTTCATCCCGCGGGTGCGGGCGTTCCTGCTGCCCTTCGTCACCGTCGTTTGCGTCATCCCTCCGCTGGCGCTGCTGCCGATCCTGTTCATCGCGCTCGGCCTCGGCGAAACGGCCAAGATCACGCTGATCGCCGTCGGCGTCGCGCCGGTGATGGTGCGCGACATCGCCAACCGGGTGATGGAGTTGCCACCAGAACTGGTGGCCAAGGCGCAAACGCTTGGCGGCAACAGCTGGACCACGGTCTTGCGGCTGGTGCTGCCGCAGATCATGCCGCGCCTCATCACTTGCGTGCGGCTGGCACTCGGGCCGGCCTGGCTGTTCCTGATCGCCGCCGAAGCCATCGCCTCGACCGAAGGGCTGGGTTACCGCATCTTCCTCGTCCGCCGCTATCTCTCGATGGACGTCATCCTGCCCTATGTCGCCTGGATCACGCTGCTTGCCGTGATCACCGACTGGCTGCTGGTGCGGCTGTCGCGGGCAATCTCCCCTTGGGCACATCCGGTGGAGGCCAGATGATCCGCATCGTCGTTCACGGGCTGGAAAAGAGTTATGGCGATGCCCGCGTGCTCGAGCGGGTCAACGTCACCGCCGAAGCCGGCGAATTCCTGTCGCTGGTCGGCGCCAGCGGCTGCGGAAAATCGACGTTCCTGCGCATTCTGCTCGGCCAGGAGCAGCAGAGCAGCGGCGTCGTCATCGTCGGCGATGGTCCGATCGTGCCCGAGCCGACGCCGCAGCGCGGCATCGTCTTTCAGCGCTATTCGGTGTTTCCGCATCTGACCGCCATCCAGAACCTGCTGCTGGTCGAAGACTTTCGCTCGGGCGGGCCGTTTGGCCGCGTCTTCGGCGCCAGGCGCAGAAACGCCAGGCAACAGGCCGAGGCCATGCTGGCGCGGGTTGGCCTCGCCCATGCGCGCGACCTCTATCCGGCATCGCTCTCCGGCGGCATGCAGCAGCGGCTGGCGATTGCGCAGACCTTGCTCGGCCGGCCGCAGATCCTGCTTCTCGACGAGCCGTTCGGGGCGCTCGATCCGGGCATCCGCGTCGAGATGCACGACCTGCTGACCGAGCTCTGGACCGAGCATGGCATGACGGTGGTGATGGTCACCCACGATATCGGCGAGGCCTTCAAGCTCGGCACCCGTGTGCTGGTCTTCGACAAGGTGCGCCACGATCCGCAGTTCCCGTCGGCTTACGGCGCGACGATCACCTACGATTTGAAGCTCGATCGCAAGACCCGGGCTTCCTCTCATCACTTGGCCAAGGTGGCCGCGATGGTCGGGACGACCCGGCCGGATACAGCAACGGCGACGACGGCGTCGTAACGGAGAGTTTGAATGTCCAGAGATATCCCCGAACGCAGCCACCGCCGGGCAGGGCTCGTCGCCCGGGCGGCCAGGGAGCGTTTTCACCACCCCGATTTCGACGCCCGCGGCACGCAGGGCTGGAAATCTATCGAGGCCGAGGGCAAGCTGCCGGAAAGCGGCTGGCGCAAGGAGCAGCAATGGGCGCTCGACATGGGCCTGCCAGGGTCGGAGTCGATCGTCGACAAGTCGATCCCGACATTCGCGCGCGGCGAGCTGCCGCATTTCGCCGGCATCAACACCTTTCTCAAGGCGCCCTATGTCGAGAACGTCCGCGACGTCGGCAAATATGATGCTGCCGTCATCGGCATTCCTTTCGACAGCGGCACCACTTACCGGCCGGGAACCCGCTTCGGGCCGCAAGGCATTCGCCGCATCTCGGCGCTGTACACGCCGTACAATTACGAGCTCGGCGTCGATTTGCGCGAGCAGATGATGCTGTGCGACGCCGGCGACGTCTTCACCATTCCCGCCAACCTGGAAAAGAGCTTCGACCAGATCACCAAGGGCGTCAGCCATGTCGCTTCGTCCGGCGCGCTTCCGATCATGCTGGGCGGCGACCACTCGATCGGTTTCCCTTGCGTGCGCGGCATCGCCGATGTGACCTCGAAGCGCATCGGCATCATCCATTTCGACCGCCATATCGACATCCAGGAAAAGGATCTCGACGAGCGCATGCACACCACGCCCTGGTACTGGGCGACCAACCTGCCGAACGTCTCGGCGACCAATCTCGTGCAGCTCGGCATCGGCGGCTGGCAGGTCCCGCGCTACGGCGTCGCCGAGGCGAGAAAACGCGGCACCAACGTGCTGACCATTGCCGACATCGAGCAGATGGGGCTTGAGAAGGCGGCGGAAATCGCGCTCGAGCTCGCATGGAAGGACACCGACGCCGTCTACATCTCTTTCGACGTCGACAGCCTCGATTGCGGTTTCGTGCCCGGCACGGGCTGGCCTGAGCCGGGCGGCTTCCTGCCGCGCGAGGCGCTGAAGCTGCTTGGGCTGGTGACGGCTCCCGGCATTTGCGGCCTGGAAGTGGTCGAGGTCTCGCCGCCCTACGACACGTCGGACATCACCGCGCTGTTCGGCGTGCGCGTCGTCGTCGAGGCGCTGGGCTCGATGGTCGCGCACGGCAATCTCGGCAAGCACAAATCGATCATCGACAAACCGGTGAGTTTTTGACCATGCACGACGATCATCACCACAGTCATGGCCACGACGGCGGCCACAATCATCACGGGCCGAACGGTCATCATGACCATCCGCACGCCCCCGGCCACAATGGGCCCGCTGGCAAGCCGCTGCAATGGCAGACGCCGCATCTGCCGGAGCAGGCTCACGAGCTGCCGGTTGATCCCGCATCGGTCGATCTCGACCTGGTCGAAACCGCCTTCCTCGAAGGCTTTGCGCGGGCGCCGGACCCATCCAGCTTTCTGCGTCTGGCCGGCATACCCTTTGTCGGCGAGAGGGCCGACGGCGTGCGGCTTCATCTCTTGCGCGTCGAGACTGAGGATCTGGTCGACGTCGGCGCGGTCATGCCGCTCGTCGGCGGCACCGGCGTCGCCTATCACCCGCTGCCGGCGCGCCTGACATCGCACCGCCGCCGCCTCGCTTTCATCTATCACGATGGCAGCGAGCAAAAGCCGCTCGGCTTCGCCGCCGCGCGCTCCCTAGCAGACCGTTCCGCCGCTTCGCAATTCCCCGTTCCCGGGCACTGAAACCAGAACCCGTCATTCTCATCAAACAGGTGCAACCATGAAAACTTTGGCAAGCATGAAGATATTTGCAAGACTTGGCATCCTTTCAGCTCTCGCCGCCGTCACACCGTCGCTGGCGTTTGCCCATAGCGGCGGCGCTCACGTCCACGGCTTTTTCGCCGGCCTCGAACATCCGCTGTTCGGCATGGATCATCTGCTCGCAATGGTTGCAGTCGGCATGATCGGCGCCCGTGCCGGCGGGCGCAGCATTGTCCTTGTGCCGCTGTTCTTTGTCTCGGCCATGGTCGCAGGGGCCTTGCTCGGCATGGCCGGCATCGGCCTGCCTTCGCTTGAAACCGGCATCGCGCTGTCGCTTGTGGTCTTCGGCGCGATGGTCGGCCTCGCCAAGCCGCTGCCGCTGGCCGCCGCGGCGGCACTGACGGCCCTGTTCGGCCTCTTCCACGGCAACGCCCACGGCATTGAGAGTCCCGAGAGCGCCGGCGGCATCGCCTACGCCGCTGGCTTCATGCTCGCCACGTCGATGCCGCATGCAATCGGCATTCTGTCCGCTGTCAAGCTGGCTCGTTGGCCGACGACGGTCCGCACCGCTGGAATCGCCACCTCGCTGGTTGGAATGGCCATGGCGGCCCAAGCTTTTTGAGACATAGGCAGTCGGCGAACAGAACTGGAAAGCAGATGAGCCAGAAGTGGTCGATGAGGCTGCGGCGCGTCCGCGATTTGCTGTACCAGATCCTGAAGGTCCGAGCCCAACGGCTTTGAGGGGCGCGGTATTCGCGTCCCTCCGGTCGAAATGAGCGTCAGAACTCGAGCGCCTGCCTGAGCGCCGGACCGCTCCTGACACGCAGATCGAGGTCGGCCTCGATATGGTCGATGTGGTGCAGCATCAGGGCGCTGGCGCGTTCGGAATTGCCATTTTCCAGCGCCTCCAGGATATTCATGTGTTCGCTATGGCCGCAGCTCGAGAGGCCCGAGCGGCCGTAGAGCGCGATCACCAGCGATGACCGCGCCACCAGTTCTTCCATGAAGCGCTGGAGGATGGCGTTTCCGGCAACCGAAGCCAGCAGCAGGTGAAAATCGCCCGAAGCCTTGATTTCCGAGCGTCTTGCATTTGGTCCGCGTTCGGCAATGAAGCGGCCCTCTTCATCCAGCTGCGCCTTGAAGGCAGCGACATGGTCCGGCGTCATCCGCCCGGCTGCGGCAATCGCTATGCCGGGCTCGATGAGCCGGCGCGAAGCAAAGACCTGACGCGCTTCCTCCGGCGACGGGTTGGCGACGAAGGCGCCACGATTGCGCTCGGTCCGCACCAGGCCTTCGAAGGAGAGCATCTGCAGCGCCGCGCGCGCCACGGTGCGGCTGACATCGAATAAAGTGCCGACCTCGCCTTCCGACAGCTTGGTTCCGGGCGCCAGCCGGCGGTCGACGATCGCGTCGCGCAACTGGTCGCGGATCGCCTGGGCGCGATCCTCGTTGGCACTGTCGACAGCAGGGAAAGTCTGGTCGGCTATATTCATGATGGTCGTCCCTGCACCTTTCTACCCTGAATCGGGTCGCTTGCACGAGGGACAAAGTGAATACGATGCCGAAAAAGATTGCATACGATTTTTGCGAGAATCGCTGGCGATCGCCTATAATTTGTGCATTCTCAGGCATGCCGTTTCGAAGGGCAGCCGGAGGCAATTCTGATTTTCCCAAGGAATCAAACGTTTGAGGCCGATCTAGGGCAGTTGGCATGCATGATGCTTTGCTTAAGTTGATTTAGAGAGGAAGCCGGATGTCCAAAGCCGCCGAAATCGACATCGTGTCCGTTTCGAAGATCTATGGCGCGACGACTGCCGTCGAAGACATCAGCTTGAAAATCCCCGCGGGAACCTATTGCTGCCTGCTCGGGCCGTCCGGCTGCGGCAAGACCTCGACGCTGCGCATGATTGCCGGGCACGAAACCATATCGAGCGGCGACGTGCGTCTCGGCAACACGGTGGTCACCGACCTGCCGCCGGCCAGGCGCGGCACCGCCATGATGTTCCAGTCCTACGCGCTGTTTCCGCATCTCGACCTGATCGACAATGTTGCGTTCAGCCTCAAGATGAAGGGCGTCGGCAAGGAAGAGCGCCGCGCCAGGGCGCTCGATATGCTGAAGCTGATGCAGATGGAGGGCTACGCCGGCCGCCGCCCGGCGCAGCTTTCGGGCGGACAGCAGCAACGCGTCGCTCTGGCCCGCGCGCTGATCACCGACCCCGAAGCGCTGCTGCTCGACGAGCCGCTGTCGGCACTCGATCCATTCCTGAAGATCCGCATGCGGGCGGAACTGAAGAAGCTGCAGACGTCGCTCGGCATCACTTTCGTCCACGTCACCCACAGCCAGGAGGAGGCGATGGCGCTCGCCGACCTGATCGTGGTCATGAATGACGGCCGTATCGAGCAGGCGGCGCATCCGCGCATCGTCTTCGAGCGGCCGGCCACCGCGTTCGTAGCCCGCTTCATGGGCGATCACAACGTCGTCTCCGGCCGCGTCAGCGGCAGCCGCGACGGCATGGTTGTCTTCGATGTGCCGGGTGGGGCCTCGCTTGCGGCCAGCGGGCAGGGCAGGGCGATCGGCGAGCCGATCGATATCGCCATTCGCACCGACCATGTGCGGATCGGCGACCCACTGGCCACCGGGCTCGGCTTCACTGGCATCGCTTCCAACGTCGAATACCGCGGCTCGACCGTAAAACTCTCGGTCAATGGCGCCGGCATTGAGGATTTTACCGTCATCGTCGACGACACCAGCTTCTTCGCCAAGCCGGTCGCCGTCGGCGACGCGGTGCCGATCGCCTGGGACGCCGAGGACGCGATCGTCCTTGGTCGTCTCGATTCCTGAACCAGAACCATCAATCAAAACAGGGGAACTGACATGACCAACACCACCGACAACAAGACAGGAATTTCCCGCCGCTCGCTGCTCAAGACCGGTGCTGCCGCCGTCGGTCTTGCCGCCGGTTCGGGTGCCATCACCGGGTTTCCGACGATCTGGGCGCAGAACCCGATCACCCTGCGCCAGTTCGGCACCGGCGTGTCGAACCTCAACGCCATTGCCGACAAGTGCAAGGCCGACCTCGGCATCACGCTGGAAATGACCGCGACCGATTCCGACGCCGCCGCCCAGCGCGCGGTGACCCAGCCGGACAGCTACGACATCGCCGACATCGAATACTGGATCGCCAAGAAGGTCTATCCGTCCGGCGTGATGCAGCCGATGGATGTCAAGAAGCTGAAATATTATGACAAGATCGTACCGCTGTTCATCACCGGCAAGCTGACGCCCGACAGCGTCATCGCCCAGGGCACCGCGCCCCATACCGTCGGCTTCGTCGAGGCGCAGGACGCCAAGACCTTCGCCAAGCAGCCGACGCAGTGGATGAC
The DNA here is from genome assembly GCF_055811635.1 of Mesorhizobium sp. WSM4806. Classification (NCBI taxonomy): domain Bacteria; kingdom Pseudomonadati; phylum Pseudomonadota; class Alphaproteobacteria; order Hyphomicrobiales; family Phyllobacteriaceae; genus Mesorhizobium; species Mesorhizobium sp. WSM4806. Next base: position 90,225 of record NZ_JBVVQZ010000006.1, on the reverse strand, counting down.
GATGGTTCCGACCATCTACAATGCCGATACGCTCGGCATCCGCCCCGACCTCGTCGGCCGCGAGATCACCACCTGGGCCGACATCATGGATCCGGCCTTCAAGGGCAAGGCCGCCATCCTCAATATCCCGTCGATCGGCATCATGGATGCGGCGATGATCATGGAAGCCATGGGCAACGTCAAATACGCCGACAAGGGCAACATGACCAAGGAGGAGATCGACAAGACGATCGACTTCCTGATCAAGGCCAAGCAGGACGGCCAGTTCCGTGCCTTCTGGAAATCGTTCGACGAGAGCGTCAATTTGATGGCATCGGGCGAAGTGGTCATCCAGTCGATGTGGTCTCCGGCCGTCGCTGCGGTGCGCTCCAAGGGCATCGCCTGCAAGTACCAGCCGCTCAAGGAAGGCTATCGCTCGTGGGGCGGCGGCCTTGGCCTGGCGGCGCACCTTAAGGGCGCCGAGCTCGACGCCGCTTACGAATACATCAACTGGTACCTGTCCGGCTGGGTCGGCGCCTACCTCAACCGCCAGGGCTATTACTCGGCCGCCATGGACACAGCCAAGCAGTTCATGTCCGAGGACGAATGGGGCTACTGGGTCGACGGCAAGCCGGCCAAGGGCGATATCATGGCGCCGGACGGCAAGATCATGGAGAAGGCAGGCGCGGTGCGTGACGGCGGCTCCTTCGTCGAGCGCATGGGCAAGGTCGCCTGCTGGAACTCGGTCATGGACGAGGACCGCTACATGGTGAGGCGCTGGAACGAATTCATCGCGGCGTAGTGCCTTCTTGCCTTCTCCCCTTGTGGGAGAAGGTGGCCGAGCGAAGCTCGGTCGGATGAGGGGTGTTGGACGGATCGCCAACGCTGAGTTTCTTCCAACACCCCTCATCCGTCTTGCCGCTGCGCGCCAATCCACCTTCTCCCACAAGGGGAGAAGGGACGCAGCTCCGGCCGCCTCGCAGCCTACCGAGATATTGATGACAGCAGTGCTCGAACGTCCTGGAATGATCAAGGCCAAACCGGCCAAACGCCGCCGCGTCTCGGTCGCCCGCTTCGTCCCCTACCTCCAGGCGGCGCCGCTGGCGCTGATCCTTGGCGCATTCCTTTTGCTGCCGATCCTGATGATCGCCGTGGTCTCCTTCTGGGATTACGATTTCGCTGCGATGTATCCGGATTTCCTGACCATCAACTACGCCGACACGCTCGGCTCCTGGGTGACCTGGAAAACCTATCTGAACACGCTGAAATACGCTGGTATCGTCTGGGCACTGACGCTGTTCGTCGGCTTCTGGGTCGCCTATTTCCTAGCCTTCTATGTCAGGACCACCGCCATGCAGATGGTGCTGTTCCTGGTCTGCACGGTGCCGTTCCTGACCTCCAACATCATCCGCATGATCTCGTGGATTCCGGTGCTTGGCCGCAACGGCCTGGTCAACTCGACGCTGGTTGAGATCGGGCTGATCCCGAAGCCGATCGAATGGCTGCTCTATTCCGAATTCGCCGTGGTGCTGGCCATGGTGCATCTCTACACGCTGTTCATGGTGACGCCGATCTTCAACACGCTGATGCGCATCGACAAGTCGCTGCTCGAGGCCGCGCGCGATGCCGGCGCGTCTGGCTGGCAGGTGTTGTGGAACGTTGTCATCCCGCTTGCCAAGCCCGGCATGGCGATCGGCACCATCTTCGTCGTCACGCTGGTGATGGCCGACTTTTCGACGGTGCAGGTGATGTCCGGCGGACAGAGCGCATCCGTCGCGCTGATGATGAAGAACCAGATGTCGCTGCTGCAATATCCGGCAGCGGCCGCCAACGCGGTCGTGCTGCTGGTGCTGGTGCTGCTGATGGTCGCCGGCATCCTGCGCATCGTCGACATCCGCAAGGAACTGTGAGGCGATGAGCCGGGACAAGCGCACCCTTGAATTCTACGTGCTGGCGGCATTCTTCGCCCTTTTCGTGCTGTTTCTCTACGGCCCGCTCTCGGCGATCCTGATCCTGTCCTTCCAGGGCGAGAATGGCGGGCTGACCTTTCCGCTGAACGGCGTTTCGCTGCACTGGTTCGCCAATCTGTTCGAACGCCAGGCGGTCGGTGATTTCGGCGGCAGCTTCAAACGCTCCTTTATTCTTGGCCTGATGGTGATGATCGTCACCGTCGGCGTGTCGCTGCTTGCCGGTCTTGCCTTTCGGCAAAAATTTCGCGGCGCCACCGCATTGTTCTATCTGGCAGTCGCCAGCCTGGTCGTGCCGTCGATCATCATCTCGCTCGGCATCGGCGTCGTCTTCCAGCAGATCGGCTTTCGTCCCGCCTGGTACACCTCTGCTTTTGGTGCCCATCTGACCTGGACCTTGCCTTTCGGCGTGCTGATCATGTTCGCGGTCTTCAACCGGTTTTCGCCGGCCTATGAGGAAGCCGCGCGGGACTTAGGCGCGACCTCCTGGCAGACCTTCGCGCATGTCGTGCTGCCGATGATCGCGCCCAGCCTGATCGGTGTCGGCCTGTTCGGTTTCACCCTGTCCTATGACGAGTTCGCCCGCACCCTGATGACCTCGGGCACGTTCAACACGCTGCCGCTCGAAATCTACGGCATGACGACGAATGTGACGACGCCAGTGCTCTATGCGCTGGGCACCGTGACCACGGTATTTTCCTTCCTGGTGATTTTGGCGACGCTCGGCGCAATCGCCTATGTCGGCGGCCGTCGGCCGCGAGCTTGAGAGAACCGCAGTGCAGATCCTCGTCGTCAATCCGAACACCACCGCCAGCATGACCGAAACCATTGCAGCGGCGGCGCGGCTCGTCGCCGCCGCCGGAACGGACATCGTCGCCGTCACCTCGACGATGGGTCCGGTTTCGATCGAAGGCTACTATGACGAGGCGCTTGCCGTGCCGGGCCTTCTGGTCGAGATCGCCGCCGGCGAGCGCTCGGGCGCGCTGGCTGCGATCGTCGCCTGTTTCGACGACACTGGGCTGGATGCGGCGCGCGCCATGGCCAACATTCCGGTCATCGGCATCTGCGAGGCAGCGCTCAGCGCGGCCTCGTTCATCGCCCAGCGCTTCACCGTCGTCACCACGACCGAGCGCTCGCGCGTGCCGGTCGAAGCGCTGGTGCAGCGCTATGGCATGGCAGGACGGGCACGCGTGCGCGCTGCCGACATTCCGGTTCTTGCGCTCGAAGACCCAACCTCTGATGCGATCCTGAAGCTGCGCGGCGAGATCGCGCGCGCGCTCGACGAGGATCGCGCCGAGGCCATCGTGCTTGGCTGTGCCGGCATGGCCGATCTCGCCGCCGCGCTGCGGCGGGAGTTCGGCGTTCCGATCGTCGACGGCGTCGGCGCCGCGGTCAAGCAGGCCGAGGCACTGATCGCGCTTGGCCTGTCGACGTCCAAGCGTGGCGCCTATGCAAACCCGCTGGCAAAGCCCTATCTTGGCGCATTGAAGTCCTTCGCCCCCGGTACCGTAGCCGCCGAGTGAGGCAATGCGCCGAACGATCAGAACGCTCGCACTTGAAGACGTAAAAATCCTTGTCGACTGGGCGGCAGCGGAGGGCTGGAATCCCGGTGTTGGCGATGCCGTGGCGTTCCATGCGGCGGATCCAGAGGGCTTCATCGGCGCCTTTGTCGATGGCGAGATGGTGGCCGGTATTTCGGCCGTCGCCTATGGCGACGATTTCGGCTTCATCGGTCTCTACATCTGTCGGCCGGACAGGCGCGGTGAGGGCCATGGCAAGGCGGTCTGGGATGCCGGCATGGCGCGGCTCGGCGACCGTACGGTCGGCCTCGATGGTGTCGTCGAACAGCAGGCCAATTACCGCAGCATGGGTTTTGCGCCGGTCTACCGGACGATCCGCTTCGTCGGCACGCCGAACGCTCCGGCAGCTGCCGACAGCGACATTTGCGTCATAGGCGCGGAACTCATGGCTGACGTTCTGGACTACGACAGCCGGTTCTTTCCCGCTCCGCGGCGATCCTTCCTAAAACACTGGCTGCGCCCGCCGCACATCGCGCTTGCGATCGTCAGGGATGGCGCCATGGCGGGCTACGGCGTCGCGCGCCGCTGCCGGGACGGTTGCAAGATCGGCCCGCTCTTTGCCAATAGCCTGGACGCGGCAAGCCGCCTGTTCGCGGCCCTCGCGCTCATGTCGGGTCCCGAAAACGTCCATCTCGATGTTCCCGAGCCCAGTGGCAGTTTTGCAGGTCTGTTGTCGTCCGCCGGTCTTCAACCAGGTTTCGAGACTGCCCGAATGTACAGGGGGCGCGCGCCGCAGCTCATGCAGTCCGGGGTCTTTGCGATAACGACCCTGGAGCTTGGCTGAGGGCAGGCATCAGATTTTTGTGCGCAGTGCCGGCTGCCCACGCAACGGTATTCAATGTTACCTGCGGCGGGGTCAGCTAGCCTGCCTCATCCAGTCGGTCGTGTAGTCATCTCCGAAAGGGATGAAGGCGCCGCCAAGTTTCCGCATGCGCTAAAACGTTCGCACGCCTCGATGTGCAGCGTTCCAGTCGCGCCAACGCATCAATTTGGGATAGAAGCCGGTCGACGGGAGAAATACTCTTCTGAGAGGCGGGAACAATACCGTCGAAGTGCTGTTAGGTCAGCTCCTCTAACGGAGATAGGCCATGTTCTTGCGCGTCGACAAGCTTCAGATCGAATTACCGGCACCGGCCCAACAGGATGTCAATGCCGCTTCAGCGCTCCAGGAGTTGCTTGGCGGAAAATACGGAGAAATGTCCACACTCGGTAACTACCTCTTCCAAAGCTTCAATTTCCGATCGAAGAGCAAGTTGAGGCCGTTCTACAGCCTGGTTGCGGCCATAACCGCCGAAGAGCTTGGCCATGTCGAATTGGTCAGCAACGGGGTGTCGATGCTTGCGAACGGCCCTGATGAACCCGGCGCTGACACGGTAGGTCCGACAGATATCACCGGCGCGCCGTTCGAAATGATGAAGGACGCGAGGCTGGCTGCCGGATTTTTGTCGCATGGTGGTGGCGCCGTGCCGATCGATTCAAACGGCCTGAGCTGGAACAAGGATTTCGTTACAACGACCGGCAACGTCATTTTCGACCTCCTCCACAATTTCCATCTCGAATGCGGAGCCCGCCTTCACAAACTGCGGGTCTACGAAACCTTGTCGGACCCAACCGGACGGGAGGTCTGCGGATATCTGCTGGTAAGGGGATCGGTGCACGCCCATGCCTATGCCCTCGCGCTCAAACAGATAACGGGTGTCGAAATCGAGAAGATGCTTCCGACGCCCAACATTCCGCTGGCCAACATACCGGAGAGCCAGAAATATCTTGAGGAAGGCTCGCACCGACGCCTTTATACATTCAGCCCCGAAGATTACCGTGAAATAGCCGGCATCTGGGGCAATGGCGAAATGGCCCTCCCGGACGATCCTCCAGGTGAATTGGAGGTGGTCGAGGGAATGCCAGAGGGCGGAAAGATCCAGGAGTTGGTGGGAGAGCCGTCAGCTTTCACACCGGACTACGCGCCTGAGGAAATGTACGAGATTGCTACCAAGCTTTACAAGGCGTCTCGGTAGCGAACCTCGAGCGGTTAGCGAGCTTGTCGAAGCCCGCTAACCTCCCTCATCCAGCCGGTCGCGCGCTCCGGCTAATACAATGGCTTGGCCATGTGCCGGGGTGCCGGCCATTCCGTCGTGATCCCGGGCTGCACCGGCCGCTCGAGATAGGTCGACAGAACCACATAGCTTCGCGTCGAGGTCACGCCGGGCGTTTCGTAAAGACGCGACAGCAGGCCTTCTAGCGCCCTTGTGTCCTCGGTGCGGACCTTGATCAGCATGCATGTGTCGCCGGCCACCGAATGAATCTCCTCGACTTCGGGATGCTCGGAAATCGCCATCAGTTCGGGGGTCTTTCCCCAACCCTTGGTGTCGATGTGGACGAAAGCGAGCAACGGCTTGCCCACCGCCTTGGGATCGATGATTGCCGCGGTGTTGCGGATGGCGCCGCTGCGCCGAAGCCGCTTCACCCGTTCATGCGCGGCCGGCGGCGACAGGCCGACACGATCACCGAGCTCGGCATAGCTGACCGTGGCGTCGTCGACCAGAACGCCTAATATCTTTCGGTCGGTTGCGTCGACATCGCGGGCAGCAGGCCTGTTCTGCAGAATGCCATCTGTTTCTTCATCCATGGTGAAATTCCTTATTGATACAGAATTTAATACGGCGATTATTGCCATATGTCGAACAGTGATCAAGTCGCAACATTCACGGCAAGGCCGCCTATCCCGGCGCTCGCCTATCTCTTGACCGGATGCATCGCGGTGATCGGCTCGAACTCGCTGGTTCTCGGTCCGATAGCGCCGGCGGTGGCCGCATCGTTTGCGACGAGCGTGCCGGCCGTCATGATCGCGTCCGCTGCGTTCGGGCTTGGAACGTCGGCAAGCGCCCTGTTCCTGGCCCGCCATATCGATCGGCTCGGCGCCCGCCCCATGCTGCAAGGGGCGTTGCTGCTGCTGGCGGTCGCGCTTCTCGCCAGCGCCGCCGCGCCGACGGTAACGACGCTGGTTGCAGCCCAGCTTCTCGCCGGCATCGCCGCCGGTATCGCCATGCCGGCAATCTACGCCAGCGCCGCTGCGATCGCGCCGCCTGGCCGCGAAAGTGGAACTATCGGTGTCGTGCTGACCGGATGGACCCTGAGCATGGTCGCCGGCGTCTCATTGTCGGCGGTGCTTGCCGATCTGGTGCATTGGCGCGCCGTTTTCGCAGCGGTTGCGGTGCTTGCGGCGCTCGCGTTGACCGGCCTTACGCTGACGTCGTTGAGCGATGTCAGGAAAAGCGGCCCGGCGCCGACGCCGCTCGGCGCCTTGGCCGTTCCCGGCATAGTGCCGCTCCTGGTCGCCTGCGGCGCCTTCATGACCGCATTCTACGGCGTCTATGGGTATCTTGGCGATCACCTTCACAATGGCTTGGGACGGCCGGTCAGCGCCAACGGCTTGGCGGCGCTCGCTTATGGCGCCGGCTTTGGCATGGCGGCACTGCTTGACGGCGTGATCGATCGGCTTGGCGCGCGACGTGTCATGCCGTTCGCCTATCTCCTCGTCGCGGCCGTCTATGTCGCGCTGGCCGCGGCAGGCAGTAGTTTCCATCTGACCATCGCGATGGTCGCGCTCTGGGGCCTTGCCAATCATTTCGGGCTGAACGTCCTGGTGATGCGCCTCTCGGCGCTCGATCCGGCGCGGCGCGGCACGATCATGGGCCTGAACAGCGCAGTGACCTATCTCGCGGTGTTTGTCGGCACCACCGCCTTCGGACCGCTCTATTCCAGCTTCGGCTTTGCGGCATCGGCAATGGTCGCCGCGCTGCTCATGCTGGTTGCCGCTGCGGCGGCGGCGTGGCATTCGCCGCGGCCCGTGTAGTCGCGGAGCCACGCGGCGGCAGCGCTTGCGCTCCCCGCCTTTCCTTCGATAAATGCAAAATGAAAGTGCCACAAAGCTCTGTATACGGGTATCCGGCTGTGAGCCTGTCTGGACAAGCGATGAACATGACGCTTGAAACCACCGCCGACCCTTCGCCGAAAGAACTCGCTTTTCTCGGGGAGCGGCTCAGCGCGTTCAACGACAGCGAAGTCGGTCCGGCCAACAGGAAGGTGCTCGCCGTGTTCGTGCGCGATGAGCACCGAGCGGTTGTCGGCGGCATCTCGGGATACACCGCCTGGGGCTGGCTCTATGTGCAGTGGCTGTGGGTTGATGAGCGGCTGCGCGGCCAGCGCATGGCCGGCAGGATGCTGGACGCAGCCGAACAGGAGGCCGTCGCACGCGGCTGTCATGGCGCCTTGATCGACACCTTCAATCCCCAGGCGGCCAAGGCCTATGAGCGTCAGGGATATCGGCCGTTCGGCGTGCTTCCCGATTTTCCCGCCGGTCGCAGCCGCGTCTTCCTGCAGAAGAAACTGCTGGCTTGATCAGCCGGCAAGGCGTCCGCCGCGCATCGGCTGCGGCACACCGGTGGTGGTCGGAAAACTGATCGGCAGGCCCCTGAGCACGCGAACCGCCAGGAAGGCAAAGCACTCCGCCTCGACCGCGTCACCCTTCCAGCCGAGCGCCTCCGCCGGCACCGCTTCGACGCCGGCGCGGCTGGCGAGCATGGCCATGATCGTCGGGTTGTGGCGGCCGCCGCCGCTGACCACCAGCCGCTTCGGCCGGTGCGGCAGGAGGTCGAGCGCCTTGCCGACGGCCGCAGCGGTGAAGGCCGTCAGCAGTGCGGCACCATCCTCAGCGTTCATCCCGTCCGCCATGGCTGCGCCGAAATCGAACCGGTCAAGCGACTTTGGATAGGGCTTGGCCAGGTAGGGATGCTGCAGGAGCTTGGCCAGCCGGTCTTCGTCGACGGTGCCGGTCCGCGCCAGCGCGCCGTCGCGATCCATGTCGCCCAGCCCTTTCGCCTTGATGAAATCGTTAAGCGGCGCATTGGCCGGTCCGGTGTCGAAGGCGACGACATTGTCCTTGCCGTCCCACCAGGTGATGTTGGCGACGCCGCCGAGATTGAGCACCGCCGTGTCGCCGCTGATATCGGCATCGCGCAGCAGCGCGGCGTGATAGGCGGCCGACAGCGGCGCCCCCTGCCCGCCGGCGCGCATGTCGGCCGAACGGAAATCATAGGCGACCTTGGTCCCCAGTATGGCATGCATCAAAGCCCCATCGCCGAGCTGGCGGGTCTGGCCGAGCCGGCCGGTTTGCGGGGCGCGATGCAGCACGGTCTGGCCATGGAAGCCGACGACGCCAATATCGGCCATCGTCAGCCCGTAGCTTTCGACCAGATCCCTGACGGCTGCCGACTGGGCGCGCGTCAGCGCTTCTTCGGCTTCGCGAAAGATCGCCGGTTCCGGTCCGGCAAAATTCCACGCCCTGGCCTGATCCAGCGTCTCCTCCAGCAGCGTCCGGATCGATCCGGGGTAGGGCGCCAGTGTGTAGGTGCCGAAATCCGCGATCCGCTCGCCGTCGGTCTTGATCAGCGCAACATCGATATTGCCGTCCAGCACGGTGCCGGTCATCAACCCGACGGCCCAGATTGGTTCGCCACTTTTCGCAATCATCATTTGTTAGGCTCCGTTGGCGCGATCGCCTACCGGTGGGCGAATCTCGATAATCCCGCTGTCGAAATGATGTGTCGGATGGATCCGTTTGGGGAGCAAGGTCTCCCATGCCCCTGCCTTTGTCGAAGTCGATCCATCCTGGATACTGGTATACCGGTATCCAGACAGCTCACGCCGTCTTTTCGCCGATCGCCTTTCGCAAAAACCCGCCCGCATTGTCGAGCGCCTTGCGCGCCTCTTCGATGCCCAGCCCGGTGATTGTCACCAGTATCGCCAGCTTGACGTCTTTGCCGGTCTGGTCGAGCGCCCGTCGTGCCTGCTGCGCTGTGCAGCCGGTGGTCTGCATCACGATCCCGACCGCCCTGGCGACGAGCTTCTTGTTGCTGGGATTGAGGTCGACCATCAGGTTCTGGTAGCTCTTGCCGCTCCGGATCATGCTGGCTGTCGTCAGCATGTTGAGAACCAGCTTTTGCGCGGTTCCCGACTTCAACCGGGTCGAGCCGGCGAGAACCTCGGGGCCGACAAGCGGAGAGATGGCAATGTCGGCAATGCCGGCAATGACTGACCTGGGGTTGCAGGAAAGTGCCACCGTCGTTGCTCCCACCTGCCTTGCATAGGTCAAGCCGCCAATGACGTAGGGTGTGCGGCCGCTGACCGCGATGCCGACCACCACATCGTCGGCGGTCAACTTGATGCCCTGCAGTGCCTTGATGCCTTGTTGCGGATCATCCTCGGCGCCTTCCACAGCCCGCACCAGCGCATTCGGGCCGCCGGCGATCAGGCCGAGCACCATGCCCTCGGGCACGCCAAATGTCGGCGGACACTCCGAGGCGTCGAGAACCCCCAGCCGGCCGCTCGTGCCGGCGCCCATATAGACAAGCCGCGCGCCTTTTTGAAACGCACCAACGATCCGGTCTACCGCGGCAGCAATTTGCGGAATGACCTTCTCGACGGCGGCCGGAACGCCGCTGTCCTCGTCATTGATCATGCGCAGGATATCGATGGTCGGCAGCAGGTCGATATCCATCGTCCTCGGGTTCCGATCCTCGGAAACCAGCCGCTCCAGCTCCGCCATCAACTCCTGTTCGTTCATCCGCCTGCTTTCAAACTTCTTGCCATCGGCAACAAGTAATGTGATGCGGCGCCGGGCGTTGACCAGTACCAGAGACTGGCATCGACAGGCTCGCCAGCCAAACAAATGTTGACAACATCATCTGTTGTTGATCAAAGTTCAGCATGAATTGCGCGGACCGGGGTGAGGCGATGGACGACCTTGGAGCACAGGAACAGGCAGTGCTGGATCTCATTGCGGCGAACCCGTTCGCCGGCCAGCAGGATATAGCGACCGCGCTCGGCATTGCCCGCTCGACCGTCGCGGCCCACATCGTGCAGCTCGTCAACAAGGGCTACATTCTTGGCCGCGGCTATGTCTTGCCGGCGTCCAAGCGCATGATCTGCATCGGCGGCGCCGTCCTCGACCGCAAGTACCACGCCAGGAAGGATCTGATCTTCGGGACGTCGAACCCGGTCGCCGGCTACCGCAGCTTCGGCGGCGTCGCCCGCAACGTCGCCGAGAACCTTGTCCGCCTCGGCGTCGACATAAGCTTCGTTTCGATTGTCGGCGACGACGAGACCGGCCGCTCGCTGGTGCGGCATCTGCGCGACCTCGGCGCCGACGTCAGCCAGGTCATCACCACCACGGAGCGGCCGACGGCGGAATATGCGGCTATCCTCGATCTCAACAACGATCTCGTGCTCGGCATCGCCGACATGGAGATCTTCGATCTGTTTTCGCCCTCCTGCCTCGACCGTTTCTGGCCGCATCTGGCTTCGGCGAATTGGGTGTTCATCGACTGCAACCTGCCGGCCGCGACGATCGCGGCGCTGATGTCACGCAAGCAGGGCGCACGCTTCAAGCTCGCCGTCGACACGGTGTCGTCGCCGAAATCGGCGCGCCTGCCGAAGGACCTGACCGGCATCGACCTTTTATTCACCAACCATGACGAGGCCAATACGATGCTTGGCATCACCGATGCCGACAAGCGGCTGAAGCCGAAAGAGGCAGCGGCGGCGCTGCGCGCGGCCGGCGCCAGCGGGGTGATCGTGACCATGGGCGCGCACGGATTTGCGGTCGCGACCGAAGGCGGCGTGGCAACGATGCGTTCCGTCCCGGCCCGCGCCGTCGACATCACCGGAGCCGGCGACGCAATGATTGCCGGCACCCTGTACAAGGTGCTTTCGGGCGATCCCGTGCTCGACTCGGCGCGCACCGGGGCGTTGCTCGCCACGCTGACCACCGAGAGCGAATCCAGCGTCCATCCCGATCTGTCGCCGCGCTTCCTCACCGCCGGCATGTACCGCATTCCCGCCTGAAAGCCAGACGACCCCTGAAAGCGAAATGACGATGAAACCTTCCCTTCTCCACCTGAACGACGAAGTCGCGGCAGCACTTCGTGAAGGCCGCGCGGTGGTGGCGCTGGAATCGACGATCATCACCCACGGCATGCCCTATCCAGCCAATCTGGAGACTGCCCGCGGCGTCGAGACCGTGGTGCGCGAGAATGGCGCCGTGCCCGCCACCATCGCGGTGGTCGCCGGCAAGATCAAGGTCGGGCTCGACGACCGCGAGCTGGAGCAGCTGGCAGCGGCAAAGGACGTGGTCAAGGCGTCCGGGCGCGACCTCGCCGCCATTATGGTGGGCGGCGGCTCGGCCGGAACCACGGTTTCGGCGACGATGCGGATCGCTGCATTGGCGGGCATCGGTATTTTCGCGACCGGCGGCGTCGGCGGCGTGCATCGCGGCGCCGAAGCCAGTTTCGATATCTCGGCCGACCTGACCGAACTCGGCCAGACCGGCACGACCGTCGTCTGCGCCGGCGTGAAATCGATCCTCGATATTGCAAAAACGCTGGAATATCTGGAGACCCAGCGCGTGCCGGTGATTGCCTACCAGAGCGACGACTTTCCGGCTTTTTATACGCGCTCCAGCGGACTTAAAGCCGATCACCGCCTCGATACGCCGCAGGACATTGCGCAGGCCATGCTGCTGCACGAGCAGATCGGCTCGGGCACAGGCATCCTCGTCGCCAATCCAATTCCGCAACTGGATGCGCTCGATCCAGCCTTCATCGATGGCACGATCGCCGCGGCGGTGGCGGAAGCCGAAAAACGCGGCATCGGTCGCAAGGAACTGACGCCGTTCCTGCTCGCCCGCATCAACGAGCTTTCGCAGGGCCGCAGCCTGAAGGCCAACATCGCGCTGGTCCGCAACAACGCGGCGCTCGCTGCCCGCATTGCCGTGGCGCATGCGGGATTGAAGGACATGAAATAGCGGAACTGCCGGCCACAATCGCTGACCTGTCCAGCCGCTTTCCAGCCGCGACAGGGAGTTCGGCAACCCTCTGGTCTGGAACATGGGGCTCAGTCGTCCGCCCTGGGCGCCTCGGTCTCGGCGCGAACCAGCTTGATGTCGGCTCCCGCCGCCCAGGCGCCGATATCCTCGCGGCGCAATGCCGCCGCCATCATGTCTGGAAACAAATCCGGCGTGCAGGCGAAGACCGGAATGCCAAGTGCGGCAACCGAACCTGCCATTGCCGGATCATAGCCGGGCCGGCCTTGGTCGGTCAGTGCCAGAAGCACGACGACATTGACGCCGGATCGAACCAGCGCCGCCAGCCGCCGCAGCAATTCCTGGCCATTGCCGCCCTCGTAGAGGTCGGTGACCAGCACCAGATGCGACTTGGTTGGCCGCTCGATACGGTCGGCGCAATAGGCGACGGCCTGGTTGATATCGGTGCCGCCGCCGAGCTGCACGCCGAACAGCACTTCGACGGGATCGCTGAGTTCTTCGGTAAGGTCGACGATGGCCGTATCGAAACAGACGAGCTTGGTGCGCACGACCGGCAGCGAGGCCATCACTGCCGCGAAGATCGAGGCGTAGACGACCGAGCTTGCCATCGAGCCGGACTGGTCGACGCAGAGAACGACTTCGTCAAGGTCGACTAGCCGACGCTGCTTGCGCATGAAACCAACCAGCTTCTCCGGCACGATAGTTTTGTGCTCGGGCTGGTAGTGGCGAAGGTTCGCCGAGATGGTGCGCTGCCAGTTGATATCGCGCGCACGCGGACGTTTGGTGCGCTTCGATCGGTCGAGCGCGCCGCGTATCGCCTCGGCGGTCTTCTGCTCCAGCTTCTGCATCAGCTTGGCGACGATGTCGGCGATGATCGTGCGGGCGATGTCCTTGGTCTTGGCCGGCATGACTGAACGCAGTGAAATCAGGTCGGCGACCAGGTTGACGTCCGCCTCGATCGCCTTGAGGAACTCCGGCTCCATCAGCATCTGCTTCAGGTCCAGCCGTTCGAAAGCGTCCTTCTGGACGATCTGAACGACCTGCGCGGGAAAGAAGGAGCGAATGTCCCCCATCCATTGCGCAACGCGCGGTGCCGAGCGGCCAAGCCCGCCACGCCGCTTGCGCGGGTCACTGGCCGCCGCGCTGGCACCATCGCCGTAGAGAGCATCGAGTGCCGCCGAAAGTCGTTTGTCGTCGCTGGAAAGTGCCGCCGACGCCTCGTCATCGGCGCCGATCGCCAGGCGCCAGCGGCGCTCCCCTCCGGCATCGGCCGTGCGTGGGCCGGGCCCGTTCATTTCGCCCTCGTCATCCATTGCCGTTTCCTCCCATGAGCAATTGGTCCAAGCCGTTCCAGGTGTCGGCGCCATGCCTCGCCGCCGTCCGGCGTCGGCGTCAGGCCAGCCGGCAAGCGCGCGGCGCGGCCGAGAATCGCTTCGATCAGCCGCCGGCGCTCCATGCTGTCCAGATTGGAAAAGACGCGGCGCAGCAACGGCAGGTGCGCGATGAAAGCATCTTCGTCGAGAGATTTGAGCCAGGAATCGACCGCGCTGCGGAGACCTTCGTCATAGATCAGCCGTTGACCAGCTGTGCTGAAGAAGCCCTCGAAGAACCCCGCCGCCTCGGCGACTGGCGTGCCCGGCGACAGGCGTCGCCCGAGCAGCTCGGCTGCGGCTTCGGCGGACAGGCGGCCGGCCTCGTAGAGCAGGTGCGCGGCGCATCCGGCCAATAGCGCCGTCGCCCGCGACCCCTCGAGAACGGCAGCCAGCCCGTTGCGCCATCCGTTCAGCACGTCTTCCCCCGGCTCCACCAGCCTGATCGCCTCATCGGCCTTGCGCATCGCTCTTACCAGCGTCGCGGCGGCCTGCTCATCCAGGTCGCGTGCCGCATAGGGAAGTGCGATCGCACCTTCGACGATCAGCCGCTCCATGAGGCCGGAAAGCCGGTTCGTCTCGGTTTTGCGCGCCTCGCCGTAGCGGATGATGTCGGCGAGCGGCGGCACCGAGGCCAGAATCTCCAGGCATTCGCTGCTGCGCGCCGCGCGCGCCTCCAGGGCCGCGAGACCGGCGGTCGATGCTTCCGACAGGCCTGCCGTGATGGCGCCCTGGACCAGTGCCGCAAGCGTATCGAGGGTTGCTGCGGCTTGGATGATCTGTATCAGGCGGCCGTTGGCAGCCTTTTCGATGGTCGGCCCGTAGATCAGGTTCTCCACCAGGCGAACGGCATATTCCGGCTCCCAGGCCAGGGTCCACCGCTCGCGGAACGTGCCACGGCTGCGACCGGCGTCCGTCAACTTGCCCCAATGCACACCAAGCACGTTCAGCCGATGCAGCAATGTCGAACGAAACAGCCCGCTGTCGCTTCGCAGGTCGACGGATAGTTCCCGCTCCAGCGCTTCAGGTTTCAGCCGCGCCGCCTTCTGGTTGCGCTGCAGATCCTCGATCAACGGCGCCAACGGCGTGTCGGGTGGAATTTCGCCGACGTCCGCACCTAGAAGCAGCTCGGCCTCGACCACGGCCCACAGCAACGCTTCGCCGTTGAACAGAGCCGCAATTGCGGCGTCGCGCAATTCCTCAAACCCGGGTTTCGGCCGCTCGCGAATCGCGGCGAGCGTGCGGGCGAGCCGCTCCGCTTCGATCAGCGAAGCGGTCGAGACCAGGTGACCCTTCACCCGCAGCACCGCTGCAATCATTGCAAGCCACAAGGTTGCTGCATCGCGCCGGCCGCGCGTGCGCCAGAGATGCTTGCACCAGCCGGGTGCGACGACGCCCGCGCCATAGCCGTAGCCCAGCGCCAGACGCGGTCCCGTCCACGGCGCCCATGTCATCGTGCTCTTGCGTCTCGCAATCCCCTTAAGCAGGGCTTGATCGTTTTTCTGCATGTGTGTCGCCTGCAGTGCCGGCACATGCCACGCCCCGCAGACGACGGCGATAGGTCCGTCGAATTCCTTGCGCGCCGCAGCGATTTCGAGCCGCATATGCGCTTCGCGCTGGGCCTCGAACTGCGCGATCGAGCCTTCACCATCCCTCAGCGTTATCATCGCGTCGGAGATGGCGGCGAATATGGGGCCTGGTTCCGGATTCTGCTCGATGATGTCCGACCACCAGCTTTCGCCATCCTCATAGCCGGCGGCGCGGGCCAGCGTGCCTATCGGATCACGCCGATGCGGAGCCACATCATCACGCTTGCTTGACTCCTTCGCATCGTCAGCATCGACTTTTTCCGCGCCGTCGACCGCCGCTTCCGAGAAGCGCGCCGACGACGGCAGGTCGATGAAGCGCAACGCCGCCTTGTTGTCCACGGCCCAAAGGACCGCCTGATATTCCGGCGAGAACTCGGCGAATGGCCAGAAGCTTGTCGAAGCCGGATCCTCCTCCGAATAGCAAAGCAGTGCTACCGGCGGCTGCATCTCCGGGCGGGCCAGCAACGGCAGCAGCGCGGAGGCATCGATAGGCCCCTCGATCAGCACGGCGACCGGCTGCAAATCCTGCAATGCCTGCACAAGGCTGTCGGCGGAGCCCGGCCCGTGATGGCGTATGCCGAAATAGGCGACGTCGCTGTGCCCCATGACGCGTCAGATCGCTGCGTTCAAGGCCGCATAGTAGCCCGCATAGTCAGGCCGCTTCTTGAGCACTGTTTCCAGATATTCCTCAAGCACTGCCTTGTCCTGTACCGGGTCTTTAACGATCGCGCCGACAAGGCTGGCGGCGAGACCTTCGGCGCCGAGCTTGCCGCTGTCGAACCACGCCGCTTGGCTCAGCCCGCCAACCATCGTCGCGATCGCCTCGGCGGTCGACAGCGAGCCCGAGGGCGTCTTCAGCGTCACCTTGCCGTCGGCGGTCGCACCGGACCGCAATTCACGGAAGATGGTCAATACCCGGGCTATCTCCTCGCCGACATTTTTCGGCACCGGCAGGTCGAGCCCGCCGGCCATCTCGTCGACCCGCTTGGAGACGATCGCCACCTCTTCAGCCATGTCTTCCGGCAATGGCAGCACCACGACATTGAAGCGACGCTTGAGTGCCGAGGAGAGTTCATTCACACCCTTGTCCCGATTGTTTGCCGTGGCAATGACGTTGAAGCCGCGCTGGGCATAGATCGATGTGTTCAATTCCGGGATCGGCATCATCTTTTCGGAAAGTACGGTGATCAGCGTGTCCTGCACATCCGAGCCCATGCGCGTCAGTTCCTCGAGCCGGCAGAGCTTGCCGGTCTGCATGGCGCGGTACAGCGGCGTCGGCACCAATGCTTCCTGGCTCGGGCCCTTTGCCAGAAGTTGCGCATAGTTCCAGCCATAGCGGATCTGGTTCTCGTCGGTGCCGGCCGTGCACTGCACGATCAGCGTCGAGTCGCCCATGATGGCGGCGGCCAGATGTTCCGACACCCAGGATTTGGCCGTGCCGGGAACGCCGAGCAGCAACAATGCGCGGTCGGTGGCGAGCGTTGCCACCGCGGTCTCCATCAGTCGGCGGCGACCGACATATTTTGGCGTTACCGGCGTGCCGTCACCGGCCTTCCCGCCCAGCAGATAAGTCAGCACAGCTTGTGGCGAGAGGCTCCAGCCGGCAGGCTTTTGCCTGTCGTCACCGCGCGCCAGCGCCTGCAATTCAGAGGCATAGGCCTGCTCGACCGGGAGACGGATGGCAGCGTTCATGTGAATTCTCCGGATTGATCATGTGTCGGTTCTAGACTGATGTTCGGCCAGCGCCGCGTTGAGACGCAGGACACTGAGTGATGGGGCTGCGGGCGGCATGCCGGCTGCGACGACCTCGTCGATCAATTTTGCTGCCGTGGTCGCCGTGGCAAGGAAGCCGATCGTTTCCAGTATATCGTCGGCGCCTCGGCGCATGGCGTCGTCGTTTCCCGCAACGGCGGACCGCAGCGCCGCAACAGCCGACCCATTCGAAAGATCGCCCCATTCCAGCCAGCCAGCATCAATGCCTTCCGCCAGATTGATCGCGTTGAGGTAATTCGCTTGCTTGAGGATCAGCCGGACGAGGGCTCGTTTTCTGCGACTGTCCAGGCGCGGCGTGAGGTGCAGTACGAACAGCGCTGGCTTGCCGCCATCGGCGACAAGTGCGTCGGCCATATGCGTCACCGCGGCGTCGCTCCCCGAAGCGGCGACCATTCGTGCGATCAGGATGTCGGCATTGTTGTCGGCGCCGAATTGCCAGGCGCCTATGAACTCAGGTTCGGTAGCACTGAACCGCGCGGCCAGGTCGACGAGATTGCAGGTCTCGAACAATTCGGCGCGACGCGTCTCCTGCGCCGGCGATTTCAACTTCGCCGGCGTGTAGATGCTGCGGCGGCGGATGAAGCCGGATTTGCCTTCGCTGATGAAAGCGGCGAGTTCAGCTGCGGGATCACCCGGTCCGCCATCGTCTGAACGGCCGTGCTCTCCCAACCTTGCCAGCAGCCGGCCAGCCAGTTCGCGCACCTTGCCGGACCTGTCGGCGGAAAGGCTTTTAAGGAACGGCGCGTCCTCAGGATTCAGGCCGAAGCGCATGAGTTCGACGAGCGCAAGCCTGACCTCGGCGGGCTCGCCCGACGCCTTGGCCTCGATCAGCAGTCGAGCCGAAGCCGGTTCACTGCGGCGCATGTCTGCCAGCGCGATGCGTCGCGCGGCGGGATAGAACTCATCCCAATTTTCCGCCGTCAGTTTCTCTTGCGGGGCATGTCTCTCCCCGTCCACGCTTGCTTGCCAGTCGATCCAGGGGGCGTAGACGTCCGGACTGTTCTGATCCGACGCGACGGGCATCCAGTCCATCGGATGGAGCACAAAGCCGCGGCTGGCGACAAGCGTCACCACGCGCGTCTTGCGTCGCGCGTCGACCGCATGTTTCAGAGCGGCTCTCAACAGCGGCCGCAACCGCTCCGGCAGCATCGGGAGCGCAAGCCTGGGCAGCGGCGGCCGGCGCTTGAGCGTCTTCGGCGCCGCCGGCCGCAGGGCGACGTCGAGCGCTTGTGCTGCGATTGCCAGGAGCCGGCGCTCCTGCTCGTCGGGACTTGCACCGCCGGCGATCGTCTTCCAGGCGGTCGGAGCCAGATCGAAGGTGGCTCCGCCGGTGATCCAGCAATCGCGCATTGTCGCCAGGCCTGTTTGCTCGCCCTCGTTCACGACAGGTCAAGCCTCCCGAATCCGCTTTGAGCCGCCAGAAGGTCAAGCCGGGCGCCATCCCAGAGCGCTGCCGTGGCCGCAAGGTCGAGGCCGAGCAATGTTTGATTGACAGCGCCTGCGATCGGCAAGGCGATCCCTTGCGGATCATCCGCGGCCTGCCACCAGCCTGTGCCGCGGTCATCGACCAGGATCGCACCAGGCGGCAGTATGAGAGGACAATCGGTAATCCAAGGCGCAGCATCCTGATAGGAAGCATGCGTGGCGAGTGGGTCCTTTGCAGCGCCAAAGCTGAAATCAGGCCACGCGCCGGACGTCACTTCACCCATGCGTTCTGCCACCAGTGCGCGCAGCGGCTTGCGTGATGGATAGAAGACCAGCCGGGCATCGAAACGATCGCCCGGCGCAAAAGCGTTGGACCGGCGTCCGGCAGAAGCCGGAAAATAATCGAGCAGCACGGCAAATTGCGGGGTAGCGCACTTCAGATCGAGCAGCCAGGTCGAATGGCTGACGAGACCGTCACGGCGGCTCTCGATCTTCTCGCCCAGAACCTCCCAGAAGCTTTCGACCTGTCTTGCATCCGGATTGGCCAGAACCTGTTCGCGGGTTCAGAGGTCGATACGAGGCGCTTCAGCTCTGGGTCGTCGGGCGACGCCCGCCATGCCTTGGCCAGCAGCACAAGCTTGCCAAGCTCACGGATCGCCGCATCCGGTTTTTCTTAGCTGCGCAGCGCCATCAGCCGCGAAGGGATCTCGTCGATGCGACCGGCAAGCGCGGTTGCCTTCATGTCGACCAGCCGCGCGGCAATCCGGCGGCAACGGTCGCCGCTGCCGTCGACAAACCCGGAAAGACCAAGCCGCAACTGGTCGGCGATCCATTGATCGAGTTCATCGAGCGCCGCCGACACTGCTTGTCGTGTGTCTTCCGCCCGCTTGCGCTGCGCAGCCTCACGACGCTCCACCGCCGCACCGTCTTCGACGGCGGCGCTGTCGTCCGTCCGTGCAGCCTCATCAATGCTTTTGGCTGCCACACCTTCTATCGGTTGCGCTGGCGGTGGCGTCGTCTTCCTGCGCCGGCCAAGCCAGTCATTCACCCATTCAGGCGAGGATTCAGCGGCTGCAAAACTGGCTGGCGCGGTGGCGGCAATCCACATCAGCGCCAGCGTGTGCTTGCACGGGAATTTTCGCGACGGGCAGGTGCATTTGTAGCCGTGATCGCCGGTGTCGACCACCACCCGATATGGATTGGAGCCGGAGCCCTGGCATTCACCCCAGATGAGCGCCTGGGGCTCATGCTTTTCGAGCCGCGGCCAGTTCGATCGTTTGGTCAGCTTGGAGGCGGCGCTCAGCGACGCCTGATCGGGAGCAAGCGCCTCAATGGTCTTCAAATCGAATTCCAAGCCGCGCCCCTCGTGACTCGAACCAAACACCTGTCGCCAGGATAGATAGCCGTTCGTGAAGAATTATTGTAGCTCTCGCAATGTGAAGATCGATACTTCTCGGCCCCTGTCCTCCTTGCCCGAATTCGCCTGATCCGCAAGCGAGCTCCACCGCCATTCGGCGGGCAGAGCATTTTCAGCAAATCGGCGGTTGGCGTCGGTCAGCCCAGTTATGCGCTCATTGAACGGGAGCAGGCCTTTGCGGCCATGCAACTGGTTCGCTTGGAGCGAGCCGTTCAGCCTTTGCCCTTCAGGTCGACAGGCATGGCATTTCAGACTGGCACCGCCCTGCACGATGGCTGCTTCAGCAGGCCTTTTTTTGCCCTCTCAAGGTGATTTGAACGCTGCGACGCTTGACTCCTGCGACACCTTGTGAAAAATTTTGCATCACCTGATAAAAATATCTTAGGGCGGAAATGGTTGGTTTTGGAAACGGCCTCCTGCGCGACGATGAAACCAGTATGGCGACGCGCGCCGCCTGGCTCCATTATGCTGGCGGGCTGACCCAGTCGGAGGTTGCCAAGCGGCTTGGCCTGACCAGCCTCAAGGCGCATCGCCTTATCACCAAGGCCAATCAGGAAGGGCTGGTCAAAGTCTATATCGACGGCGAAGTGTCGGAATGCGTCGCGCTTGAAGACGATTTGTCCAGCCGCTACGGCCTCGATTATTGCGAGGTCGTTCCCGACTTCGATGGCGAGGACTTGCCGCTCAAGGCGCTCGGCATCGCCGGCGCGCAGTTCCTCAAGCGTGAGATCGAACGCGGCGAGGATACGCTGATCGGCGTCGGCCATGGCCGCACGCTCGCCGCCTGCGTCGAATATCTGCCGCGCATATCGGCCGAAAAGACCCGATTCGTCTCATTGCTCGGCGGCCTGACGCGCAAGTTCTCGGCCAATCCGCACGACGTCATTCACCGCCTGGCCGAACGGACCGGCGCCGAAGCCTATGTGATGCCGGTGCCGATGTTCGCCAACACGGTCGAGGATCGAACCGTGCTGCTTGGGCAGAAGGGCATCAGCGAGGTTTTTGATCTCGGCAAGGCCGCCGACCTGCTCATCGCCGGCATCGGCACTGCCGAGCGCGAGGCCTCGCTGGTCGCTACCGGAATGATCGAGAAGGGCGAAATGGAGGAGATCCGACGCAACGGCGGTGTCGGCGAACTGCTCGGCCATTTCTTCGACGATGCTGGAAAGGCGGTCGAGACGACGCTTTCCAACCGCGCGCTGGCGCTGGCGCGCGAAGACATCAGCAATCGCAGGATTGTCGCCGTTGCCGGCGGCAAGGTGAAGGTTCGTGCCATCAAATCGGTGTTGGAGGGCCGCTATCTCAAGGGCCTGGTCACCGATGAGCGGACGGCGCGAAAACTCGTGGAGCAGACGCCGGTCGGGTAGCCGGCA
Organism: Mesorhizobium sp. WSM4806; assembly: GCF_055811635.1. Taxonomy (NCBI): domain Bacteria; kingdom Pseudomonadati; phylum Pseudomonadota; class Alphaproteobacteria; order Hyphomicrobiales; family Phyllobacteriaceae; genus Mesorhizobium; species Mesorhizobium sp. WSM4806. The sequence goes on along the minus strand of NZ_JBVVQZ010000006.1, from coordinate 68,874 downwards.
GCCATTCGATTGAAACTACCCTGTGGAGGAGAAGACAAATGCATGAGAAAGAAAAAGACCTGATCGACGCGTTCCTGCGCGGACAAGTCGATCGTCGTGGGCTGATCAAGGGCCTTGGCGCGATGGGCCTTGCCGCCGGCACGGCCGGAACGCTGCTCAACCTGGGGCAGACCCGTGCGCTGGCGGCGGATTTCGACTGGCAGGCGCACAAGGGCAAGACCATCAAGCTCTTGCTCAACAAGCATCCTTACGCGGATGCGATGATCGCCAACCTTGAAAACTTCAAGAAGTTGACCGGCATGGAAGTCGTCTACGACGTCTTCCCGGAGGATGTCTATTTCGACAAGGTCACCGCTGCGCTGTCGGCCAGCTCGCCTGAATACGATGCCTTCATGACCGGCGCCTACATGACCTGGACCTATGGCCCGGCCGGCTGGATCACCGACCTTAACGAGTGGATCAAGGATCCGACCAAGACCAACGTGAACTATGCCTGGGACGACTTCCTGCCCGGTGTCAGGAAGTCCTGTGCCTGGAACGGTCAGCCCGGCGGCGTGCTCGGTTCCGACGACGCCAAGCAGTGGTGCATTCCGTGGGGCTTCGAACAGAACAACATCACCTACAACAAGGGCATGTTCGACAAGGTCGGGGTCAGCGTTCCCGGCAATATGGACGAGATGGTCGCTACGGCGGCCAAGCTCACCAAGGATGTCGGCGGCGGCGTCTACGGCATCGGCGTGCGCGGCTCGCGCTCCTGGGCGACGATCCATCCCGGCTTCCTGTCGGCCTATGCCAACTTTGACCAGAAGGACCTGAACGTCTCGGCTGACGGCAAATTGTCGGCCGCGATGAACACCGCCGAATCCAAGGCCTTCCACAAGCAGTGGGTCCAGATGATCCAGGAGAGCGGCCCCAAGGACTGGTCGACCTACACCTGGTATCAGGTCGGCACCGACCTTGGCGCCGGCGCCTCGGCGATGATCTTCGACGCCGACATCCTCGGCTACTTCATGAACGGCGGCGACAACAAGATGGCCGGCAAGCTCGCCTTCTCTGCCTTCAAGGCCAATCCCGCCGCCAAGGCTCCGACGCCCAACATCTGGATCTGGTCGCTGTCGATGTCCAATTTCTCGAAGGACAAGGACGCCACTTGGTACTTCATGCAATGGGCATCAGGGCCCGAGCATGCACTGTTCGGTGCGACTGAGATGGACTTCGTCAATCCGGTGCGTCAGTCGGTCTGGAACGACCAGATGTTCCGCGAGAAGCTGAACAAGAGCTATCCGGGTTATGTCGAGATGTTCGACGTTTCGGCGCCCGGCGCCAGCATCAAGTTCACCCCGCAGCCGCTGTTCTTCGATCTGACCACCGAATGGGCGGCGACGCTGCAGAAGATGGTGGCCAAGGAAGTGCCGGTCGACGAAGGCCTCGACATGCTGGCCAGCAGCGTCGACGGCCAGCTCAAGGAAGCCGGGCTCGGCTGAGTCCTGGCGGCCGGCCGGCCCGCTGCTGCGGGCCAGCCGGCCATTCCACTGCGAAGCGGCGCCTGGAGCATCGGACCCAAATCGGTTTTGGGAAATTCCGATGTTCAAACAACGGCGGTGCCGCCACTCGCCCAACCGGCCGCCTAGCTCCCTGGGCGGCCGGCAGGGCGAAGCAATAGAGATGACGGGTGAGCCACGATGACTACGGCGACAATGCAAAGAAACAGGCCTTCCGGCTTCAGGATCAGCAAGAAAGTGCTGCCCTATGTGCTCAGCCTGCCGGCCTTGCTCGTCTGCATCGGCATCCTGATCCCGTTCTTCACGTCGGTCGTCTACTCGTTCCAGCGCTACCGGCTGAGCCAGCCCTGGGCGCGGCAGTTCAACTGGGGCGACAACTACATCTCGTTTTTCACCGACCCGAGGTTCTGGAACACGCTGGAGATATCGCTGCTCTATGCCGGCATCACCGTGCTGCTTGAACTGCTTCTCGGTCTCGGCATCGCCATGCTGCTGCAGAAGCGCTCGACGCTGAACAACTTCATCTCGATCATGCTGTTGATGCCGCTGATGACGGCGCCGGCGCTTGCCGCGCTGATGTGGAAGCTGATGACCAATCCCGGCTTTGGCGTGCTGAGCTACCTCGCCAGCCTGATCGGATTGCAGGATTTCCGCTGGGCTTCGTCGCCGTCGACCGCGCTTTTCACGGTGGTGCTTGTCGATGTCTGGGTCTACACGCCCTTCATCATGATCCTGCTGCTTGCCGGCCTGCGCAGCCTGCCAACGCAGCCCTTCGAGGCGGCGGCACTTGACGGCGTGCCGCGGAGTTTTGTGTTCTTCCGCATCACCTTGCCGATGCTGACGCCCTACATCCTGACGGCGACGCTGTTTCGCCTGCTGGATTCCATCCAGCAGTTCGACATCATCTATGCCATGACCCAGGGCGGTCCGGGCGACACGCTGACCGTCTTCCAGGTCGAGGCCTATCTCAATTTCTTCCAGTCGACCAATGTCGGCCGCTCGGCGGCGCTGATGATCATCCTGTGGGCGATCACCTATTTCCTCTCCAACATCTTCATCAAGAACTGGCTGCGGCTGCGCGAACGCGCCCGCGGCCTGGCATAGGAGGCCGGGATGGAACACACCTCGCTTCTCGAACGCATCCTGCGTGGCATAGCGCTGACGCTGGTCGTGATCTTCTTCATGTTCCCGATCGTCTGGATCCTCATGATGTCCTTCCAGACCAACGAGACCATCCTGCGGATTCCGCCGCAGCTTGTCTTCAAGCCGACGCTGGCCAACTACACCGCGCTGATCACCGGCAAGCTGACCACGGCGGCCGGCACGCTCGACATCGCCTTCATGCGCAACCTGTGGAATTCGGTGTTCCTGTCGGTCACCTCGGTCGCCGTCGCGCTGCTGCTCGGCGTCCCCGCCGCTTACGCCTTTGCCCGGCACAAATTCCGCGGCTCGGAGGACATCGCCTTCACGCTGCTGTCGTTCCGGTTCGCGCCGGCGCTGCTGGTGCTGCTGCCGCTCACCCTCTATTTCCAGAAGCTTGGACTGGCCAACACCTATATCGGGCTGATCTGGGTCTATCAGCTGATCTGCCTGCCGCTGATCCTGTGGATCGTGCGCGGCTATTTTGAGGACATCCCGGCCGATATCGAATATGCCTATCGCATCGCTGGCCATTCCTGGTTCGCCACCTTCCGCAAGATCGCGCTGCCGCTCGCCGGCCCCGGCATCGCGGCTGCCGGCCTGCTCGCCTTCATCTTCGCCTGGAACAATTTCATCTTCGCGCTCGTGCTCGCTTCGGCCGACAAGCAGCCGGTGACGGTCGGCGCGCTCGCCTTCATCACCTCCTCCGGCATCCAGTACGGCCAGATCTCGGCAGCGATCGTGCTGTCGATCACGCCGACGCTGGCGCTCGCCCTTTACGCGCAGCGCTATCTCGTCGAAGGCCTGTCGCTCGGCGCGGTGAAAGGATAGCTTCGATGGCCAGCCTCGAATTGCGAAATGTCGTCAAGCGCTACAAGAGCCAGACTGTGCTCGACAATCTGTCGTTGAGCGTCGCCGACGGCGAAACCCTGGTCCTGTTCGGACCGTCCGGCGCCGGCAAGACGGTGCTGCTGCGGCTCGTCGCCGGCGTCATCGACCCTGATGAGGGAAAAATCTTCATCGGCGGCGAGGACATGACCGATCTTGACGCCGAGTTCCGCGGCGTCGGCATGGCATTCCAGAATTTCGCGCTGTTTCCGCACATGACCGCCTTCGACAACATCGCCACGCCGCTTCAGGCCAAGCGATCGTCGCAAAGCGCGATGAAGGCGGGTGTCGAGAGCGTCGCCAAGCTGCTGAAGATCGGCCACGTGCTCAGCCATAAGCCACGGGCGCTGTCCAACGGCCAGAAGCAACGCACCGCGCTCGCCCGCGCTCTGGTCGGCTCGCCGCCGGTGCTGCTACTCGACGACCCGCTGCGCAACGTCGATGCCAAACTGCGCTTCGAAATGCGGCTCGAACTGCCGAGGCTGCTGGCAGATCGCGGTGCGACCGTCGTCTACGTCACCCAGGACTACAAGGAGGCCATGGCGCTCGGCGATCGCATCGCGGTGATGTCGCAAGGCGTCATCAAGCAGCTCGGCACGCCCGAGCAGATCTATCGCGAGCCGGCCAACATCGAGATCGCGCGGCTGTTCGGCGATCCGACAATCAACCTGCTCGACGTCAAGCCGTCGCGCGATGCCAAGGGCATCTATGTCGGTCTGTCGAATGTCCAGGTCCATCTGACCGGCGCCTATGACGCCACGGTCGGCCGCGATTGCGTGATCGGCTTGCGGCCCGAAGCGCTGCGCTTCGTCGACGAAGGAACACCCGCGGCCATTCCGGTGACCGTCGAGGCGGAGACGCCGCTCAACGAAAAGATCGTCACGCTGGTGCGCACCGTGCGCGGTCGCGAAATCCTGGTCTCCCGGCCGGCCGGAACAGCGGGTCAAACCGAGGGCAGGGCCCATATCGCCGTCGACGGCAAAAGCGCCCTGCTGTTCGATCGTGCCAGTGGCGACCGTATCGGCTCGAAAAACGTCGTCAATTTGCGCAGCGGAGAAGCGGCATGAGCCAGAGCGCACTCACCATTTCCGGCGTCGACAAATTCTACGGCCCGATCGACCGAGGTGTGCACGCCGTTCAGAATCTGACGATGGAAATCGACAAGGGCGAGATCGTCGCACTGCTCGGCTCGTCTGGCTGCGGCAAGACTTCGACATTGCGCATGATCGCCGGCTTCGAAGAGGTCTCGCGCGGCAGCATTTCGGTTGCCGGCCGCAAGGTGCACACGCTGCCGCCGGTCAGGCGCAATGTGGCGATGGCGTTCGAGGGCTATTCGCTGTATCCGCCGCTGACCGTGCGCGAGAACATGGCGTTTGCGCTGAAGGCGGCCAGGCTGCCGAAAAGTCAGGTCGACGCGAAAGTTGCCAGCATCGCCAAGCTGCTCGAGATCGAGGACATTCTTGAGCGCTATCCGAGTTCCATCTCCGGCGGCCAGCAGCAGCGCGCCAGCCTCGGCCGGGCACTGATCCGCGAGGCCGACCTGCATCTGCTGGACGAACCGATGGGCCAGCTCGAGCCGCAGCTTCGCGCGGTGCTGCGCGGCCGCATCAAGCACTTCATCAAGGAGCGCGGCTTGACCGCGATCCTGGTCACTCACGACCAGACCGAGGCCAATGCATTGGCCGACCGGATCGCGGTGATGGAAGGCGGCGTGCTGCAGCAGTTCGATACGCCCAATATGCTCAAGCAGCGGCCGGCCAACCTGTTCACCGGCACGTTCGTCGGCGAGCCGCCGATGAATGTCTTCGAGGCCTATGTCGGCACGGCCGCCGACAAGATCAATCTGCGGCTGCCCGACGGGCTTTCACTCGACTATGACAAGGACGCGTTCAGCGGCTCGGTTCGCGACGAATTGCTCAAACGGCAGCGGGTCGTCATCGGTGTCAGGCCCTATGCGGTTCGCCGCTCGAAGGACGGCGTGCCGGCGACGGTTTCGGCCAACCAATGGCTCGGCGACCAGACCCATATCGCGGCGGATTTCGCCGGCGGCTCGCTGGTCCTGGTCGAACATGACCGGACCCGGCTGGAGCTTGGCGCGCCGATCAACATCAGCATCGATCCGAAAAATCTGCACGTCTTCGATCAGTCCAGCGGCATGGCCATTTCGCACGGCATGGAGCTTGCCTGATGCGGGATGTGCTGATCGGCATCGACGCCGGCACGTCTGTCATCAAATCCGTCGCCTTCGACACGGCGGGCCGGCAGCTCGCGGCCGCGGCGGTACCGAACCGGTACGAGACCTTGCCGGGCGGCGGCGCCGAGCAGGATCTGGCACGCACCTGGACCGATACGGCGACCACATTGCGACAGCTTGCCGACAAGGTGCCGGACCTCGCCAGCCGCATCATTGCGATCGCGGTGACCGGGCAGGGCGACGGCACCTGGCTGATCGACAAGGACGGTGAGCCGGTCGCCAAGGGCTGGCTGTGGCTCGACGCGCGCGCTGCCGCCATCGTCGAGGAGATCCGCGCGCGCCCCGATGACCGGCTTCGTTTCGAAAAGACCGGCAGCGGGCTCGCGGCCTGCCAGCAGGGGCCGCAGCTTGCCTTCATGAAGCGCAACGCGCCTGACAGGCTTGCCGGCGCCGCGACAGCGTTCCATTGCAAGGACTGGCTCTATTTCAACCTGACCGGCGAACGCGCCACCGATCCTTCCGAGGGCACCTTCACCTTTGGCGACTTTCGCACCCGCGGCTATTGCGACGAGGTGCTTGAGGTGCTCGGCGTCGCCGACCTCAGGCATCTGCTGCCGCCGATCGTCGACGGCACCAGGCATAGCGCCGGCCTGTCGGCGGCGGCTGCCAAAGCGACCGGGCTGCTTTCCGGTACGCCGGTGGTACTGGCCTATGTCGACGTGGCCTGCACCGCGCTCGGCGCCGGCCTGCTCGACCGCGAGCGCAAGCCTGGCTGCTCGATCATCGGCTCCACCGGCATGCATATGCGGCTTGCTCAGACGCCGGACGAGGTGCTGCTCAACGAGGCCAGGACCGGCTACACGATGACGATGCCGGCGCCCGGCGTCTTTGCGCAGATGCAGTCGAACATGGCAGCGACGCTCAACATCGATTGGATCCTTAGCCTCGCCTCCGGCATACTCGCCTCGCAAGGCATCACCCGCAGCAATGGCGAGATGATCGCGCTGGTCGACGAATGGATATCGTCATCGGAGCCGGCCTCGCTGCTCTATCAGCCCTATGTGTCGGAGGCCGGCGAGCGCGGGCCGTTCGTCGATGCCAATGCCAGGGCCGGTTTCGTCGGCATTTCGTCGCGGCACGGTTATGCCGATATGGTTCGCGCTGTTTTTGAGGGGCTGGCATTCGCGTCGCGCGATTGCTACGCCGCCATGGGGCCGTTGCCGAGCGAAATCCGGCTGACCGGCGGCGCGGCCAGAAGCCCGGCTCTGCGCAAGATCCTCGGCGCTGTCGTCGGCGCCGACATTCGCACCAGCCAACGCGAGGAAGCCGGTGCGGCGGGCGCCGCGATGATCGCTGCGGTCTGCGTCGGCCAATACAGTTCGATGGACGAATGCGTCGGCGAATGGGTCACGCCGCTGCTGGGCGCGACGGAACCGAGCGACCGAAAACTTGCCGCGATCTATGAGCGGGCGGTTCCGTCCTACACATTGGCGCATGAGGCGCTGCGGCCGGTCTGGCGGTCGATGGCCGCGTCCAGGGCAAACTGAGAAGTCGAGCATGCGTAAGAAGATTGCAATCATTGGCGACCGCTTCATGCTTCCCGAGGTCTTTCGCGAGAAAATCGAGAAGGCCTGCGGCGACAATCTCGACATCCGCACCCTTGAGGCGGCCTGGCCCGACGAGCCGATGGAATTCGGCAATGCGGCGCTCGGCCTCGACAAGGTGAAGGAGTATTTTGGCGATCCGGACGAGGTGGTCGATTTCATTGGCGACGCCGAGATATTCGTCACCCAGCTTGCGCCGCTGTCCGAGACCATGATGCAGCGTCTGCCTGCGCTGAAGCTGGTTGCGGTCTCGCGCGGCGGCCCGATCAACATCGACATGGTTGCCGCCAGGGCCCACGGCATCACCGTCGTCAATGTGCCCGGCCGCAATGCAAGTGCTGTGGCCGAATTCACCATCGGTGCGATCCTTGCCGAGACGCGGCTGATCCGGGTCGGGCACGAGGCCTTGCGCAAAGGGGAATGGCGCGGCGATCTCTACCGGGCCGACCGTACCGGCCGCGAGCTCAACGAAATGAGCGTCGGCGTCATCGGCTACGGCAATATCGGCACCAAGGTTGTCCGCCTGCTGCGCGCCTTCGGCTGCCGCATCCTGGTCACCGATCCCTATGTGCAACTGAGCGCCGAAGACCGCAATGACGGCGTCGAACTGGTCGCGCTCGAAGATCTCCTGTCCCGCTCCGATGTGGTCACGCTTCATCCCCGGGTGACCGAGGAAACCCGCGGCCTCATCAACAAGGACATCATCGCTCGGATGAAGCCGGGGGTGATCTTCGTCAACACCGCGCGCGGGCCGCTGGTCGATTACGACGCGCTTTACGATGCGCTGGTCTCAGGCCATATCGGCAGCGCCATGCTGGAGACGTTCGCGGTCGAGCCGGTGCCTGCCGACTGGCCGCTGCTGCAGCTTCCGAATGTCACCTTGACGCCGCATATCGCCGGCGCTTCCGTGCGCACGGTGACCTATGCGGCCGAGCAAGCGGCCGAAGAGGTGCGCCGCTTCATCGTCGGGCTCCCGCCGGTCAACCCGTGCTGAAGGTCGCGGCAGCCATGAAACGCAATCCAGGCATAGAGGATCCGGCGAGATGAGCGGCGCCACTGAAATCGTCGATCTGTTCGTCATCGGCGGTGGCGTCAATGGCGCCGGCATCGCGCGCGACGCAGTCGGCCGCGGGCTTTCCGTCATCCTGTGCGAAAAAGACGATCTCGCCGAAGGCACCAGTTCGCGATCGGGAAAGCTCGTCCATGGCGGCCTGCGCTATCTCGAATACTACGAATTCCGGCTGGTGCGCGAGGCGCTGATCGAACGCGAAGTGCTGCTTGAATCGGCGCCGCATATCATCTGGCCGATGCGCTTCGTGCTGCCGCACAGCCCGGACGACCGGCCGGCCTGGCTGGTCCGGCTCGGTCTGTTCCTCTACGATCATCTTGGCGGCCGCAAGCGGCTGCCGGGCACCCGCACGCTCAACCTGCGCACCGCGCCCGAAGGCGCACCGATCAAGGATGCGTTCAAGCGCGGTTTCGAATATTCCGATTGCTGGGTCGACGACGCCCGTCTCGTCGTCATCAATGCGCTCGACGCTGCGGAACAGGGAGCCAGGATCTTCACCCGGACCGCCTGCACCGCCGCCCACCGTGAAAACGGCCTGTGGTCGGTCGAGATGCGCGACAGCCGAACCGGCGTCAGGACCACGGTTCGGGCGCGTGCGCTGATCAACGCCGCCGGTCCCTGGGTCAACGACATCATCAACCGCGTGGCTGGCCAGAACTCCAAGCGGAATGTCCGGCTGGTCAAGGGCAGCCACATCGTCGTGCCGAAATTCTGGGAAGGGCGGCAGGCCTATCTGGTCCAGAACAGCGACAAGCGCGTGATCTTCATCAATCCCTACCAGAACGATCTGGCCCTGATCGGCACCACCGATATTCCCTATGAGGGGCGGCCGGAAGACGTGGCGGCGGATGCCAGCGAGGTCGACTACCTGATCAAGGTGGTCAACCGCTACTTCAAGCGCGAACTTGCCCGCGACGATGTCATCTACTCGTTCTCGGGCGTCAGGCCGCTCTATGACGACAACTCCGACAATCCGAGCGCGGTGACGCGCGACTATATTTTCGAACTCGACGCATCATCCGGGCAGGCGCCGCTGCTCTCCGTCTTCGGCGGCAAGATCACCACCTTCCGCAAGCTGGCCGAGCATGCGCTGGACCGGATCGCACCTTTCTTTCCGAAAATGGGCAAGCCGTGGACGTCGAAAGGCTACCTGCCGGGTGGTGATATCGCCAACGCCGATTTCGAGCAGTTCCTCGGCGATCTCGGCCGTGAATTTCCCTGGATGCCGGCATCGCTGGTCAAACACTATGGCCGGCTCTACGGCACTAGGACGCGCGTTGTGGTCGGTGCGTCCAGGTCGCTCACCGAACTGGGCCGGTGCTTCGGCAAGGATTTTTTCGAACGCGAAGCCAGTTATTTGTTCGAGCATGAATGGGCGCTGACCGCTGCCGATATTCTCGAACGGCGCACCAAGCACGGCCTGCATCTGTCCGCCGCGGAAAGAGCCGCCTTCGAGGACTGGTGCGTTGGCCGACTGGTGAGGGCAGGCTGATGACTTTTACGCTTTCCCTAAACACCAATCCGCTGGTCAACCGTTTTGCCGAACCGGACGATCTGATCGACGCGATCGCCTACGACATCGGCATCCGGGACGTGCAGCTCACGCATGAATTCGTCAATCCCGGCTGGCCGGCGGCGACGATCTCGAAATTCGTCCGCCTGTTCCGCACGGCGCTCGACCGCACCGGCGTGCGCGTGACGTCCGGGATGACCGGCCCTTACGGGCGGCTCAACCATTTCGGCCATCCCGACGCCGACGTGCGCCGCTACTACGTCGATTGGTTCAAGACCTTTGCCGACATTTCGGCCGAGCTCGGCGCCAGCGGCATGGGCACGCAGTTCGCGATCTTCACGCACCGGGATTTTGACGATCCCGAGCGTCGCGCGCGGCTTTTCGACATCGCGCTGGAATGCTGGCGCGACGTCGCCGAGCACGCCAGGGCGGCCGGTTTGACCTATCTGTTCTGGGAGCCGATGTCGGTCGGCCGCGAATTCGGCCATACGATCGAGTGCTGCCGGTCCCTGCACAACGAGATCGAAGCGGCCGGCATGGCCATCCCGCTGAAGATGATGGTCGATATCGACCATGGCGACGTCACCTCGAGCAATCCGGACGACATCAACCCCTATGCCTGGGCCGAAGCCTTTCCCACGGTATCGCCGATCATCCACATCAAGCAGTCGTCGATGAACAAGGGCGGCCATTGGCCGTTCATCGCCGCCTACAACAAGGACGGCCGCATCACACCGGAAAAATTGTTGGAGACGGTTCGCCGCGGCGGCGGCGTCGACAACGAGATCTGCCTCGAACTGTCGTTCCGCGAACGCGAGCCGGTCGACCACCAGGTCGTCGCGATGATCCGCGAGTCGGTCGATTATTGGGCGCCGTTTATCGAGACCGGCAGGGCGGCGATTTTGCCGCGAACAGGATCGCTTCAGGTTTGAAGCCGTCCTCGACTGGATTATCCACGTTCGCGCTGCCCCTCACCTGCCTGCCGGCATCCTCTCCCCGTATAGGGACGGGGAGAGGGGAGCTGTCGTCGCCGGTTTCGCCAATCGCCGGCGCAGCAAGCACAGCGCCGACGTTGCGGCCAGCCCCTTCTCCCCGTCACTATACGGGGAGAAGTGCCCGGCAGGGCGATGAGGGGCAGCGCCGACTCCGACAATTGGTCGTCTCCAGCACTGTAGAAGCCTCAACGACTATACTGTGCTCATGCCTGCCTCAACACGTCAGCCGAACTTCGGGTCGAGACTGCCCGACTTGTAGCGCTTGGCCATTTCCGAGACCGGCAGCGGCTTGATCTTGGGGGCGTTGCCGGCGGTGCCGAACTGCTCGAAGCGCTCTTTGCACAGCTTCCTCATCGCGGCCATTGCCGGCATCAGATATTTGCGCGGGTCGAACTCGCTCGGGTTCTCGGTCAGCACCTTGCGGATCGCTCCGGTCAGCGCCATGCGGTTGTCGGTGTCGATGTTGATCTTGCGCACGCCGTGCTTGATGCCGCGCTGGATCTCCTCGACCGGCACACCCCATGTCGGCTTCATCTGGCCGCCATATTTGTTGATGATCTCCTGCAGTTCTTCCGGCACCGAGGATGAGCCGTGCATAACCAGGTGCATGTTCGGCAGGCGGCGGTGGATCTCCTCGATCACGTTCATGGCGAGCACCGCGCCGTCCGGCTTGCGCGAGAACTTGTAGGCGCCGTGGCTGGTGCCCATGGCGACGGCCAGCGCATCGACATGCGTGTCCTTGACGAACTGCACCGCCTGCTCCGGATCGGTCAGCAGTTGGTCGTGGCTGACGGTGCCCTCGACGCCGTGGCCGTCTTCCTGTTCGCCGCCGCCCATCTCCAGGGATCCGAGAACGCCGATCTCGCCTTCCACCGACACGCCGCCCCAATGCGCCATGTCGACGACGCGCCGCGTGATGCCGGAATTATAGTCGTAATCGGCCGGCGACTTGCCGTCCTCCTTCAGCGATCCGTCCATCATCACCGAGGTGAAGCCGTGCTGGATCGCGGTCACGCAGGTGGCTTCGTTGTTGCCATGGTCGAGATGCATGCAGACCGGGATATCGGGATGGATCTCGACCAGCGCGTCGATCAGCTTGGCCAGCACGACGTCGTTGGCATAGGCGCGGGCGCCGCGGCTCGCCTGCAGGATGACAGGCGATTTGGTCTCCTTGGCCGCCTCCATGATGGCAAGGCCCTGTTCCATATTGTTCATGTTGAAGGCAGGCACGCCATAGCCGTGTTCGGCGGCATGGTCGAGCAATTGTCTCAATGTGATGCGAGCCACCCAATGGTCTCCCGTATTTGGTTTCAAGCCTATGGTTTGCGAGCTGTCCGGTCGTCATTCAGCCCATTGATGCTTCTGGCCGGATTTCCGGAGAACCGCAACCTCTGGCCATGCCGGCGAGAGCAATTCTTGTTACAAGGCAGCGATCAGAAGCAAGGAATATCCCAAGGAAATGTAACACCATCACAAATAACTTGGCATGTATGCGATTTTATCTGCTATAATAGCTTCTATCAGCCGTTTCTGCCAGGGCGGACGCGGCGACGCGAATTAAAGGAAACAGGCTGGACGATGAAGAGCGACGGCCGGCGGCAAGGCATCATGGATTTTCTGATGGACACCGGCACGGCCAGTGTCGATGACCTTGCCTCGCGCTTCGGCGTGTCGAAGATGACCGTCCATCGCGACCTCGACGAGCTCGAGGAAAGCGGCTTCCTGCGCAAGATACGCGGCGGCGCCTCGATTCAGCCGAGCGGCCTGTTCGAAAGTGATTTCCGCTACCGTCAGAAGCAGGCCGCCGAGGAGAAGCAGCGCCTGGCGGTTGCCGCCGTGGCTGTCATCGAACCGGGCCAGACGGTGATCATCGACGACGGCTCGACGGCGGGCGGCATTGCGCGCCACCTTGCGGATCTGCGCCCGATGACCGTGATCTCCAACAATCTGGCCGTGATACAGGATCTGGCCGGCGTTGCCGGTATCACCCTGATCGCGCTCGGCGGCCAGTACAGCAAGAAATTCCACGGTTTCTTCGGCCTGCTTGCCGAGGACACGCTGAGATCGTTGCGCGCCGATGTCGCCTTCCTGTCGTCGTCCGCCATCCACGGCGTTTCCGCCTTCCACCAGGACCAGGAAGTGGTCCATACCAAGCGGTTGATGATGGCCGCGGCCGCCCGCAAATATCTGCTGGTCGATCACGGCAAGTTCGGCCGCACCGCCCTGCATTTCCTGACCGATCTCAAGGCGTTCGACGCCGTCTTCACCGGTCGAGAACTGGGACCGCAGATGCGCGAGGCGCTGGATGGCGCCGGCGTTTCGCTGACACTGGTCGAGAAGGACTAGACCATGATCCCGAAAAGTGGGAACCGGTTTTCGGGATCATGGTCAAAGAAGAAGATAGAGCCCCATCCCGCCTCGCGGGATGGAACAGGCTCTAGAAGGAGGACGCGTGGCTTACTGGGTCGGCACAAGCTGGAAAATGAACAAGACGCTTGCAGAAGCGACTGACTTTGCCAGGGCGCTGGCGGGGTTCGTCCCCGGTTTCAACGACCGTATCCAGCCCTTCGTCATCCCGCCCTTCACGGCGGTCCGCGAGGTCAAGAAAGCGCTGGCATCGACGCGGATCAAGGTCGGTGCCCAGAACATGCACTGGGCCGACGCCGGCGCCTGGACCGGCGAGATCTCGCCGGTGATGCTGACGGACTGCGGGCTCGATCTCGTCGAGCTCGGCCATAGCGAACGGCGCGAGCATTTCGGCGAGACCGACAATACGGTTGGTCTCAAGACCGCAGCGGCGGTGAAGCACGGGTTGGTGCCGCTCATTTGCGTCGGCGAGACATTGGCGCAACGCAACAGCGGCCAGGCCGATGCGGTGCTGGCCTTGCAGGTGCACGGCGCGCTGCAATACCTCGAAGGCCAGGCCAAGGCGGCGACGATCCTGTTTGCTTACGAACCGGTCTGGGCGATCGGCGACAAGGGCATTCCGGCAAGTGCCGACTACGCCGACAGGCAGCAGGCGCTGATCAAGAAGATCGCCGGCGATCTTCTGCCGGCCATGCCGCCGGTGCTTTATGGCGGCAGCGTCAATCCGCAAAATGCCGCCGAGCTGATCGGCCAGCCTCATATCGACGGACTGTTCATCGGCCGCTCCGCCTGGCAGGCGGAAGGCTATATCGACATCCTCGAACGCGCCTCGGCGGCGATCTAGAGCATGATCCCGAAAAGTGGAATCCGGTTTTTCGGAAAAGATCATGCTCAAACAAAAGATAGCATGATCCCGAAAAGTGGAATCCGGTTTTCGGAAAAGATCATGCCCAACAAAAGTTAGAGCCCCATCCCGATGCCATCGGGATGGAACAGGCTCCAGAGCAATCGAACAGGAAAGGACAGAAAAATGAAAATAGCCATTGGGGCCGACAGCGCCGGCAAGCCGCTGCTCGACGTCATTGCCGCTCACCTGGCCACCAAGCCCGGCCTCTCCGTCAGCGACGTCAGCCAGGCCGGCTACTATGCCGACCTGTCGCAGAAGCTCGCCCAGACCATCCTCGACGGCGAAAACGATCGCGGCATCTTGTTTTGCGGCACCGGCATCGGCGTTTCCATCTCGGCCAACAAGGTGCCCGGCATTCGCGCCGCACTCACCCATGACACCTATTCGGCGGAGCGCGCGGCGAAATCCAACAATGCCCAGATCATCACCATGGGCGCCCGCGTTATCGGCCCGGAACTGGCCAAGTCGATCGTCGATGCCTGGCTCGCATCGGAGTTCGACGAAAACGGGCCATCGGCCGGCAATGTCCAGGCGATCGACAGGCTCGACGCGGCGAAGCTGGGCTAATGCATGTCGCCCAAAAGCATGCCCTCGGGCGTGAAACGAGGGTGCGCAGCGGTTTTGGGATAACGACATGTATAAAACAGGAGCTTAAGCGCGTCGCATTGATGCGATGCGCTTAAGCCAGGCTTTTTCGCATCGCGCCGATAACGGTGACCGCCGACGCCGCGCCGGGGTCGATGTGTCCGAGCGACCGCTCGCCGAGCCGCGACGAGCGGCCCTTCGCGGCGATCATATCCTTGGTCGCCTCGGCGCCCCGTTCGGCTGCTTCGAGGGCGGCTGCCAGGCTTTCGGACAGGGTCTTGCCGGCGGCATGGGCAGCGGCCGCGGCTTGCGCCGCCGGCAGCCAGGCGTCGACCATCGTCTTCTCGCCAACCTCGGCCTTGCCGCGATCCTGGATGCCTTGCGCCATCGCCTGGAACAGGGCGACGACATCGGCGCCCGCCAGGGCCGCCATGCCTTTGACGGCAGCCGCACCACGCATGAAGGCCGTCGCGTAGAGCGGGCCCGACGAGGCGCCGACGGCGTTGAGGAACGACTTCGCCGCGATGTTGAGCAGAGCCGTCGGCTCGATCGCCGAGAGCTCCAGCGGCGCCAGCGCATCGCGCACCGCGCCGAAGCCGAGCGCCATGGCGATGCCATGATCGGCGTCGCCGATGACCCCGTCGAGCTGACAGAGCCTGTCCTTGTCGGCTTCGATCGCCACCGCGATCGCATCGAACATTCTTTTCAGATCGGCTGCATCGATGGATGTCATGGATGCACCCTTTCAGCCGGCGCGGAACATGGCGCAGTCGCAAGGATGGTCGAGCATCGTCTGCAATTCGGCGTCGAGATGCATCAGCGTCACCGAGGCGCCGGCCATTTCGAGCGAGGTGCAATAATTGCCGACCCAGGTCGCGTGAACTGATACGCCGATGTCATCGAGCCGCTGTTTGACGCGCCGGTTCATGATGTAGAGCTCCATCAGCGGCGTCGAGCCGAGCGAATTGACGAGCACGGCGACCTTGTCGCCGCGTGCCGGCGCCATCTCGTCGAGGATCTTGTCCAGCATCTCGTCGGTGATCTCGTCGGCGGTTTTCAATTTTCCGCGGGCGATGCCCGGCTCGCCATGAATGCCCATGCCGATCTCCATCTCATCCGGTCCGATCTCGAAATTCGGCCGGCGGGTCTGCGGCAGCGAACAGGGCGACAGCGCCACGCCCATGGTGAAGGTGTGATCATTGGCCTTCCTGGCGATACGCTCGCATTCGTCGAATGACAGCATCCGCTCGCAGGCGGCACCAGCGGCCTTGAAGATGAAGAAATTGCCGGCGACACCACGGCGCTTTTGCCTCTGGTCGCGCGGCGCCGATGCCACGTCGTCGGTGGTCAGCACGGTGCGCACTTCGATGTCATCCATCGCCGCCATCTCTGCGGCCATGTCGAAGTTCATCACGTCGCCGGCATAGTTGCCATACATGAACAGCACGCCGGCGCCGCCGCTGGCCGCCTTGGCGCATTCAAGGATCGGGTCCGGCGGCGGCGAGGCAAAGACATTGCCGATCGCCGCCGCGTCGGCCAGCCCCTTGCCGACGAAACCGAGGAAGGTCGGCTCGTGGCCGGAGCCGCCGCCGATGACGAGGCCGACCTTGCCCTGGCGAGGTCCATCGCGGGCGATGATCGAGCGTGGGCTGCCATCCATGCTTTTGAGATGGCGGGGATGCGCGGCCAGAATGCCTTCCAGCATCTCGTCGACAGTGCGGTTGCCGTCGTTGATGATCTTCTTGGTCTGCACCGGCAGCCTCCCGATTTCGGCAATTTCGCAGATAGTACAGCGTGTTACCGGAATTTCCACCCGGGGAGGGAGATTTCACGCGGCAATACGTTCCGGCGCGGCCAGTACCTGCACGCAGGGATTGGCAGCCGCTTTGTCCTTGAGCTTGAAATGCCCGAACAAGACTTGCCGCGTCAAATGGCGATCACCGGCAAGGCAGGCAGCAGCTTGTCCAGGGTGATGGGAAAGTCACGCACCCGCACGCCGGTCGCGTTATAGATGGCGTTGGCAACAGCTGCCCCCGCACCGCAGACGCCGAGTTCGCCGATCCCCTTCGCGCCGAATGGATTGGCCTTGTCGTCATGTTCTTCGAGGAAGACGACCTCCATCTCCGGGACGTCGCCGTTGATCGGGACGTGATACTCGGCAAGATCGTGATTGACGAAGTGGCCGTAGCGCCGGTCGAGTACCGTCTGCTCCATCAGCGCCGCACCGATTCCCCAGGTCATGCCGCCGATGATTTGCGAGCGCGCGGTCTTGGGGTTGAGGATACGGCCAGCGCCCATCACCGCCAGCATCCGGCGCATGCGGATCTCACCGGTATCGCAATCGACAGCGACCTCGGCGAAATGCGCGCCATAGGAATGCTGCGAGTAAGCCTTGTATGAAGGGTTGGCTGCGCCGGCGGCTACGGAACCCTCGGCCTCGAACCCGTCGGGAGCGATCCGCCGGACGAGGTCGGCCAGGCTCGCCGAACGCTGGCCGAGCCTGACCTCGCCGTCGGCAAAGCTCGCTTCGGTGGCGCCAGCGCCGCGCAACGGCGAGGCTTCGCTTGACCGCGCCGCCTGCAATATCCGTTCCCTAAGGGCGTTGCAGGCGTTGTGCAGCGCCGACCCTGCACTTGCCGCGCCCCAGGACCCGCCGGAGCCGGCGGTACGCGGGAAGCGGCTGTCGCCAAGCTCCACTTTGACGGACGAGATCGGCACGCCGAGGCTGTCAGCGGCGATCTGGGTCAGGATCGTATAGGTGCCGGTCCCGATATCGGTCATGTCGAGCCGCGCCGTCACCCGACCGTCGCCGTCGATCGCAACCCGCGCCGTCGCCGCGCCGATGTAGTTCGGACGGATCGCCGCCGCCATGCCGTAGCCGATGAGCTTGCGGCCCTCTCGGGTGCGGGCCGGCGTCGGGTTTCTCCGCTGCCAACCGAAACGGCGGGCGCCTTCCTCCATGCAGGCGACAAGGTTGCGGGTGGAGAACGGCACGCCGCGCTCGGGATCCTGTGCCGGTTCATTGCGGATCCTGAGCTCGATCGGGTCCAGTCCGAGCCGCTCGGCGAGTTCATCCATGGCGCATTCGAAGGCCAGCATGCCGGGGGCTTCGCCGGGAGAGCGCATCCATTCGCCGCGGTTGATATCCAGCGGGACCAGGCGATGGCGGGTGACACGATTCGGCGCCGCATAGAGCGAGCGGGCAAAAACTGCCGTTTGCTCGCAGTACTCCTCGAAGCTGGACGTTGCCGACCAGACGTCGTGCGCGATCCCGGTGAGCCGCCCGTCGGTGCCCGTGCTGAGACGTACCTGTTGGATCATCTCTGCGCGATGACCGGCATTGGCGAACATCTGTTGTCGCGTCAGCGCGATCTTGACGGGACGCTGCAGGACCTTTGCAGCAAGCGCGGCCAGGATCGTATCGGCATGGGCAATCAGCTTGGAGCCGAAGCCGCCGCCGATGAACGGGCTGACGATGCGCACACGCTCGGGCGGGATGCGAAGCGTGCTGGCGACCCCTGCCCGGAAATTCGCCAGGGTCTGCGCCGATGTATGGATCGTCAGCTCGTTGCCTGACCAGGCGGCGAGCGTCGCATGGGGCTCCATCGGATTGTGATGTTCGAAGGGCGTCCGGTAAGTGGCATCGACCTTGACCGGAGCTGCGGCAAAGGCGCTCTCGAAGTCGCCGATCACGCTGTCGGTCTCGAAGCCGGCATTGGTCCGCTTTGGTGCGTAGGCGTCGGCCACATGTCCCGACAGATCGTAGAGGCCCTGCTCCTCGTCGTAGCGCACTTTGATGAGGCCGGCAGCAGCGCGTGCCGCCTCGAACGTCTCTGCAACGACCAGCGCGACGGGCTCGTCGTAATAGCGCACCCGCTCGCTGTTGAGCGCGGGCCGGGCGCGCGTGAAGACCTCCGGCACCGTCGGCGTGACCGCCGGGCCGAAATCCGGCTGGGACGGCGCATTCCGGTGCGTCATGACGAGCAGCACTGCCGGCGCCCGTTCGGCTTCGGCCGTGTCGATCTCGGCAATGCGCCCCTTGGCGACGGCAGCGCCGAGAATATAGCCAAAGGCTGTACCCTCCAGCGTATTCTCGTAGGCGTAGGTGGCATCGCCTCTCACCTTGAGCGGACCATCGATGCGATCGAATGGACGCCCGATGATGCCGCTGCGTGTTTCGCGAGGACGGTTTGAGGTCTTCGTCTCTGTCATCATGTCACCTCATGCACTCTCGGCGGCAGCAGCGAGCGTGTGGCGCATCGTCCGTTTCGCCAGCGGGATCTTGAAATCATTGCCGCCATATCCGACGGCTCCGGCGAGCGCGGCTTCGGCCGCGTCGGTAAAGGCGCCGTCGGACGCCGCCGCTCCAGCGAGGGTGCGCTCTGCCTCCGTCGCGCGCCAGGGCTTGGCGGCCACGCCGCCCATGGCGATCCGAGCGCTTTGGATACGATCGCCGCTTTTCTCGACGACTGCCGCCACCGATACCAGCGCGAAGGCGTAGGAGGCACGGTCGCGCACCTTGCGGTAAACCTGCCGGCCGGGCGGTGGCGGCGGCAGGGTGACGGCGGCGATCATCTCGCCGTGGTCGAGCACGGTTTCCACATGCGGCGTCGCCTCAGGCAATCGATGGAGATCGCCAATCGGCATCGTGCGGGTCCCGCCGCCGGGCGATATGGTCTCGATCGTGGCGTCGAGCCCGGCCATGGCGACCGCCATGTCGGAGGGATGGACCGCGATGCAGGCCTGGCTGGCGCCGAGCACGGCGTGCATGCGATTGAAGCCCTGCAGCGCCGCGCAGCCCGAACCCGGCTCGCGCTTGTTGCAAGGCATGCTGCGGTCGTAGAAATAGGGGCAGCGCGTGCGCTGAAGGAGATTGCCGCTGGTCGAGGCCTTGTTGCGTATCTGGCCGGACGCTCCCGCCAGCAGCGCTTGCGTGAGCATCGGATAGCGCGATCTCACCCGCGGATCGGCGGCAAGATCGCTGTTGCGGACCTGGGCGCCGACCCGAAGCCCGCCTGCCGCCGTCTCCTCGATCCGATCGAGCGGCAGCCGGCTGATGTCGACGAGATGCGCAGGGCGCTCGATCTCGAGCTTCATCAGGTCGAGCAGGTTGGTGCCACCGCTGATGAACTTGGCGCCCGGCCGCGCCGCGACCGCGGCGGCTGCCTGCTCGGCACTTACCGCACGTTCATAAGTGAAGGACTGCATTGCTCACGCCCCCTCTGCCGCGTCGCGGATTGCAGCGACGATGTTCGGATAAGCGGCACAACGGCAGATGTTACCGCTCATCCGCTCGCGGATCTCGGCATCGGTGAGAGCGACGGATGCCGCAGCCACGTCGGCGCTCGCATGGCTCGGCCAGCCGGCCCTGGCCTCGCCTAGCATACCGACCGCCGAGCAGATCTGGCCCGGCGTGCAGTAGCCGCACTGGAAGCCGTCGCGGGCAACGAATGCGGCCTGCACCGGATGCAGCCGGTCGCCCTCGGCAAGACCCTCGACCGTGGTGATCTCGTCGCCTTCATGCATTGCCGCAAGCGTCAGGCAGGAATTGATCCGGCGCCCATCGACCAGCACCGTGCAAGCGCCGCACTGGCCGTGGTCGCAGCCTTTCTTCGAGCCGGTGAGGCCAAGATGGTTGCGCAGCGCGTCGAGCAGCGTCGTCCGTGGGTCGAGCTCGACGGCAAAATCCTTCGCGTTGATCCGCAGGGATATCGGCATCGTCGGCGCCGGCGTCGGCGATGCGGCCGCCGCAACGGCGCCGGCCGGCTCCGCGTATACCGGTATACCGGTAGCCAGGAGCACGCCGGTCGCCACGCCGCCCTCCAGAACCGTTCGACGAGTCGGCCCGCTCCTTGGGTCTGTTTTAGCCATGCATGATCTCCCAGTCGCAGTTCTGTCACTCATCGACCTTGGAGGTGGGGAGGCGCGCGGCGGTTTTCTTTCAAGAAACCGGCGGCAATGTCAGGATTCCGGAGAAGAATTCACCCGATAGGCCCGAGGCGTCATGCCCCTGAGACGCCGGAATGTCGTGGTGAAGTGGCTCTGGCTTGAAAAGCCGAGCCGAAAGGCAATGCTGCCGATCGACAAGCCCGTTTCGCGCAGCAGTATCTCGGCTCGCCGGACGCGTTCCTCGATCACATAGGCATAGGGTGCAAGCCCGGTCGTCGCCTTGAATCGGCGTGCAAAACTGTCGACGGCCATGCCCGCGACGGCTGCCAACTCGCTTAGCGAAATGTCTGCATTCATATGGGCATCGATGTAACCCCGAACTCGACCAAGCGCGCGACGGCTGAGACAGCCGTGGCGCACCGACGGGTGTTGCTCCCGGTTCAGGGCGGCCACGCGGAGGCTGACCAGGGCGACCAGATGCTCGATATAGGCAGTGTCCGGCTGGTGGCCGAGTGCCATCTCGTCGCGAAGCGAACTCAGCAGCGTGGCGATCACCACGTCTTTCCTGTTCACCAGGATCGGCAGCTCTCTCAGGCGTTCGCAGCCAGGAAGCCTGATATCGGGATCGATCCACAGGGCTGAGTAGGAGAGGTCTACATCGCGATAGAAGCCGTGCCGCTCGGCGCCTGCGGGGACGAAGGTGAGGGCTCCGGGACGGTCCATTCCGTTGTACAGCGATTTTGCCTCGTGCCGGATAGAGGTATGGGAAGTTCCGCCTTCTTCGGTCAGCACGATCAGATGATGAGGGGCTGTCCAGCGCAGTTCCGCCTCGCGGCACGCCCACCGCCGGTTGTCGAAAACGATCGAAGAGCTGGCCCATGACGCGGTTTGCAGGGGCTCCGACTTCTCCTCCTGGCTCCGAACCCGTCCGTCACCAAGCAATGGTCTGAATGACATCGCGGCATCCCGCTGGTTCATTCGCGGAGCCGTGATCCAGCCCCGCTTGAGCGTTTACGCCGCCCCGCCGCTGCGCGTACGGCGCCTTATGTGGGGCAGCTATCGTGTGTTGGTAACCGCGCCGTGTTCAAGAAGTCGTGAGATCAGGCAATCCTGTCAGCCGCCGAGCCCATCGCGGATGGCGCAGAAATAGTCGTCGCTTCCGACTTGCCCGCCCTTGAGCGCAATCTCCAGTCCGTGGATCGCCTTGACGCGCGAGTGGGCGACGCAAAGCGGCGAGCCCGGCGAGGCGGGCAGCGGCATCCTGACCGTCAGCGCATCGACGCCCATCTGGCCGAGCGCATGGCTCGACGTATCGCCGCCGGCAATGACCACGCGCTGCAATTTCTGTTCGATCGTCAGCTCGCGAAGAAGTTCGCCGAGGCCGCGGCCAAGCTTGTGGCGGGCGCCTTCCTGCCGATCGATTTCGGCGCCCCGGTCGGCTGCGGGACCGAGGGCGGTGTAGAGGACGACGCTGCGACCGGCTTCGAGGCTGGCACGCCCGCTTGCTGCCGCGCGCGCAATCGCATCGCTGGAGGCCTCGGAAACCAGTTCGACAGGGTCCACCGCGACGCCGTCGAAACCGTCCGTCAAAGCATGCCGGATCTGTCGTTCCGTCGTCGGCGAGCAGCTGCCCGAGACCACTGCGATCCGGTAAGCCGCACCCGGCGGCGAAAAGCTGGGCTCGGCACGGACGGTCCGGTTGGCGGCCCATTCGGCCAGCAGCGCATATTCGATGCCCGAAGAGCCGACGACGAATGCGCCCGGCCGGCGAACGCGCCATATCTCCTTGCCGGCAAGCGCCTGACTTTCCAGGCTGGCGACATCCAAAAGCACGATGTTGGTGCCATCGGCGAGCAAGCGATCGAACGCTTCCGAGCGCGATGCCGACTGCAGCGTCGCCAAGTCGACCAGCCCCGAGGTGAGGTCCGTCTGGCGCGACAGATGGATCAGCAGGTCGGATTCATCCATTGGCGTGGTCGGGTGTCGGCTCATCACCGGGTGGCGGTCGATACGGAAATATTGTTCGCGGTAAGCAGCAAACAGATGGCCGAAGGCGGTGTAGCGCTTGAGCTGCGGCGCGCCGACCACCAGCGGCACGCTGTCCTGGCTAAAAACCGAGCGGCCGATCTCGATAGCCCGGCCGATGCTGCCGATCGCCGGGCTGGAATCGAAGGTCGAGCAGACCTTGTAGTGGCAGATCTCGGCATTCAGGGTCTTCAGCCAGGCGAAGGCGCGGTTGAGGTGCATGTCCATCCACTGCGGCGTCTCGCTTCGGCTGGTGCCGGCCAGGCCGATGGCACGGCAATGCCCGAACTGCGAAAGCATGGCCTCGTCCGGCTGACGCATGAACAGCACGGTCGGCACGCCGCCGAGCTCGAGCGCCTCCATGACGTCGGTCGAGCCGGTGAGATCATCGCCATAATAGCTCAGAAGCAGGCTTTGCATGGCGTCAGGCCGCTTTGCCGTCGCCGAATTTCTCGATCGACCGCGCCAGTTCCGGGTGGCTCAGGGCGAAGTCCGCCAACGGTATGCCATCGACGGCCGCCTGCCAGGCTTGCTGCACGGCGCGTACGCCGGCACCCGGTCCGTCAGGATGGCTGACGATGCCGCCGCCGCAGAGATAGAGAAGATCGACCGTTCGGCCGGTTCGCCGGTAGGTTTCGGGGGCTTGTCCACCCCATTGGCCGGAGCCGGCGACCGGCAGCGCGCAATCCTCCGGCGAAAAGATCGGCGTGGTCACCGCCTCGAAGGAACTGATGAAGGACCAGTCCGGCTCCCAGTATTTCGAGGCGATGCCGTTGATCTGGAACTGGTCGACGCCGAGCAGCCGCCAGAACTGCTGCCAGACCTTGAAGTCCATGCCCAGACCGGGGTGGCGGGTGAGGATATCCCAGCCGTTGCGGTGGGCATGGAGCACCAGGCTGGAGCGCTTTCTCAGGTAAGCCATGCCGCCGAAGCCGACGGAATTGATGTTGACCACCGCGCAATTGCCGCCGGCCTTCGCCACCAGATCATGGTTGCGCATCATCTCGTCCGGGTCGGCGTGCGAGATGCCAAAGGCATACATCACCTTTTTGCCGGTCTTCTGCTCATGGTCGAGGACGAGCGGCATGATCGCCTTCACCCGTTCCGACAGCGGCGAATAGGCCGGGCTCATCAACTTCTCGTCGTCCTTGATGAAATCGACGCCGGCGTCGATCAGCTCACCGACCATTTCGGCCGTCTCGTGCGGGCGCAGCCCAAGCGCCGGCTTGACGATCGTTCCGATGATCGGGCGATCCCTGACGCCGGTCAGCCTGCGACTGCCGGCGACACCGAATTGCGGACCCGGATGCGCGCCCCGGTATTCCTCAGGCAGCTTCATGTCGACGACGCGAATGCCGGACAGGCCCTTGATCGAAAAGACGCCGCCAATGGCGATGGTCATCAATGCCGAAAGATCGGTGCCGATGGCATCAAGCGGAAATGCGATGTCGACATCCGCCCGATTGAAGGGCCCGTCGCCGGCTTCGGGAAGGGACGGGCGATCGGCGTCCGGCAGAGGCCGTATCGCCAATACGCGCGCCGCTACCCGGGCCTTGAGCTCCTCGGTCTCGCCGGCCAGCGCGACGAAGGTTCCGGTCGACTGGTCGCTGGCGATCTTGGCCGCCAGCGCGTCGATGCTGCCTGGGGTTTCGATGCGATAGGTGAGGGTGATCATAGTCCGAAAAAAGTTCCCTGATCTTCGAAATCTGGTATAATGAGTACATAAGTATTGCAAGCGATATCCTGCTCGGCCGAGCATTCCGAGATTCGTGATGACGATGCTAAACAGAACCGGTCAAGGAGTGATTGGCGACGATGAACCGTTCGGAGCCGATCGTCCGGCGCAAACTTTCCGACGAAGTGTTTTTGCGACTGAAGCGCTTGATCACCAGCGGCGAATTGCAGCCGGGCGACGACATGCCGTCGGAGCGGGAGTTGATGGAGCGCTTCGCGGTCGGCAGGCCGGCGATCCGCGAGGCGATGCAGGCGTTGAGCAATATGGGCCTTGTCGCGATCTCGCATGGCGAGCGGGCGAAGGTGCTTCAGCTGACCGCCAAGTCGATCATCAAGCAGGTCGACGGCGCCGCCAAGATCATCCTGTCGTCATCGAAGGACACGCTGGAGCACCTCAAGAGCGCCCGCATCTTCTTCGAGCGCGGCATGGTCAGGGAAGCCGCCGAAAAGGCCGCCGCCGAGGACGTGCAGCGGTTGCGGGCAACCGTTGCCGAACAGCGGAGCTTTCGCGGCGATTCCGAAGCCTTCATATCCGCCGATATGAAGTTTCATACCCAGATCGCGGCCATATCCGGCAACCCGATCTATGTCGCGGTCAGCGAAGCGATGCTTGGCTGGCTGAAGGAATATCACACCGAGATGCTGATCTGGAGCGGCAAGGAAAATTTCACGCTGACCGAGCACGAAGAGATCATCGGCCGCATCGAGCAGAAGGACGCGGACGGCGCCGAGAAGGCGATGATCAAGCACCTTGAGCGTTCACGCGCGCTCTATGTGATGAATTCCGGCAGCTGATTCACCCGATCCGGGTGATCGCGTAAGGCGTCATCACAAGGCGGCGTCGTTCGAACCCGAAAATATCAACCGTCACTTCGCTCGCCGTCAGGTTCGCCAGCCACATGATGGTCTGGCACGCGGCAGAACGGCCGGCCAGCGTGACCACCCGCGTCTCATCGCTCGTCCTCGCCGCCACTTGTCTGAAGCCGGCCAGTTCGCAAAGCCCATGCACGGCCTGGAAGATCGGCCGGGGTTCACCTTCGTCGACAGGTTCCCCGGATGCCGCCAGCACGCCGAACGGTCCGCTGAAGCTGGACAGCGTGAGCATCTCCAGCCCGGCCGGCGCGACCCGCGCGCCATAGCCGATCGTCCATGCTGCCGCGAACAGCCCGGCATGGCGCGGATCCCGGTCGGCCATGGCGATGCGCTGATTGTGCGGATTGGCCTTGGTCGCGCCGCCATAGGGGTTCTGCCGCATGGCGATGGTCGATGGGCCGATCCGGTAGGGTTTTGCTCCGAAGATCGCCCGCGCCGATCGGGTGATGAAAGGCAGTGCCTCCAGCGATTGCATGACGCTGAGATCGTCGGCGGCGTGCACGATCGGGCAGGTGCAGTGGCTGACGAAATCGAGCAGATCGGCGGGAACGCGCTTGCGGTTGAGTTCGGTGAAATAGCTGAACATGCCGCCGCCGAGGCGGATGTCGGGAAAGGCGCGGCACGTCGCGGCATAGACATCTTCAAGCGGCGGACATTCAGGCCATGCGCTGCCCGGCGGCGTCGACTGCCGGTCGACCGAAGGCGAGACGGCAATAGCCGAGAGCTTCAGCCCGGCCTGACGCACCATGCCGGCGACGCCTGAGAGCTCGGCATCGAGATCGCCAACGCAGGAAACGACGCATTCGAGCGTGGTCTCGACCGGGTAGGCTGCGGCGAGCCGGGCAAAGGACTGCAAGGCGTCGAGGCCATGGCCCCGCGTTGGATCGTAATGGAACATCAGCTGCTGCGGGCCGAGCGCGGACAGTGTCGGCAGGTTTGCCAGCGCCGTCTCGACCTCGTCCGGATAGATGATCACGCCGATATCCGGCAGCAGCGGTCCGGTTTCGCCGAGTTCGACTCGGACCGGCTCGGCTGCTGCTGCGGCAGCCGGCGCCCTGCCGTCGCCGGTCACACGCAGACTGACCGTCTGGCGCACAGTCTGGCCGGCGGGCAGCATGTAGGGCCAAGGCAGCGCCAGCGGCCGGACGTAGGTCTTGTAGGACGCGTCCGACCAATTGCGCTGGTCCTCCATCTCGAACGCATCGCCTTCCATCCGGCATTCCGCGGTGACGCCGGGCCGGACCTCATGCGTGATCGCCCGCAGATCCTTGAAAGGCTGCCAGGGGTCGATCAGCTCAGGAAGTTTCGTTGCGACGACGCTGCCGTCGGTGTGCTCGACAGTGACCGGGCTGCCGGCCAGGCCGGCGATTGGATGCAGGATGCAGAAGCCGCAGCGATTGGTCTCGAAAGCGTTTTCGGGAAGCGCGCTCACGTCGAAAACCAGCTGGCCGTCGGCGGAACCTTTGATCGTCGCGCGAAAGTTGAGCCGGCTTCCTCCCGGCCCGACACAGCTTGCCGAATAGCTGACGAAGAAAGTGTCGGCATCTTGGTCGATAGTCAGGTCCGCAAGCGTCGGCTCGTAAGTGCCCCAGTCGCGATCCCTGACGATATAGGCTATGGCGCGCAGCACTTCGATGCCGCCATGGCGGATGGTGCGCAGATTGCCGTTGACGAAGTCGGCGCTGAGTGCGCCGGCGCGCAGCCTGACCGGCTCGGCCTGGACAGCGCGCGTGCCATAGAGGAGGAAGGCGTCGGCGGTCATCTCAGCAGCGTGTCGATCTGCACCGGCTCACGGCTCGCAGCACTCGCATAGGCGGCCTCGACCAGCGCCAAGGTCTTGAGATTGTCGGCGCCCGAGGTTGCCGGCTCGGTTTTGCTCGCCAAGCAGGCGACCCAGTGCTTTTGGATGGCGACGACGCTTTCCTGGATGTTGTGCCACGGCCGCGATGCCCAGGGCAGCAGCGGCGGCGAGACGTCGCTGACCGCCGTTCCGTTCCTGCCGGTGACGGTGAGCCGGTAATCCTGCTCGAGCCGGATCGTGCCGTCGCTGCCGTCGATCTCGACCAGCGTCTGCGGAAACGGCTCGGTCGCGAGCTTGGTCGCATAGCTGCAGTCGACCACGGACGTTGCGCCGCTCTTGTGGTCCATCAGCATGGTAGCGACGTCCTCGCCGGCAATGTTGGGGTTGATGCGAGCGGTTCGGGTCGTGATCGTCGAAACGTCGCCCAGCAGGAAGCGGGCTATGTCGAGACTGTGGATGCCGAGGTCTTCGATGATGAAGCGCTTTCCCGTCGCCAGATAGGGCTGCCCGGAAAACACGTCATAGGCCGAGCGGAACGAGATCCGGCCGAAGAAGGGCGTGCCGATGTCGCCGCTGTCGAGAACGGCGCGCACCGCCTGGATCGGCGACTGCCAGCGAAAATTTTCATGCACCATCAACGCCACGCCGGCATCGCTGCATGCCTTCACCATGGCCTTGGCGTCGGCAAGCGTCGGCGCAAACGGTTTTTGGCAGATCGCCGGAACGCGGTTTTGTGCCGCCATCTCGACAAGCGAACGATGGCTCGGCGCGGTGGTGGCGATATCGACGAAATCCAGGCTTTCGCCGGCAAACAGTGCCGCCGCGTCTGTGTAGCGTCGCTCAATGCCGAACTGGTCGCCGACCACCTTGAGCCGTTCCGGGTCGCGGTCGCAGATGGCGACGATCGACGCGCTGTCGATGTCGCGCCAGGCATGCATCTGGTTGACGGCAAAGAAGCCGCAGCCGATCAGCGCTCCTCGCAGTTCCGCCACGGGTCAGCCCGCCTTTGCCATCTGCATCAGCGTCACCCGGCTCTGCAGCCGGCGCTGCGCCTGGTCGACGACGACGGCGACGATGATGACGAGGCCCTTGATCACCATCTGCCAGAACGAGCTCACCCCCATCATCACCAGCCCGTCGGAAAGGATGCCGATGACGAAGGCGCCGACGATGGTGCCGCCGATCGTGCCGCGGCCACCCGACATCGAGGTGCCGCCGAGCACCGCCGCGGCGATGGCGTTGAGCTCGAAGCTTTCGCCGGTCGCCGGATGCGAGGCCATCAGTTCGGAGGAGATGATCAGCCCGACGACCGCCGCGCAGAAGCCGGAGAACATGTAGACGAACATCTTCACCATATTGACCCTGACGCCCGAAATCCGCGCCGCCCGTTCGTTGCCGCCGACGGCGAAGATGTGGCGGCCGAGCGGGGTGTATTTGGCCAGATAGGCCGCCCCAACTGCTACGACGACAAGAATCCATATCGAGACCGGCAGGCCGAGCAGCCGGCCGGCGCCGAGGAAGCCGAACCCCGTCGTGCCCAGATCGGGCTTGCCGACGAGGTTCGGAAAGGTGCGACCATCCGACGACAGCAGCGCCAGGCCGCGTGCGACGTAGAGCACGCCGAGCGTGGCGATGAACGGCGCGACATTCAGCCTGGTGATCAGCAATCCGTTGACGGCGCCGATCAATATACCGACCGCCAGCGTGATCAGTGCGATCTCGAAGACGTTGAAATAGATCGTGTAGCCGGCCTGCAGGTCGATGCCGTTGAGCACGAGATAGCCGGCGACCATGCCGCACAGGCCGACAATCGAGCCGACCGAGAGGTCGATGCCGCCGGTGATGATGACGAAGGTCATGCCCATGGCGAGGAAGGCGTTCAGCGCGACGTGCTTCGACATCAGGATCAGGTTGGCGGCCGACAGGAAATTCGGCGCCGCGATCGAGAAGAAGATCAGGACGGCGATCAACGCAATAAACGTCCTCGCCTTCATCAGCGTCAGCAGCACGGAGCCGCTCGAGGCGGAGGCAACCGAAGCCTTGGCCGGGATGTCAGTCATGGGCGTGGCTCTCCATGTGCGGGACCGGCCCGTGGCCAAGCGCCGATGCGGCGACAAGTGCCGCCTCCGTCGCCTCGGCGCGATCGAACATGCCGGTCAGTTTTCCATTGCTCATCACCGCGATGCGGTCTGACAGCGCCATCACCTCGTCGAGATCGGAGGTGGCGAACAGAATGCCCAGCCCGTCGCGGGACAGTTTGCGCATGGTGCGAAAGACGTCGGCCTTGGCGCCGACATCGATGCCGCGGCTTGGTTCGTCCATCAACAGCACCTTCGGTCCGGTGAGCAGCGCCTTACCGATCACCACCTTCTGCTGGTTGCCGCCCGACAGCGACGAGACCTCCTGCGCCGGATCGGCGACCTTGATCGCCAGTTCCCGCACCATCTGCGTCACCGCCTGGTTCTCCTTGGCGCCGCTGATATGGAACAGGCGCACAAACCGCGACAGGCTGGCCAACGTCAGATTGCTGGCGACCGAGAGGATCGACACCAGACCTTCGCGCTGGCGGTCCTCGGGGATCAGCGCCAGCCCGCGTCGGATGCGCCGCGTGGTGTCGCGTTCTCTGACCTTCTTGCCGGCTATGAAAATCGTTCCGGTGGCATGGCCGTGGCGCCCCATGATGCAGTCGAACAGCTCGCTGCGACCGGCGCCCATCAGGCCGTATATGCCGAGGATCTCGCCGGCACGCAGCGACAGCGAGACATGATCGACCGCAAGCCCGCCGGTCACGCGCGGCAGGCAGATGTCCTCGGCGCGGAAGATCTCATCGCCCGGAACATGGCCGTCGGCCTTGGCGAAGTCCTTGGCGTCGGAGCCGATCATCTGCCGCACGATCCATTGCGTGTCGACGTTTTTCATCTTCTCCTGGCCGGTGATGCGGCCGTCGCGCAGCACGGTGATGTAGTCGCCGATGCGGATCAGTTCCTCGAGCCGGTGCGAGATGTAGACGATCGCCACGCCGCGCGCCTTGAGGTCGGCGATCACCTTGAACAGAATCTCGACTTCCGCCGCACTCAGCGCCGAGGTCGGTTCGTCCATGATCAGGATGCGCGCATCGAGCGAAACCGCCTTGGCGATCTCGACCAGTTGCTGCTGGCCGATGCGCAAATCCTCGACCAGCATGTCCGGCCGAATGCCGGCCTGCAGGCGCTCGAGAAATTCCGCCGCGCGGCGCTCCTGTTCCCGGCTGTCGATCTTGCGGAACCGGTTGGTGATCTCGCGGGTGGCAAATATGTTTTCGGCGACGCTCAGATTGCCGAACAGGTTCAGCTCCTGGAACACCATGCCGATGCCGCGGTTCACCGCGTCGCCGGATGAGGAGAAGGAGACCTCTTCGCCCTCCAGGAGGATGCGGCCGAGCGTCGGCTGTTCGACACCGGCGATGATCTTCATCAGCGTCGATTTGCCGGCGCCGTTTTCGCCGACCAGCACGTTGACCGCGCCCTTGCGCACTTCGAAATTCGCGCGCTTGACCGCGACTGTCCCCGAATAGACCTTGGAGACGTCTTCCAGCTTCAGGATGACATCATGATCGCCGGCGGCAGTCATGGCTTCGGCTCCACCTCTGCCTCCGCCGGGGTCACCAGCGGCAGGTCCTGGCCGCTGCCCATGACATAAGCGCCGACAACCCTGGCGCTGCGGCCCTCCAGCGCTTCGCGCGGCAGCTTGGAGAGCACCGTCTTGTCGGCATGGATGTTGAACGCCTTGCCGAACTGGGCGAAGTCGATCTGATTGGTAAAATCGTTGAACTGGATGAAGTCGAGGCTGTCGCGCAGCGCGGTGCCACGCATCGCGGGTCCGATCTGCACCCGTGCATCCGCCTTGCCGTCACCGTCGGCATCGACATCCATGGTTGCCGCGCGTGATTGTGTGTTCGCCGCAACAATCTTGCCTTCGAGGCGAACCGCGAAGGTCCACGGCGAATTCGCCTGCTTCTTCGGATTGCCATACTTGGCGCCGGCAGCCGCAGGATCGGCTTTCGCCAGGGCATGAACCTCGGGAAACGATCCGGCCTTCTGCTGGAGATAGGGCAGCATTTTGGCAGCCCAGATATCGCCGACCATCTTGTCCGCATTGAAGGCCGGTGCATTGCCGGCATCTTCCGCGGACGGTGTCGGCAGGATCTTGCAGGCAGTCAGGCTGATGCCAAATATCACGGCAACGGTCGCCCAAGTCAGCTTGTTCAACATGTCGGCTTGTTCGGCATGGCGGTCAGGGCACCCGGGAAATGGAAGCAAGGGACGAGCCGGAAGCTCGTCCCTTGCGATTGATGTCACACCGGCTCAGTTGGTCAGCGCGAAGGTTTCCAGCTTGGCGGCATTGTCGCCATTGATCAGGACGCAGTCCATCAGCTGCTTTTCCTCGGCCGGAGACTTCTTGTTCTTGATGAAGTCGTTGGCCTGCTCGACTGCCATCTGAGCCTGCGCATAGGCCGGCTGCAGGACTGTGGCCTTGATGCCGCCAGAGGCGATCGAGTCGCGGACGTCATTCGATCCGTCGAAGCCGACGACGATGACGTCCTTGCGGCCGGCGGCGGCAAGGGCGGCATGGGCGCCCATCGCCATCGTATCGTTGCCGGAGATCACGCCCTTGATGTCCGGGTTGGCCTGGAGGATCGATTCCATCTTGGCATAGGCCTCGGTCTGGCTCCAGTTGGCCGATTGCTGCGCCACCATCTTCAGGTCCGGATAGTCGTCGATGACGTCGTGATAGCCCTTGGAGCGGATGCCGGCATTGGTGTCGGATTCCTTGCCGACCAGCTCGACGTAATTGCCTTTCTCGCCCATCAGCTTGACGAACTCCTGCGCGCCAAGCTGGGCGCCCTGGTAGTTGTTGGAGACGATCTGCGCAACGGCGACGCCGGTGGCGTTGATCTCGCGATCGATCAGGAACGACGGAACGCCCGCGTCCTTGGCCTTCTGCACGGCGGCGACCGAGGCGTCGGCGCCGGCATTGTCGAGGATGATCGCCTTGGCGCCGCGGCCGATCGCCGTGTCGATCAGCTCGGACTGCTTGTTGGCGTCGTCGTCATGGACCAGCACCAGCGTTTCATAGCCGAGTTCCTTGGCCTTGGCTTCCGCGCCGACGGCTTCGGCCTTGAAGAATGGGTTGTCGTGCGAGGGCGTGATGATGGCAATGAGATCCGCCGCATAGGCGGGTGCCGCGGTGCCCAGCGCCAGCATGCCGGCAAAAGCCGCAAATGTCATTCTGCGAGTGAGTTTCATGATTTCCTCCCATTTGAAAAAGCCTGTGCTTGCGCGGCCCAGGCTGAAATGCATTCCAGTTTGTCAGGCGGATCGCGTCCGGTGTCGCGGATCGGGTCATTTGCCGGCTCACCCGGGCGGATCATCCGGCTCGGTTCCGTCTTCAGCCTGCCCCTCCACCTGCCGCCTGCCCAATTTTCAGCCCGGCCTCGGCTGGCCAAAGCCAATCCAACAGCTAAGCCAACTGGTATAATGAGTCAACCACGAATTCAGATGATATGTATCTGATGAGCAGCAAGCGCCATCGGAGAGTCAGCCCACCAAGAGCGATACTTCGTTCCCTACGATGCGCCTGCATCTGGCCAGGTCGGAGAACCACCACCTTAAGGAGTATGATACGCGGGTGAGGGCGCAATAATTTAAGTAAGGAGTAGACACTCCTAAGCCTTATTCGGTGCTCAGCGGGTACGCGCAGGCTTTGCTAGTGTCGCGTCGTGGTTGTGGAATTTCTCCCTGCCCCAGCCTGCGCGCGGTTTTTCTAATGAAATCCGTTCGCGGCAAGGGTCGCGTTGCCGGTGAGGTTCAGCTATGACTTTTGTGCAGAGTTTCAGGCCGCCATCCTGCAGCCCCGCGCCAAGCTTTGCTGACCGACGGCATTCGGCTTCATTGCGTGGCATGCGCGGCAGGAGCTGCAGCGCCATGCTGTGCCTCATTTCGTTGTGTATCATCCTGCTGCTGGGATCTGCGGCACACGGTCGGCCGAAGGCTGACGACAGACTTGCTCCGCGAGACACGATCGAACTGCACGTTTGGCAGTGGACTGCCTTGCGCGACGGCGTTCTGGAAGCGTTGCAGCTCAACCATAGTTTCACCATCGACTCGACTGGCACGCTTGACCTTCCCTTGATCGGCAGCATTGCCGCCGCAGGTCTGCGTGAGGAGGAGCTGGCAAAGCTGATTTCCGATCGCTTGCAAGCCAGGAGCGGCCGTCAGGAACGGGCTGACATAACCGTCAAACTGATACAAAGTTCGCCTTCGGACCTCACAGCTTCGGTGGAGGTCAAACAAGAAGCGCCCGAACCGCCGGCTGACGCAGCCAGCGACGGCTCTTCGGCCGTGGCTTCGCAACGCGCCAGTGTCGAGAACGGCCAAGCCGAGGCGCAACCGGGCGTGCACGGTCCCCACACATCTCGGCAGCCTGCTGCGGAGCAGCAGCAAACTCTGCAAGGGGCATTGCTGAATGAGCTAGCCGCCGCTCGCATGGAAATTGCGGCAGCGCGCGCGGAAGCACTTGCGGCTCGCCAGACTGGTCGCAACGATGCCGCGCGACACAATCAGAACCTTGCGACGGCGCGTCAACGGGCTGACGCCTTGGTGCGGGAACTCGATGCGATGCGGACTGACCGCGGTACGCTGGAACAAAAGCTCTTTGCGGCGCTGAGGGAAGTCGACGCGCTCAGGAAGAGCGTGCAGCCGGCTCGCGGTGACCCAGCTCGGGATGACCATGACGGCCGCGATTTGGCGGCGGCGCGAGCCGAACTGGCCGTGATGCAGCGCGGCGCCCGCGATGCCAGTGCGCAGGCGCGTGCGGTAGCCGACATGATGGCTGAACAAGCACAGGCGCTAAAACAGCAGCGGCGACGGGCCGAAGAGCTCGCGCTCGATCTGGAAGTGGCGCAAAGCCAAGTGAAAGGCTTGAAGGCCAAAGCCACTCTCGCCGATCACGAGAAGGCCGCCATGCTTGAAGCGCGTCACTCCATGGCGGCCTCTGTGGCAGAGGCGCAGCGAGCGCTGGATGAGGAGCGGCACAAGGCTGAGCGCTTCGAACGCGAACTCACCGCGGCGCGCCAGACCATCGACGCGCTTAAGACAAGCGCGGATCTGGCTGCGGCTGCGCGCACCAACGCCATCAGGGAACGACAGGTGGCCGAGGCGGCTTTGAAGCGAGCTGGCGACGCACTCGAACTGGAGCGGGAACGGGCAGATTCAGCTGCTCGTGATCGCGACAGCGCCCGGCGGGAACGCGACGCGGCAAGGCAGGAAGCGAGCCGCGTCTCGATGGAGCTGAGCGTGGCGTTGGAGCAAGAGCGCAACAAGGCCGTCGGCCTGGCCCGCGAGCTCAGCGCCGCTCGAAAGGCGATTGACGTTGAAAAGGCCCGGGATGAGCGTCGCAGCGAGCGTATCAACCGCGTTCCGAAAGCGCGTGCCGTCGCAGCTTCGGGTGCAGATGTGTCCGTGCGCTCGCGACCAGCCCGTCAATCGGGGTTGCGGGAAAACCACAAAGTGAAGGCCAAAAAACCATCGCGACCTGTTCTGGTGGCGACCATCGCGCTTCCCGACGCGTTGCTCCCGACGCGACCGCCGAAGCTCGGCGCTCCCTAGCGAGGGGTGATCGTGAAGGGCATTTCCGTGGCCCGAATCCATGCCGCAGGAGGAATATGGTGATGAACAAATACGTCGCAGCCGCATTGACCGTCGCGATCGCAATTTGCCCTGCCTCGGCTCTTGAGGCGGGGCTTGGCGGCAAACTTGGCGGTGTCGGGGTCGGTGCTGGCCTTAGCGCCGGCCCGAAAGGCGCCTCGGTGGCGGGCGGCTCGAGCGTCGACGGAGTAGGGGGAGCAAGCCTTGGCGGATCGCTCGGCGCGGGCAAGGGATCGCTCGGTGCCGGACTTGGCGTCAGCGGCAACCTCGGCGGCGCAAGCGGCGGCCTGTCGACAGGTGTCGGGGTGGGCGACCCTACGTCCGCATCGGGCACCGCTCCAGGAGGTAAGCCAGGCAACCCGGCGCTGGGCGCTGGGCAAGCCGCGAGCAGCAATGCCGGCATCACGCCAGCCACCACCAAGGCCAAGGCTGCGAGTCAATTCGCCATCCTGCCGCGCAAGCTCAGGCCTTCCGGAACTGATCGCAACACGTCGGCGCGGATCACCTATGGCTATCCGTTTATGGCGCCACTGAAAGCCAAACCCGGTATCCCACCAGCTGTAATGCGCGCCTGCCGCATGGCGATCGGGTCGGCCGCCACGCCGCTTGGCGCCGTGCTTGTTCACGCGGTAAGCGCGGGCCCGTTGCAGCAACGTCGGGGCGCGCTCACGGCGCCGATCGAGGTGCGCATACACTATGCAAGACAAGGCGGCGTCGAGGTTCGGCAGGCGCGAGTCGGCTGTCGCCTCGATGCGGCGGGTAGAGTCACCGCGGTGACATAGGACGCGCCTGTACCTTCTCCTACGAGAGGAGAAGGAAAGGCGGCTTCCGCCTTCAGGTGATGCGCTGGATGCTCGCTGCAATCTCTTCCGGCTCGAAGACCCGCTTCCAGTCCTCGCGCATCAGCACCGGCTTGCCGAACTCGATGGCCTTGTTGCAGGCGTCGGAGAACACGCCCTTGGTCTCGCCGAAGATGACGGCGCCGAGCACATTCATATGGCCAAGCAGGAAGTCGAGCGCGGCCTGCTGGTCGACTCCGCGCGCGACGACCTCGTCGACCGCTTCCTTCATGACCACCAGCAGCGAAGCGCAGACGGTCTCCGAAAGGCCCGGCTCGAGCAGCGCCATCTGGTCGACCGTGACGCGATGCGACCGCATCACCGGTGCCCAGATGATCTTGGCGATCGCTTCGCCCTTGGCGAAATCCGCCTCCGGTCCCTGCATCAGCGCGCTGACCATATGCTGCTTGGCCTTGACGCCGCCGAAATAGTCCTTCTTGGCCGCCATGTCGGTCTCGTCGTTGAAGATAGGCGGATGGCAGGGATGGGTGACGAAATAGGTCAGGTCCGGCCGCTTCGGCAGATGACCGGCGAAAGGCGCTGCGGCGTCGAGCACGACCACCATGGTGCCGGACGCAAGCTTGCCCTCGATGCTGGCCGCGACCTTGCCGATATGGGTGTCGGGAACCGCCAGGATAACCACCTCGGCGCCGTTCAAGGCTTCATCGGCGCTGACCGCGTCGATGCCCAGCCCGGTCTTTAGCCGCTCGCGGCCGGCGTCGCTGACCTCGACATGGCGTAGGATGTAAGGAGAGCCGCGAAAATTGGTCGACAGGCGGTAACCCATTTTGCCGCCGGCACCAAACAGCGCAATCGTTGTCATCCAGCCGTGCTCCTGATCTCCAACGATGGCCCTGCCGATCGTCACCTTAGTAACTGGTATAATCACACTACCATGGGTTGGCAACCCGTTTGGGACGAACGCGTTCACGAGAGCCAATTCCGTAGTCCCGCGCCGTCGGCTGCGCTAGCTGGTGGCGGCCCGGCGAGCCGTCAGTCTTGATGTTTAGGGTCCGCTGCCAACCGTTTCAGCAGTATTCGGGAGCAGGATTATCCCCGTCCGGGAAACATCGCCTTCAAGCCCTCCCGCGAAGCCCTGGCGACGCCGCGTTCGGTGATCAATCCGGTGACCAGCCGCGCCGGCGTCACGTCGAAGGCCGGGTTTGCCGCGGGCGTCGTCTCCGGCGAGATGCGGACCTGCGCAATCTCGCCACTCGCGGTCTTGCCCCAGACCAGTGAGACCTCGTCGCTGGAACGCTGTTCGATCGGGATTTCGGCCAGCCCGTCACCCACCGTCCAGTCGATGGTTGGCGACGGCAGCGCGACATAGAACGGCACGTCGTTGTCGGCGGCGGCCAGCGCCTTCAGATAGGTGCCGATCTTGTTGCAGACATCGCCGTCGGCGGTGGTGCGGTCGGTGCCGACGATGACCATGTCGATCTGGCCGCGCTGCATCAGATGGCCGCCGGCATTGTCGACGATCAGCGTATGCGGCACGCCGTGGCCGGCCATCTCCCATGCGGTCAACTGGGCGCCCTGGTTGCGCGGGCGGGTTTCATCGACATAGACGTGAACGGGAATGCCGGCTTCCGTTGCCAGATAGATCGGCGCCGTGGCGGTGCCGTAGTCGACGGTGGCCAGCCAGCCGGCATTGCAGTGGGTCAGGATGTTGACCGGCTCGCCCGGTTTTTTTCGTGCTGCGATTTCCCTGATGATTTCAAGCCCGTTGACGCCGATTGCGCGGTTGAGGCCGACATCCTCGTCGGCGATTTCGCCGGCGCGCCGGTAAGCCGCCTCGGCGCGCTGTCCAGATGGAAGCGGCCGCAAGAAATTGCGCATCTCATCGAGCGCCCAGCGCAGATTGATCGCGGTCGGGCGGGTTTCGTGCAAGACCTCCCAGACGCCGTCGAGTGCCGCATCCGAAGGGTCGTCGGCCATCTGCATGGCGACGCCATAGGCGGCGGTGACGCCGATCAGCGGCGCGCCGCGCACCCACATGTCGCGGATCGCCGTGGCGATGCCGGCAACGGTGTCGACTTTTTCGACGCGGAAATCATGCGGCAGCCAGCGCTGGTCGATGATCTCCACCGAACGCCCGTCGTCGCTCAGCCAGATGGTGCGGTAGTGGCGGTCGCCGACGTTCAAATCCTGTTCTCCCGTTCGATCAGTGCGGCCAATTTGTTGACCTCGTCGATGCTGTGGATCTGGCGCCGGTTGACGGCGATGTGACGGCCGAATTTCAGCGCCTTTGCCTCACATGTGGCGCGCAGATCGGCGTCGGCAATGGTCTCGAAATCGGCGTTGTGCGCGAGGCCCAGAATGCGCCTGTGCACCTCGACGCCGGCAAAGCCCAGCATGTCGGTCCACACCTGGTGCAGCATGTGGTCGAGCGCCTGTTCGGCGCCAAGCCTGTCGCCCTGATCCTCGAACAGGCTCTTCTGGTAGAGCATGCCGGTGCGCTCGGTTCGCCACAGATGCGAGAACTCGCTGCGGAACACCGACCATGTCTCGACCGTGACGTCGAGCAGATAGGCGCGCATGGTGTCGCGCTTCCCGTTCTGCTCGTGGCCACGCTGCGAGAAGAACGCCATCCAGAAATTGGCGAGCAGCATGCCGACGTCGAAGGCGATCGGGCCGTAGAAGGCGAATTCGGGATCGATCATCCGCGTTTCTGTCTCGGTGACCATGATCGAGCCGGAATGCAGGTCGCCGTGCAGCAGCGTCTCTGCATTGGCCGCAAAAATGTGCTTCAGCCGCTGCGCCTCGACCTTGAGGTCGCGGTCGGCGCGCAATTCTGCAACGATGCTGTCGAGCTGCGGGCTCGTATGCCGGTTCATCTTGGCATCGAAATACGGGTCCGAGAACACCAGGTTCTCGGTGATGTCGCAAAGCGCGACATTGTCCGCGAACAGCGCCAGATCGGCCTTGCGATCCCTGGTCGCCATATGCAGGTCGGAGCCGCGAAACAGGGTGCGGGCCATGAACAGGCCGATGTCTCTGGCGATGTTGGGCAGTTGCCGGCCCTCGATCAGCGCGCGCCGCAGGATGATGTGCGGCGACAGATACTCCATGATGATCAGCGCCTGGCCTTCGTCGAAGTGATGGATCGCCGGCACCGAACCGGGCGCTCTCGAATGCTGCCGTGTCAGCGCGTGATATTCGAAGAAGGAACGTTTTAGCGGCAGCGGCCAGCTGTCGCCGACCAGGCGGACATAGGGCAGGGCCTGCTTGACGACGGCCGCACCCTGCGCACCCCCGACGATGAACACCAGGTTCAGATTGCCGTCGCCGACCTCGCGAACCTTCCAGCGGCTCGTGTCCTTGCCGATATGCGAGCACAGCGCCGCGTTGGCGCCGAGGCGTGCCGCCAGTGTTTCGACCGACAGTGCTTCGAACGGCAATTTCCCAGTCATCCTCACCTCCCGTTTACGTGCTCTCATCTTAGTGGAGCCATCACGGTTGGTCCAAGCTAGGAAGCCCTCTGGCAATTGTCAATCGTGTTGACAATTGCCGGAACAGCCCATAGCGTCGTCGCCAGGGAGGAACGAATGGGCAATGATGCCGTGTTCCGCGTCGACGGCCTGAGGAAATCCTTCGGCCCTATCGAGGTGCTTGGCGGCGTCTCGCTCGATTTGCATGCCGGTGAAGTGACCGTGCTGATGGGCGCCAACGGCGCCGGCAAATCCACCCTGGTCAAGATCATCAGCGGCGTTTATGAGCGCGGCAGCGGCACGATGAGCCTCGCCGACCAAAACTTCGCGCCGAAAACGCCGGCGGAGGCGATCCGCGCCGGCGTCGTCACCGTTCATCAGAACATCAATGACGGTGTTGTCGCCGACCTCGACGTCGCCACCAATTTGACGCTCGACAGGCTGAGCGGCAGCGGCGCGCCGACCCTGTTCAATCCGGGCCGGGTGCGCCGCGAGGCAAAGGCGGTTGCCGACCGCATGGGGCTGGCGATCGACCTGAAAGCCCGGATCAGCGATCTGTCGCTGGCCGATCGCCAGATGGTGGCGATTGCCCGCGCCATGGCGCATCAGCCGAAGGTGCTGATCCTCGACGAGCCGACCTCGTCCTTGTCCAGCGCCGAGGCAGATCGGCTTTTCGCGCTGCTCGACAGGCTGCGCGAGCACGGCGTCGCCATCCTCTACATCTCGCACCGCATGTCCGACATCAGGCGGCTTGCCGACCGGATCGTCTCGATGCGCGACGGCGTCGTCTCAGGCGTCTTCGACCGCAAGCCGCTCGATTATGAAGGCGCGGTCAACGCCATGCTCGGCCGCAAGATCCAGCTCGACCGGATCGTCGCTAGGAATTCGGCCAGGCCTGTCCTGACGATCGACGGGTTGCGGATTGCCGAAGATTCCAGGCCGATCTCGCTGACGCTCGGCGACGGCGAGGTCGTTGCCATCACCGGCCTCGTCGGCGTCGGCAAGACAGCGCTCGCCGAGACGCTGTTTGGCGTCCGCAAACCGCTGTCCGGCACCATGGTGCTGAACGGCAAAGCCTATGCACCGGGGTCGACAGGCGAGGCGATCGCCGCCGGCGTCTTTCTCGTCGCCAAGGACCGGAGCGAAAACGGGATCGTCGGCGACTTCAACATCCAGGAAAATATCAGCCTGCCGTTCCACAGGCGGATGTCGCGTTTGGGCGTCCTCAAGCGCCGCGTCGAGCGCGCCATCGCCCGCCGGCAAATCCAGGAATTGGGCATCGTCTGCCGCTCGGAGAAGGACGAAATGTCGGCGCTTTCGGGCGGCAACCAGCAGAAGGTGATGGTCGCCCGCTGGATGTCGCAGGCGGCAAGACTGTTCATCCTGGACGAGCCGTTTCAGGGCGTCGACATTTCAGCCAGGCGCGATATCGCGGCCAAGCTGCGGGCGAGCGCCAACGGCCGTGCGACGCTGCTGTTCGTCACCGAGCTCGATGAGGCGCTGGAGACCGCCGACCGCATCCTGGTGATGTCGGAGCAGACAATCGTCGGCGAACATCGCAATGCCGACATCGACCTCGAGCGGCTGCTGGCCGAAGTGGCGGGCGGGCCGCTGCACAGTGCAGCGTGAGGCGGGCAGTAATGGGACGTGGAATGGAGAGGGCATGAGTTCGGGTTGGGTAAGGATGGCAGCCGCGCGCGACCATGCCATCCGCTATGGCTTCATCGTTCTGCTGTTCGGGTTGATCGCCTATTTCGCCATCGCCGCCGATGGCTTCGTCTCGCCGCAGAGCGCCGTCTTCATCTTCCAGTCGGTCGCCATCACCGGCGTGCTGGCGCTCGGCGTCACCGCCACCCTGGTCGTCGGCGGCTTCGACCTGTCGATCGGCTCGGTCGCTACCAGCGCCATGATGGCAGCCGCCTATGTCATGGTGGTGCTGGAGCAGAACGCCATCGTTGCGGTCGTCGCCTGTCTCCTGATCGGCGTCGTCGTCGGCCTCATCAATGGCTGGCTGATCGTCTATATGCGCGTGCCGGATCTGCTGGCGACGCTCGGCATGATGTTCCTGCTCGTCGGCTTGCAGCGCATCCCGACCGAGGGCCGCTCGATCGCCACCGGCATGACGATGCCCGACGGCTCGGTCGCCAACGGCACGTTCGGCCGCGCCTTCCTGGCGCTCGGCCGCCACCGCTTCGATTTCTTCATCCCCAACCTCATCCCGGTTTCGGTCGTCGTCCTGCTCGTGCTTGCGGTGCTGATCTGGTTCTTTCTCGAATACACCCGTTTCGGCCGCATGATGTATGCGGTCGGCAGCAACCAACGGGCTGCCGAGCTCGCCGGCGCGCCTGTCAAGGCATACAAGATCTGGGCCTACGTTATTTCGGGGGTTTTTGCCTCGATCGGCGGCATTTTGCTCGCTGCCCGGCTTGGACGTGGCGATATCGCCTCGGGTAATAATCTCCTGCTCGACGCAGTGGCTGCGGCGCTCATCGGCTACGCGGTTCTTGGCGCCGCCAAGCCGAACGCCTTCGGCACGGCTGTCGGCGCGGTGTTTGTCGGCGTGCTGCTGCAGGGCCTGACGATGATGAACGCGCCCTATTACACGCAGGATTTCATCAAGGGCGTGGTTCTCGTGGTTGCCCTGGTCTTCACCTTCGCCCTTTCCGGCAGGGGCAACAGGTAGGATTTCGACGGATAGGATTTTCGACCGGCTGAAATTTGAATTCAACAAGAGGAGGAGACACCATGAAGATCACAAGAACACTTTTGGCGAAGGCAGCACTCGGGCTTGCCGGTGCTGCGCTGCTGATGCAGGTCCCGGCAATGGCGCAGGACAGGCCGGCGCCGTTCGACAAGCCCGGCGCGGTCAAGATCGCGCTGGTCCGCTATCTCTCGACCGGCGACTTCTTCCAGGCCTATCTGTCCGGCGTCGAAGCGCAGGCCAAGGCGCTTGGCGTTGATCTGCGCGTCCTCGACAGCCGCCAGGACGCCGCCCTTCAGGCGGACATGGTCGACCAGGCCATCGCGCTTGGCGTCCAGGGCATCATCATCCAGCATGGCTTGACGGAATCGATGAAGGACGCCGCCCAGCGCGCGGTCGACGCCGGCATCAAGGTCGTCGCCTTCGACGTCAATGTCGAAAACCCCAAGATACCGCAGATCGAGCAGTCCGACCGCGACCTTGCACGCCTCGCGCTCGAGCAGGCAATCAAGGACAATGGCGAGAGCTGGAAGGCCGGCTACGTCTATGTCGCCGGCATTGCGCCGCTCGACCGCCGCAACGAGACCTGGGTCGAGTTCAAGAAGAAATATCCGGGCATCAACGAGGCGGCGATGTTCGGCACGCTCGACAATCCGATCGCCAATTCCGTCGCCAACCAGGCCCGTTCGGTGCTGTCGGCCAATCCCGACATCAAGGTGATGTTCGCGCCCTATGACGAATTCGCCAAGGGCGTGAAGATCGCCGTCGACGAGGCCGGCCTGTCGCAGGACATCAAGATCTATTCGGCCGACATCTCGACCTCCGACATCGCCGCGATGCGCGAGCCCGACAGCGCCTGGGCGGCAACCGCTGCCACCAACCCGGCCGTCGTCGGCCAGGTTTCGGTGCGCGCGCTGGCTCAGCTTTTGGCCGGCGAAGACCCCGGCCAAAACGTCATCGTGCCGCCGACGCTGATCACCCAGAAGGACCTGATCGACAAGGACATCAAGAACATGGAAGACCTCTCGGCCAAGCTGCCGCAGTTCGCCCATGCCGATGTCGCGATGCCGGCCTGGATGCCGAACCCCAACGCGAAATAGCGTTCCGCAGGCGTAAGGGACGAGCGGCTTTCGGGCCGCTCTTTTCCAGGTCTGAATGCCTGCTTCGTCGGCGTGAGCCGATATCTAGCCACGGGCGCGGCATTCTGCCTTCAAACCGCGTATGAACTCGGCGGGTTCGACGTTCACCGGCTTGCCGCTGGTCATGCCGTCGGCATAGGCTCCGTTTCAAATGTTCCAACTCCAATGCGCGCAATTCCTCGCGCTGTTCCCACAGGCGCAGGGCGTCGCGGACAATCTCGCTGTTAGAGGCATATCCCCCGCCTTCGACAGCGCTTTGCAGGCGGGCAGCCTGCTGCGGGGTGAGGGATATGGTAAGGGTGCGCATGGGTTGGGTTTTCATGCTTAGCCTGCAGTCCAATAGTCCCGCGGTGAGGATGGCAAGTTTCCAGCCCGCAGCGCAAAAAATCCTAAGTTGCGTGCCCGCCTCGGCTACTCATTGAACAGATCGGAA
This sequence comes from Mesorhizobium sp. WSM4806, assembly GCF_055811635.1. Lineage (NCBI taxonomy): Bacteria > Pseudomonadati > Pseudomonadota > Alphaproteobacteria > Hyphomicrobiales > Phyllobacteriaceae > Mesorhizobium > Mesorhizobium sp. WSM4806. The sequence continues at coordinate 25,560 of NZ_JBVVQZ010000006.1, read as the reverse complement.
TGGGACCCGGTGCGAGCAAGCTGTAGCTCATCGCCGGCGACACGATAGATCAAGAGCCAGTCCGGTTCGATGTGAGCGTCACGATAGCCTTTCCAGTCGCCCTTCAGTGGATGATCCTTATAACTCGCTGGGAGTTCATCGCCGGCGAGCAGGAGGCCCAACAGCTCGCGCAGCTTGCCAAGATCTTTGCCACGCTTCTCGGCACGTTTCACATCACGGCGGAATTGTCCGGATCGAACAGGCGCCAGCACATCAGATTTCCAAGTCCTTGAACAACTCGTCGGCCGAGGCGAAACGCTTGCCCTTGCCCTGCTCCAATTCGAACATGGCCTTTCGAGTGGTTGCGTTCGGCACCTTCACCGGAAAGGGGAACTCCTTGTCGGCGGCGACGCGGACCAGCAGCAGGCGAATGGCGTCGGAAACGGACAATCCCATTGCCGCCAAGGCTTCCGTCGCCTGTGCCTTTGTCGCCGCATCGATCCGAGCGCGGACCACAGTTTCCGTTGCCATATTACTGCTCCTTGAAGAGAGCTACAATGTAGCTACGAAAGACCGAATTCGCAAGCCGTCCGGTCCAGTTCGTACCGTTCGAAAATGTGCGGCGTTTGAGCGACATGCATTACCGCAGCGCCGCCGCGATGTTGCCGCCGTCCACCGTCGTCACATTGGCGGTGGTGCGCTCTGCCAGCGCCTGATGCAGGAAGGCCTGGGCGACGTCTTCGGCCGTCACTTCCTGCCCGAGCAGATTGCCCGCCATATATTCCTTTTCCGAGACCCCGCGGGCGCTCGAACGGCTGGCGATCATCGCGTCGGTCAACAGCCCGGAACGGATGCGGTCGGCGTTGACGGCATTGGAGCGGATGCCGTGGGCGCCGTAGTCGACAGCATATTGCCTGGACAGGAAAAGCGTCGCCGCCTTTGGCATGCCATAGGCGCCGAACTTCGGACCCGGATTGATCGCCTGCTTGGAGGTGTTGAACAAAAGCACGCCGCCGGTGCCCTGCTCGAGCATGATGCGCACTGCGTTCTGCGCCGCCGACTGGTGGGCGAAGAAATTGAGTTCGAAGCTCTTGCGCAAAGTGGCGTCGTCGAGTTCGCCGATCCTGCCTTCCCAAGCCGCACCGGCATTCGAGACGAGGATGTCGAGGCCACCGTAGACGGCAATGGCCTTGTCGAAGGCAGGGCGCATCTGCGCCGGGTCGGTGATGTCGGCGCCGACGCCGATCGCACCGTTGCCAGCTTTTTTTGCCGCCTCCGTCGCCCTCGCCGCGTCGAGATCGACGACGACCGCATGAGCGCCATTGTCGGCGAACAGCTTTGCCGTGGCGGCACCGATCGCGCCGGCACCGCCGGTGACCAGCACAATTTGGCCGGTCAGCGGCTTCGACTTGTTGGCGGCGAGCTTGGCCTGTTCCAGCGACCAGTATTCGAGCGGAAAAAGGTCGGCCTTGGACAGTGGATGGAAATCGCCGATTGCTTCGGCGCCGCGCACCGCCTCGATCCACATTTCACCGACGTCGGATGCAATCTTCGCATCCTTCAGCGTGCGGCCATGGCCGAACATGCCGAGCCCCGGCACCAGCGTCAGGCGCGGCATCTGGTCGAGCATAGTGCGCTTCACATCGTCGAGCGCGTCGTTGGTCTCGAAGTAGGCGCGATAGTCCCTGGCGAATTTTTCGACATGCTGGCGAATGACGGATTTGTAGTCGCCGATCTTGTCCGCGTCGGGCGCCGGCAACGCCATCGGTCCGGTCTTGATGCGAATCGACAGGTCGGGCGTCGACACACCGCGCCCGGCATAGTCGGCAATGTCAGCCGAATTGATGAAATCGACGATCGCGTCCGAGGTGCGGAAATCGCTGATCATACGGTCGAAGCGGCCTTCGCCGCGCGCCACCGCCACCGCGCCGCGCAGCATCGGCGCAATCTCCGCAGGCTTCGCCAGCCTGGCCGGCAAGGCGGTTTTTTCGCTGCGCGGCTTGCCGTGACTGGCGATGAAATCCTCGGCGAGGTTCACATAATGGATCATCCGGTCGTAAGCCTGCTTGGCATCGTCGCCGAAGGTGAAAATGCCATGCTTGTCGAGGATCAGGCCTTCGACCGTCGGGTCGGCGTCAAAGACATCGGCAGCCGCCTTCGCCAGGTCGAAGCCCGGCATGATGTAGGGCACGAATCCCATCTTGTTGCCGAAGACCTTCTTGCTCAGCGCCTCGCTATCGTCCTGGTCGACAATGGCGAGGATGGCGGTCGAGTGCGTATGGTCGACGAATTTATGCGGCAGGAAGGCGTGCAGCAGTGTCTCGACTGAAGGGTTGGGCGAAGACGGATCGATCAGGTTCACCCGCTGCAGCGCCACCATGTCTTCGTCGGAGAGTTTTTTGAGCGACCGCGCCTTGAGCAGCGCGCCGAGCTTGACCGCCGGCAGGCCCTGCGGCTCGATGATGCCCATGTCCCAGCCGCTGCCCTTGACGCAGAGCACGTCCCATTCGTCGCCGACGAGATCGATGGCCTTTGTCTTGCACGATGTGTTGCCGCCGCCATGCAGGACAAGCCGCGGTTCGCCGCCCAGAAGCCTGGTCGTGTAGACGCGCAGCGCCAGGTCGCGGGCCACACCCTTTGTTGCATAGTCGGCAACCAGATTCTCCGCGTCGCCGTCATTCCACAGGTTCTTCATGTTCGCTTCGTCCGGTTGTTTTGTTGTGAAACAGGAATGCCGCGACGCCTTGATGACAATGCGTCCGCGGCTTGTGTTCTCTAGGCGACCTTTTCTGCTGCCGGTCCGGCATGGTCGAGCAGCCGTCGCGCCATCCGGGCGGCGACCACCAGATGCGTGCATAGCCCACCCGCGATCGCCGCCACCAGCGGTCCGAACTTGCTGTCCTCCTGCACCACCACGAGGCGCTTTTCAATCTTGCGCAGCGATGACAGCTCCGCCGAAATGATCCGCCTGTTGTAGCTGCAGTCGAGCGCCTTGCCTTGCGCGTCGATGATCTGACCGGCGATGACGCCGGCAGCCCCGGCACGACGCAGCACCTCCATTTCGCTGGCAGTCAGCGCGCCGCATTTGACGACATGGCTGTCGGCGTCGACGGTGCCGACTGAGTAAAGCGCCAGATTGCACGCACTGATGCCCGACAACTGCTCGCGGATCACCGGCTCGTCGCGCAGGCCGCGCGCCAGTTCCTCTGTCGTCAGCACCAGCGGCGCATAGAAATTGAGTCCCTTGGCATTGAGCCGGCGGGCGATTTCCATCGTGCATTGGTCGGGGCGGTAGGAATAGGGGGCTCCCAGATTGCCGCAGAGCTGCACCACCGTGACATCCTGCAGATCGGCATAGGACATGATGTCGGCGATCGTATAGATGGTCCTTCCCCAGGCGACGCCGATGCGATCGCCCTTCTTGATCAGCTCGAGAAAGACGCTGGCCGCCAGCACCGCGATGTCGGTCGACGGATCGGCGACATGGCCGTTTTCCGGCGCTATCCAGACGGCATCGAGCTTCAATGCGTCTTCGAGTTTGCGCGCCATGACGTCGTCGGTGAAAAGCTGGGTCGAGGTCGAGATGTTGACGATGCCGGTCTCGCGCGCTTTGCGCAGATACATGGCGACCGAGGCTCGGGAAATCTTGAGCTGGCTGGCGACCTGGTCCTGGCGCAAGCCGTGGGCATAGTAGAGCCAGGCGGCCTTATGGATAAGCTGTTCTGCCGGTCGGATCGCCATGCCATCTCCTTGCTGACATTATTCACGGCTGTCGACAAAAGTCAAACTGGGCAAAGGCAAACGATGCCTTTCGCCCGCTGAATCTACATCATACCTTGTGCCAAATGCGCTCTATCGTGGCATGGTGACGGGCCGGAAGCCTGTGGGTAGAAGGTTTCGATCAGACATTAGCGGAGGACGGGATGGGCAATCCCTACGAACAGGATCTCGGCAGGAATCCAGCCAACCACCAGCCGCTGACGCCGCTCAGCTATCTGGAGCGGGCGGCAAGGACCTTTCCCGACCATGTCGCCATCATCCATGGTCGCCAGCGCACGACCTATCGCGATTTCTGGCGGCGGTCGCTGAAACTTGCCTCGGCGCTGCAGAGGCGCGGCATCGGCAAGGGCGACACCGTCACCGTCATGTTGTCCAACACGCCGCCGATGCTGGAAGCGCATTTCGGCGTGCCGATGACCAAGGCGGTGCTGCATTCGCTCAACACCCGCCTCGATGCCGCCGTCATCGCTTTCCAACTCGACCATGCCGAAACCAAGGTGCTGGTCGTCGATCGCGAATTTGCAAATGTCGTCAGCGAGGCGCTGGCGCTGGCCAGGGTAAAACCGCTGGTCATCGACTATGACGATCCCGAATACGCCACTGACGCCCCCTATCCCAAGGGCGAGCGGATCGGCTCGCTCGATTACGAGACCTTCGTCGCGGGCGGCGACGAGGATTTCGCCTGGTCGGTGCCGGACGACGAATGGGACGCGATCTCGCTCAACTACACCTCCGGCACGACAGGCAATCCCAAGGGCGTCGTCTATCACCATCGCGGTGCAGCGCTGATGGCCTATGCCAACACCATCCATGCCGGCATGGGCAAGCATGCTGTCTATCTGTGGACGCTGCCGATGTTCCACTGCAACGGCTGGTGCTTTCCGTGGACGCTGGCCGTGCAGGCCGGCACCCATGTCTGCCTGCGCTGGGTGCGGCCGAAGCCGGTCTACGACGCCATCGCCGACCACGGCGTCACCCATCTGTGCGGTGCGCCGGTGGTGATGTCAGTGCTGATCAACGCCAGCGACGAGGACAAGCGGCAATTTCCGCAGACGGTCACCTTCAACACCGCCGCGGCACCGCCGCCGGAAGCGGTGCTGTCGGGCATGGCCGATGCGGGTTTTGCCGTCACCCACCTCTATGGCCTGACCGAGACCTATGGCCCGGCGGTCGTCAACGAATGGCAGGGCGAGTGGGATGGGCTGGAGAAGGGACAGAAGGCGGCGAGGAAGGCCAGGCAAGGTGTGCGCTATGCCGCGCTCGAGGATCTGACGGTGATGGACCCCGAGACGATGGAGGAGACGCCGGCCGACGGCGAGACGATCGGCGAGGTCATGTTCCGCGGCAACATCGTCATGAAGGGCTATCTGAAGAACCGCAAGGCGAGCGACGAGGCCTTCGCCGGCGGCTGGTTCCACTCGGGCGACCTCGGCGTCATGCATCCCGACGGCTACATCCAGCTCAAGGACCGCTCCAAGGACATCATCATTTCCGGCGGCGAGAACATCTCCTCGATCGAAGTCGAGGAGGCGCTCTACAAGCATACCGCCGTCGCCTCCTGCGGCGTCGTCGCGAGGCCCGACGACAAATGGGGCGAGGTGCCGATCGCCTATGTCGAGCTGAAGCCGGGCAGGACGGCGACCGAGGCCGAGATCATCGATCACTGCCGCGCGCTGCTCGCCCGCTTCAAAATGCCGAAAGCGGTGATCTTCGCCGAAATCCCGAAGACCTCGACCGGCAAGATCCAGAAGTTCCGGCTGAGGGAGATGGCCAAGGGGTAGGTGCCGTTAGCGTCACGACGGTGCAGAGCGTTTGATGGCAGCGGGACAGCGCCCCCCTCTGTCCTGCCGGACATCTCCCCCACTTGGGGGGAGATTGGCTGTCATCGCCGCTTTCGCCAACTTTCAACATTGCAGGACTAGCTGGGCGCTAAAACCGCCAATCTCCCCCCTCGTGGGGGGAGATGTCCGGCAGGACAGAGGGGGGCGCGAAGGATCACGACAGATCAGAATTTAGCCTGAGCCGCCGCTCATGCCGGGAACCGGCAATTGGGCCCGTTCAGTATTGCGAACAATTTTTTTACCGAAGATGCGAGAGCACGTTGAGCAGCTTGCCGGTCGGGTCGGCAATGAAGAAGCGTCTTACCCCCACGGTTCGTCGGTCAAATCATAGACCACTCTGCAACCGATCTCGTTCGCGCGCAGATAAACCGCGTCGACATTGTCGACCTCGATCGACAGATCAGCCACCGGGGTGCCTGAGCCGCACTCAACAACGTGCCTTGCAGCAGCTGGATCGGCTGAACGGAGCAAAAAGATCGCTCTGTGTCGGATCGAGCGCCTCGCGATCGTCCTCGATAAAGAACCGACTCGACGAAAGAAGATCTAGCAGGAGGAGCATTCTAATGGAAAACGCGGAGCGGAGCCCCAGGGCTACACGGCGCGAATGGATGGGGCTCGCGGTTATCGCGCTGCCTTGCCTGCTCTATTCCATGGACCTGACGGTCTTGAATTTGGCTGTGCCGCGGTTGAGCGCAGACTTGAGGCCTTCGAGTTCGCAACTTCTGTGGATCGTGGACATTTATGGCTTTCTGCTTGCCGGATGCCTGATCACGATGGGCACGCTGGGCGACCGCATCGGCCGCCGCAGACTGCTTTTGATCGGCGCGGTGACATTTGCAATTGCTTCGGTCTTCGCGGCGTTCTCCACAAGCGCCGAAATGTTGATCGTCTCGCGTGCGCTGCTCGGGATTGCCGCGGCCACGCTTGCGCCGTCCACCCTCTCGTTGATCCGCAACATGTTCCTCGATCCGAGGGAGCGCACGGTTGCGATCGGCGTCTGGATCGCCAGCTTCTCCGCGGGCGCTGCCATCGGCCCGCTGGTCGGGGGCATCCTGCTGAGCTATTTCTGGTGGGGTTCCGTGTTCCTCGTGGCCGTACCGGTCATGGTCGCGCTGCTGGTGTTCGGTCCGATGGTCCTGCCCGAGTATCGCGATCCAGAAGCGGGTCGGCTCGACATCTTGAGCGCCGCGCTGTCACTTGTCGCGGTGCTTTCGGTGATCTACGGCATCAAGGAAATCGCCGAACATGGATTCGGCTTGGAGGCGGCCTTCGCCATTGTCTTCGGCGTGGCTGTCGGCGCGGTTTTCGTCTTGCGTCAACCACGGCTGAAAAATCCTCTGGTCGATCTGCGGCTCTTTCGCTCGCGCGCCTTCAGCGCTTCATTGGCGGTCAACGTTCTCGGCTTCTTCGTGGCGTTCGGCTCGTTTCTCTTCATCGCGCAATATCTGCAACTGGTGCTCGGGATGGGACCCTTTGTAGCGGGCCTGTGGACGGTGCCTTCCGCCGTCGCTTTCATCGCCGGTTCGATGCTGACGCCAATCGCGGCCGGTAAGGCTCGCCCGGGCTATGTGATGGCTGTCGGCCTTGCGCTCGCGGCAGTGGGATTCCTTATTCTCACCCGCAGTGGCGGTCGAGCCGATCTCGCGGTCATCGTCACAGGCTACAGCGTCTTTTCCCTGGGCCTTGCACCGGTGTTCACTTTGGCCACCGACCTCATCGTGGGAACCGTTGAACCCGGGCAAGCCGGTGCGGCCTCCGGCCTCGCGGAAACCAGCAGTGAGTTGGGCGGCGCGCTCGGCATCGCGATCCTTGGCAGCATCGTCACCGCCATCTATCGCAGCGGAGTGACCGGGCTGGTCGCGGACGGGGTGTCCGAACAGGAAATCAGCTTTGCCAAGGACACGCTTGGAGGCGCCGTCGCAGTTGCAATTGCCTTACCGGAGACGCTCGGTTCCGATCTGCTCGGCAAAGCGCGGGAGGCGTTCACTCAGGCATTCCAGATGACTGCCGGCATCTGCGCGTTGGTGGCGCTGGCTGCGGCCATCCTTGCGGGGGTCCTGTTGCAAAAAGTGCGGGGGCAGTCTGAGGCTGGGCAGCAGCCAGCAAAAGCTGCGACACCAACCGACGCCTGAGGCTTAAGCACGACACGGAACATGAGGAGGGAACCCCATGCCGATTCTCAGACCATCAGAGTCTGAAGGTCAAGACGAGACCCTTTCTCGGCCATGGGCGCGAAAGGCCGCCGCGGTCAGCAAAGCCGGGTCGATCGTCGCCCTGACTGGGGTCATATTGCCGCTTCTCATGATCGGCGGGATGAAATTCACGGCCGTTGAGATCGAGGCGTTGAGGCCGCTGATCGGCGGCACGCCTTGGCTCGCCTGGATGTATCCGGTATTTGGTGAAGCCCGTGCCTCTTATCTGCTTGGCGTCGTGGAGATCGCGACCGGGCTTCTCCTGATTGCCTGCCCTTGGTCGGCGCGCGCCGGTGTCGCCGGCGGGGCATTGGCCGCCCTGATTTTCCTGGTCACCTGTTCGATCATGGTTGCCCTGCCGATCTGGGAGCCAACTCTGGGCTTTCCCGCGCTCGGTCCCGCCGGCCAGTTCCTGATCAAGGACATTGCGCTGCTCGGCATCGCGCTTGTCATACTGGGCGAAAGCCTGAACAGATTAAACTAATCGGCCACCTAAGCGGATCCAAGTCGAAGCGAGTGGCAGAACCACGTCATCCCGCCTACCCGCGCCAAAGGCGGGGCTCCACCTGCTGCGAACTTGTGAGACGGGCATAAGTTCGGTGCCTGCGCGCCATCTGACTCACCTTCGACTAGATCGAAAACGCCCCGCTCGCCACCACGATGCCGCGTCCAGACACGCTCACCGAGCCGGCGTCGACATCCACCTCGATGATGCTGGTACGTCCGAGCGCCGTGCCTTGCTCGACCTTGACTACGCCGGGCTGCGCAACACCGTGTGCAACCAGATGTGCGGCGAGCGGACCAGCCGCCGTACCGGTTGCCGGATCCTCGGCAATGCCGACAGTCGGGTTGAAAAACCGTGCATACGCTGTGCTTCCCCGCAGTGGCGGATCAAGTGAGAAGACGTAGCAGCCTTCCCCGCCGACCTCGTTGAGCAGGTCGAAAAGCTGTTTGGCGTCAGGCGAAATCCGGTCGACGGCTTGGCGATCGCGGATTGGCACCAGGAGATGGGCAGCACCGGTCGAGACCACCTGGCAAGGCACGACGTCCGTTATTTCTTCAGTATTTAGGCCAAGTGCCGCGGCAAGGGCGCCAGGATTTGAGATCTGCCGGCCGGCCACTGGGGCTTCTTGCCGCATAATGATCTTTTCGAGTTTTCCTTGGCTTTGCCAGATGGCCAATGGATATACCAAGTCGCCGATCTGTTGGTGAAACCATGTCGGGCCATCGCCCAACTCGAGCCGCCCCGCCGCAGCGAGCCACCACCAGGCCCCTAGCGTGTTGTGGCCGCCTGCGCCGAAAACCTCCACGCCTTTCGGCGTGAAAGAGCGCAATTTCCAATCGGCGTCCGCCCGGGTCGCCGGTAGGACAAAAGTGGTCTCGGACTGGTTGAACTCACGGGCAATGTTCTGCATCAGCTCGAGCGCCAACTCGTCACCGCCATCGACCACCGCGAGGGAATTGCCAGTCAGCGGCTCTACCGCGAAGACATCGACGAAATGAAATGGAATTGTTCTGTTCATGGTTTTCCTCCGAGAACCGCAATTGGGCCCGTTTCGGTATTGCAGACAATTTCTAACTAGCGGAGGTGGGAGAGCACGTTGAGCAGCTTGCCGGTCGGGTCGGCAATGAAGAAGCGTCTTACCCCCCACGGTTCGTCGGTCAAATCATAGACCACTCTGCAACCGATCTCGTTTGCGCGAAGATAAACCGCGTCGACATTGTCGACTTCGATCGACAGATCTGGCACCGGTGTGCCTGAGCCGCCCTCGCTGGCGATGCTGATCTGGGGGACGGTGGTTTCGCTGGACGCCAGCGTGACGAGCCAGCCGTGATCCATGACGGCATCGAGCCCGAACAAATCGGTATAGAACTTCCGAACATCCGGAATGCTGTCAGTTGCGATATTCGAGACAATGCGCAGCACGGTCATTCCATGTCTCCTTCACAGCTTGGCGTATCTCCACAGCTTCGATGATAACGCATTGCTGCGCTGCGGGGACGCGCAGCAGGCTTCGTTAACGCTGTTCACGCCTAGGTTGTATCAAAGGATGTCACCGGTCGTCCAGAAAGGTAACATCACCTGTTGACAGGCGGGGAATTTCGAATTACGAGTGACGAAATTCAAAATTCGTCACTCGTAAGAGCTAATGATACATGATGCATGACACCCTCGACACGACGGCTGATCTGGTCCGGCAGGAGAATGTCGCGCGCATCCTCGATTGCGCAGAGCGGCTGTTCCGCCACTACGGCTACGGCAAGACCAATGTCGCCGACATAGCCCGTGAACTCGGCATGTCGACGGCCAACATCTACCGTTTCTTCGCCTCCAAGGTCGAAATCCACCAGGCCGTTTGCGGCCGTATGCTCGCTACCTGCTACCAACTGACCTACGACGCCTGCCATAGTCCCGGAACGGCCAGCGAAAGGCTGCGCCGCTACGTGCAAACGCATTATCAGTGGACCCGCGACACCATGCTCGACCAGGAGAAGGTGCACGAAATGGTCGTCGTCGCCATCGAGCGCGATTGGCATGTCATCGAGAAGCATATCGACAGGATCCGCGGCTTGGTCGAGGAGGTGATCCGCGAGGGAATCGCGGCCGGCGAGTTTGCCGACCAGGACCCGGAAGTCGCTTCGCGGTGTTTCGGCGCCTCTATCATCACCCTGTGTCACCCGCAGATGGTCGCCCAGTGCCTTGCCAAGAACAACCGGGCGATGCCGGACGAGCTTATCGAGTTTGCCATCAGGGCCTTGAAGAAATGACCGGCGGCGTCCGCCGGGCGTCGACAATCCATCTCCAGTTCGGGAGTACGCAAGTGTCTTTGTCCAAATCCATCATGAACAGGCTGCCGGCCATTGGTCCGGCTCTGGTCGTCGTCGCGGCGCTTGGGCTCGCCGGTTGCTCGCAAGAAAAAGTGGAAGTCAAGGACATCGTCCGGCCGGTCAAGGTCGTCGAGATCGCCAAGGCGAACAATACCCGTGAGCTCTCCTACTCCGGATCGGTGCGTGCCCGCACCGAGATGAATCTCGGCTTCCGCATCAACGGCAAGATCACCGAGCGCCTGGTCGACATCGGCCAGCGCGTCAAGCCGGGCGACGTTCTGGCCCGCATCGATCCCGCCGACTACGACCTTTCGGTCAACAGCGCCGAGGCCAGCCTCGAGGCCGCCGAGCGGCAGGTCGAGACAACGGGCCTTGCCCGCCGTCGTGCCGAACAGCTGTTTGCCAAGAAGTTCTCCTCGAAATCGCAGCTCGAACAGGCGACGCTCAGCTATGATCAGGCGGTCGCCACCCGCAATTCCGCCCGTTCAGCGCTTGACCAGGCGAAGAACCAGGTCCTCTACACCGACCTCAAGGCGGACAGGAATGGCATCGTCACGTCAGTCGCCGCCGATGTCGGTCAGGTGGTCGGCTCCGGCACGCCGGTTGTGACCGTTGCCGTCGATGGCGAAAAGGAAGTGCTGATCGCCGTGCCGGAAACGGATATCGCCCAGTTCAAGCCGGGCAAGGACGTCAAGGCAAGCTTCTGGTCCGACGAAGCGCTGACGCTCGACGGCAAGGTCCGTGAAGTCGCCGGGAGTGCCGATCAGCAGTCGCGTACCTTTGCCGTTCGCGTCAGCCTGCCCAGCGATCCGCGCGTGCTTCTCGGCATGACCGCGAATATAGAGGCTTCGGCCGCCAACAACAGCCTGCAAAGCGTATCGATCCCGTTGAGCGCGCTGGCGCAAAAGGACGGCCAGCAGATCGTCTGGACCGTGGACCGCAACGGCGAGACCGTCCATGCGCGTCCGATCAAGGTCGCCGAGTTCACCACCGACGGCGTGCATGTTGCCGAAGGATTGAAACCCGGCGATGTCGTCGTTGCTGCGGGCACGCAATTCATGACCGAAAATCTGAAAGTCAAGCTGGCCGGCGATGCGGTGCAGCAGTCCGCATCGGCGGACGATGATGGCGACGCCGTCAAGCGCGTGCGCTGACGGCCAGGCAGAAAACGGCTTTTCCTCGCATCGGCGCAAGCCGCGAGGTCAAGCGGTTCACGGTTTCCGGGCGGCAGGCGCCCGATTGTCGAGACGTCAGGTCGATGTACCCCCCCGACATCGATCCTAGCGCCCCACCGCGATGAGTGTCTCTCCGCTCGGAAAGCCTCGCCGCCCGGAAGCCAGCATTAGAAGCTCCGTGGGCATGCCATGTGCGTGCGCTGACGATCACACAGATGGACTGGCGCTATGACCACCGACACCACCGACACCAATGGAAAACGGCCTTTCAATCTTTCGCGCTGGGCGATCGGGCACCCGAGCATTGCGCGGTTCCTGTTCGGCCTGATCATCGTTGCCGGTGCGCTCGGCCTGATGCGCATGGGCCAGAAGGAAGATCCAGATTTCACCTTCCGCGTCATGGTCGTCCAGGCGGTCTGGCCCGGTGCCTCGATCCAGGAGATGGAGGACCAGGTCGTCAACAAGATAGAGCGCAAGCTGCAGGAAACGCCGCATCTCGATTTCGTCCGTTCCTACACGCGCGCCGGCAGCGCCATCATCACCTTGCAGGTGGAAGGCGACACCAATCCGACCCAGGTCGCGGATGCCTTTTACCAGGTACGCAAGAAGGTCGGCGATATCGCCAATGAGCTGCCCCAGGGGCTGCTTGGGCCTTACTTCAACGACGAATTCGGCGACACTTTCATCACCCTGCATTCGATCAGCGGCGATGGCTACAGCTATCCCGAGCTGAAGAAATTGGCCATCCAGGCGCGTGACATGCTGCTGACCACGCCCGGCGTCGAGAAGGCGGTGATCATCGGCGACCAGCCGGAAAAGCTCTATATCGACGTTTCGTCCAAGGTGCTTGCCGAGCGCGGCCTGACACTCACCGATCTGCAGAACGCGATCAAGGGCCAGAACAATGTCGATCCGGCAGGCTCGGTCGATACCGGCCAGCGCTCGGTGCGCATCTCGGTCGAGGGCAGCGTGACCGAGGCGGCCGACATCCGCGAGCTTCGCCTGCGCGCCGGCAATCAGGTGACGCGCCTCGGCGACATCGCAACCGTGAGCCAAGGTCTCGAGGATCCCTATCAGCGCAAATACCGCTTCAACGGCCAGGACAGCGTCCAGGTCGGCGTCGTCATGGCGAAGGGCTTCAACGTCACCGATGTCGGCAAGGAGGTCGAGGCGACCTATCGCCGCTTCGAAGAGGCCTTGCCTTACGGCGTTTCGGTCGATCAGATCGCCGACCAGCCGGAAGTCGTGCGGGACGCGGTGGGCGAGTTCATGACGGCGCTCGGCGAGGCGCTGCTGATCGTGCTTGTCGTTTCGTTCCTGACGATCGGCTGGCGTTCGGGCCTGGTGATCGCGATCACCATTCCGCTCGTTCTGGCCGCGACCTTCGCCATCATGTACGAGATCGGCATCGATCTGCAGCGCATTTCGCTTGGCGCGCTGATCATCGCGCTCGGCCTGCTTGTCGACGATGCGATGATCGTCGTCGAAATGATGGAACGCAAGCTCGAGGAAGGAATGGTCAAGATCGAGGCGGCGAGCTTCGCTTACACCTCGACGGCCTTTCCGATGCTGACCGGCACGCTGATCACCACCGCCGGCTTCATCCCGGTCGGCTTCGCGGCTTCGACGGCCGGCGAATATGTGCGCACGCTGTTCTACGTCGTCGGCATCGCGCTGGTCGTCTCCTGGTTCGTGGCGGTCTATTTCACGCCGTGGCTTGGTCATATGATCCTCAAGCAGCGAAAACACGCCGGCAGCCATCACGATGTCTTCGACACGCGCTTTTATCGCCGGCTTCGCGCCACCGTCAGCTGGTCCGTGCGCCACCGCATCATCGTGCTGGTCATGACGCTGGTGACCTTCGTCACCAGCCTGTGGGCGTTCCAGTTCATCCCGCAGAATTTCTTCCCGCAGTCGTCGCGCCCGGAAATCCTTGTCGACCTCTGGCTGCCGGAAGGCACCAGCATCAAGGAAGTCGAGACGCAGGCCAAGGCGCTCGAAACCAGGATGATGGACGACAAGGACAAGCGCTTCATCGCCACCTATATCGGCGAGGGCGCGCCGCGCTTCTTCCTGCCGCTCGACCAGCAGCTTCGCAATCCGAACTTTGCCCAGCTTCTGGTGATGGCCAATGACGAACCGGCCCGCGAGCGGCTGATCGCCAAGCTGCGCACCATTCTGGCCGAGGATTTTCCGTCCGTCCGTGCCAAGGTCGACCGCCTGTTCCTTGGGCCGCCCACCGGCTGGCCGGTGCAGATGCGCGTCATGGGCCCGGATCGCCAGGAGGTGCGCCGCATCGCCGACGAGGTGAAGGCGAAGTTCCAGGCAAATCCGCTGCTCGGCGCCGTCCACGACGACTGGCTGGAGCCGGTGCCGGAGATGAAGCTGGTGATCGACCAGGATCGCGCCCGTGCGCTCGGCGTCACCTCGCAGCGCATCCGCCAGATGCTGCAGGCGACCATGTCGGGAGCGCCGCTCGATGATTTCCGCGACGGCGAGGAGACGGTTTCGATCGTCGCCCGCGAGCCGGAGGCAAGTCGCCACCTGCTGTCGGCGGTCGACTCGATCTCTGTCCCGACGGATTTCGGTGGCTTCGTGCCGCTGTCGCAGGTCGCCAAGGTCGTCCCGGTGCTGGAGCAAGGCGTCGAATGGCGGCGCGACCGCCTGCCGACCATCAGCGTGCGCGCCACGCTGCCGGACGGCGTGCAGTCGAACGATGTCGTCATGAAGATGTACAGCGAGATGCAGGGCCTGCGCGACGGTCTGGCGCCCGGCTACAACATCGAGATCCAGGGCGGCGCCGAGGATTCGGCCGAAAGCCAGGCCTCGATTGCAGCGAAAGCTCCAATCATGCTGGCCGTCATCGTCGTGCTGCTGATGATCCAGCTGCAGCACTTCGGCAAGGCGATGCTGGTGCTGGCGACCGGTCCGCTCGGCATCATCGGTGCTGCGGCGGCACTTTTGATCAGTGGCGCGCCGTTCGGCTTCGTCGCCATTCTCGGCGTCATCGCGCTGCTTGGCATCATCATGCGCAACTCGATCATCTTGGTCGACCAGATCGACCAGGACATCGCAGCCGGCATGGAACGCTCGGAGGCCATCATCGGCTCGGCAGTCCGCCGTTTCCGGCCGATCATGCTGACGGCGCTGACGGCGGTCCTGGCACTGATCCCGATCTCGCGCGGCGTCTTCTGGGGTCCGCTCGCCTATGCCATGATGGGCGGCATCCTCGTTGCCACGGTGCTGACCATCCTCGTCCTTCCGGCAGGCTATGCCTTGTTCTTCGGCCGGGAGCGCAAGAAGGTCGAGGACGCGGCGCCGGCCGCCGAGCCGGCCGCCGAGCCGAAACTGGCGGAAAACGATGACCAGCCGCAACTGCCCCTGGCGGCCGAATAGGGTCGAGGCAATCGCGCAGGTTGGCGCCGCCCCTCATCTGGCTGCCGCCATCTTCTCCCCGTATAGTGACGGGGAGAAGGACGCCTTCGCAAAGGATTTCGCCAATATCCAGCGCTGCAAAAAAAGCGCCGAGCGTGCGGCCAGCCCCTTCTCCCCGTCACTATACGGGGAGAAGTGCCCGGCAGGCTGATGAGGAGCGGCGCCGACATCGATAATTAATCTCAAGTGAGGCTACTGCGCGCCGGAGGAGGACGTCATGACCATAGCTCAGGCACCGGTGGCGCTGCGCCGGCCGATCGACGGACGCCACCGCAAAATGTTCGTCGATGGGGCCTGGGTCGACGCCCGCTCGGGCAGGACCATGGAGACCCGCAATCCGGCCACCGGCGCGGTCATTGCCACGGTGCCGCGCGGCGACCGCCAGGATGTCGAGCTGGCGGTGGCCGCAGCGCGCAGGGCCTTCGACGGGCCGTGGAGCCGGTGCAAGCCCTATGAGCGGCAGGTGCTGCTGCTCAGGATCGCCGATCTCTTCGAAAAGCACTGGGAGGAGATCAGCCGCTCGGACACGACCGACATGGGCATGCCGATCGTGCGCACCCTGGCCAACCGCAACCGCGTCATCGGCATGCTGCGCTATTACGCCGGCATGGCGACGTCCCTGCACGGCGAGACGATCGAGAACTCGCTGCCGGGCGAAATCGTCTCCTTCACGCGCAAGGAGCCGGTCGGCGTCGTCGGCGCCATCATCCCGTGGAACGCCCCGACGGCGGCTTCGATCTGGAAGATCGGACCGGCGCTGGCGACCGGCTGCACGGTGGTGCTGAAACCGTCGGAAGAGGCGCCGCTGACGCCGCTTCTGATCGCAGACCTCATGAACGAGGCCGGCGTTCCCCCAGGCGTCGTCAACATCGTGACCGGCACCGGCGCCGAGGCAGGCGCCGCACTTGCCGAGCATATGGGCGTCGACAAGATCGTCTTCACCGGCTCGACGGCAACCGGCCAGTCGATCGTCCGCGCCTCGGCCGGCAACCTCAAGCGCGTCTCGCTGGAGCTTGGCGGCAAGTCGCCGGTCATCGTCTGCGCCGACGCCGATCTCGACAAGGCGGTGCCGGTGGCGGCGATGTCGGTGTTCGCCAATTCCGGCCAGATCTGCATCGCCGGCTCGCGCCTGTTCGTCGAACGCTCCGTCCATGATGAATTCGTCGAGCGGCTGGCGGCCTATGCCAAGGGTCTTAGGATCGGCGACGGCATCGATCCGGCGACCGAGATCGGCCCGCTCGTCTCCGAAAAGCAGCTGCAACGGGTCGCCTCGTATCTCCAGGCCGGCACGGCGGAGGGCGCGACCCTCGTCACCGGCGGTGAACGCCTCATGGAAGGTGCGCTGGCCGCCGGCAATTTCGTCGCGCCGACCGTCTTTGCCGGCGTTTCGGACGACATGAGGATCGCGCGCGAGGAGATCTTCGGGCCGGTGATTTCGGCGCTGCCGTTCGATACGCTCGATGAGGCGGTCGAGCGCGCCAACAACACGCCCTACGGTCTTGCTGCCGGGGTCTTCACCCGCAACATCGCCATCGCCCACCAGCTATCGCGAAAAATCCGTGCCGGCTCAGTCTGGG
Source organism: Mesorhizobium sp. WSM4806 (assembly GCF_055811635.1). Taxonomy (NCBI): domain Bacteria; kingdom Pseudomonadati; phylum Pseudomonadota; class Alphaproteobacteria; order Hyphomicrobiales; family Phyllobacteriaceae; genus Mesorhizobium; species Mesorhizobium sp. WSM4806. Next base: position 8,752 of record NZ_JBVVQZ010000006.1, on the reverse strand, counting down.
TGAACACCTATCACGCCATCGATCCGGCCGTGCCCTTCGGCGGCTACAAGATGAGCGGCTACGGCCGCGAGGGCGGTGCCGAGCACCTCGACGAGTATCTCAACACCAAGGGCGTGTTCATCAAGATCGATTGAGCGATCCGCCGAATAGGCCCTGAAACGAAAAACCCGCCTCGGCGGCGGGTAATCATCGGCACGAACATGCGGGGATCAAGCGCGCATCGCGCGCTTGATCCCTTCAGGCGGGGTCAGATGACGAACAGCCAGTTGGCGAGCAGCATCACCACGACGCCGGCGATCAGCGTCAGGTAGGGCAGGATTCCCGCCTTTCTGACCGCGAGATCCGACGACGTCATGCCAAGGTCAGCCAGCATATGGTCGGGGAACTTTCCCTTGTCCTGGATGTAATGCCTGAAGCAGAACACCGGGATGATGAGGGCAGCCGTGATCAGTCCTGCCCACAGCGCCATCGGGTTCCAGACCTTTGCCCCGGCGCCCATGAAGATCATGTTGACATAGGCAAAGATGGCGCCGAGGCCGAGCAGCCAGCTCGGCGCGCGCCATGGCCGCGCGATATGGCCATTGTCGATGCGGTGGATCCAGCCGGCGTTGAGGTTGAGGAAGTTGAAGATGATGTAGCCGCAATTCGACACGGCGAGGATGAAGAAGAAACTCGTCGCGTCGGCCGAGGCGATGGCCAGCACGGCCAGGTTGAAGATCAGGTCGGTCCACATCGCCCGCGTCGGGGCGCCGTGCTCGTTGACATGGCTGAGATAGCGGGGCAGCCAGCCATCGACGGAGCCTTGGTAAAGCGTGCGCGAGGACCCCGCCATCGCCGTCATGATGCACAGCACCAGTGCCAGGATCATCAGCATCACCAGCAGGCTATGGATGAGCTGTCCGCCGCCGACCATGCCGGCCAAGGCATCGGCAACACCGGAGCCGTCGACGATCGGGGTGGCCAGCATGCCGTTCAAGCCGAGCACGCCCTGGAAGGTGAACGGCACCAGGATGAACAGCAGCATGCACAGCAGGCCGGAATAGAAGATCGCCTTGAAGGTGTCCGTGCCGGGATTCTTGAACTCGGACGTGTAACAGACGGTTGTCTCGAAACCGTAGGTCGACCAGGCGGCGATGAACATGCCGCCGAGAACGAGCGTCCAGCCGGCGATGTTCCACGCCCCGGGCTCCGGCGCGTAGGCGGCCGCCAGCGGCACCAGTGGCGAAAAATTCGCCCAGTCGATCTGGCCGGTGACGATCGGCACGACGCCGACGATCAGCATCGGGATGATCACGAACAGGCCGATATATTTCTGCACGTTGGCCGTGCCCAGGATGCCGCGATGCTGGATCGAGAAGATGATCAGCATCAGCACCGCGCCGATGAAGAAGGTGGCGTTGAAGGTGAAAGAGACCGGCCCCAACGTGTGACTGTAGAGCGTCCAGTTGCGGATCGCCGGCGTCGCGGCCGCGCTCACCGCCGTGATGGCGTCGGCGGCACTCGCCCCAGTATTAGCCGCGATATAGGCAAGGACTTCCGGCGAGGTGTCGGTAAACAGCGGCACCGGCGCCAGCGCGTTGAGGATATAGGCGGCGGCGATAGAGCAGCCGAGCGACAGCACCGGCGACCAGGCGAACCAGTTGCACCACACTGAAAGCGGCGCGATGAACTTGGAATAACGCAGCCAGGCGGTGGCGCCATAGATCGAGGCGCCGCCGGACTTGTTCGGGAACAGGCCAGCGATTTCCGCATAGGTGAAGGATTGCAGGAAGCCCATGATCATGGACACGGTCCAGATCAGGAAGGCCAGCTTCCCGGTCGTGCCGGCAATGCCGCCGATCGAAAACAGCACAAGGGCGGGAACGCCGCTTGCCACCCAGAAGGCACCGCGCCAATCGATGTTCCGGTGCAGCTTCCCTTCGGCAGCCGGCACCAGGGCAGAGACTATCGTGCTCATTTGCGTGAATTCCCCATTTTGATGTTCCCCATCGGCGACAGTCGACATTTCGCGATGCGTCACCGACGCACGCGTTGAACGACCTCAGGCGTTTTCCGCTCAGTAGTATTTTTTTCTTGGGAGTGAAGATCGACGCGTCACGCTTTCACGTCAAGCGTTTTTGTGAAGCTGTGCACATCGCAGATGTGGGACACGCTCTTGCCTTCTCCCCTTGTGGGAGAAGGTGACCTCGCGAAGCGAGGTCGGATGAGGGGTGATCCAGCTTGGCACCGACAGCATTCGGTCCAACATCACTCTTCCGTCTCGGCGCTGCGCGCCGATCCACCCTCTTCCACAGGGGGAGAAGGCAAGGGATGCTGCCGTCAGGAACGCGGTCTGGTCTTTTGCGGGTCGTAGTGCGCGAAGGCGACGACGCGCGCCGGCAGCCGCTTGCTGTGGCCGTCGAGCTTGCCGATCTCGACTTCGGTACCAATGGCGGAATGGGTAACGTCAAGCCTGGCCAGCGCGATGTTCTTGTTGAGCACGGGCGAGCGCATGCTCGAAGTGACCTCGCCGATCTGGGCGCGGCCGACATGGACGCAATCGCCATGGCCGACCGCGACATTGGCGTCGATGTCGAGGCCGACCAGTTTCTTCTGCGGGTTTTCCTTGCGCCGGATCAGCGCCTCGCGGCCGATGAAATCGTCGGTCTTGCTCTTCAGCGGCACGGTGAAGCCGATGCCGGCCTCGAACGGGTCGGTCTGGTCGGAAAATTCATAGCCGGCAAAGATCAGCCCGGCCTCGATGCGCACCATGTCGAGCGCCAGCAGTCCCATCGGCTTCAAGCCGTGCGGCTGGCCGGCCTCCCAGATGGCGTCGAACACCTTCTCGGCGTCGCGGGGATGGCACCAGATCTCGTAGCCGAGTTCGCCGGTGTAGCCGGTACGCGAGACGACGATTGGAATGCCGTTGCCGCCGCCGATGCGGGCGACGGCGAAACGGAACCATTCGAGCTCCTCGATCGACGGCTGCAGCGGCGAAGTCCAGATGATCTCCTTCAGGATGTCGCGGCTCTTCGGTCCCTGCACGGCGACATTGTGCATCTGGTCGGTCGACGAGCGCACCAGCACGTTGAGGCCGAGGCTCGTCGCCGTGTCGCGCAGCCATTCGCCGGACAGATCGTCGCCGCCGACCCAGCGGAGATTGTCCTTGCCGAGCCTGAGCAGCGTGCCGTCGTCGATCATGCCGCCATGCTCGTAGCACATGGCGGAATAGACGACCTGGCCGACGCCGAGTTTTTTGATGTCGCGGGTCAGCGTGTATTGCAGCAGCGCTTCGGAATCCGGGCCGGTGACCTCGAATTTGCGCAGCGGCGACAGGTCCATGATCACGGCATCCCGCCGGCAGGCCCAGTATTCGTCGATAGGGCCCTCTTTTGCGAAGGAATTGGCCAGCCAATAACCCCTGTACTCGACGAAGTTGCGGGTGTGCTTGGCAAAGCTCGAATGAAATGATGTCTCGCGGGTCATTTTCGGTTCCGAATCGGGCGTCATGCGTCTCGCGATCGCTCGCGAGAATTTATGCTTACCGGAATAGGTCCGCACATGGATGTCGGTCAGGTTCCAGCCATTGGCCGGCGTCGTGTCGTCGGGACAGGCGGACGACACGCAAACGATGTCGGTAAGCGCCCGCAGCAGCACATAGTCGCCCGGCCGCGACCATGGCTCGTCCGACACCATGACGCCGTGCGCGTCGATCGCCGTGTTGAAGAAGAAATTGATCGCCATCCAGCCCGCGCGAGGAGTTACACCCTTGTCGGAAAGCGCACGGTTGAAATTCTCCGAGCAGTTGGGATGACCGGGATAGCCGATGTCGTCGTAATATTTGGCGGCGCAAGCGAGCGCGAACGCATCGTGCCGGCCGCAGGTGTCCTGCACCACCTCGACCAGCGGCTCCATGTCCTGGTCGTAATATTTCGAATGCAGGCCTGGCATCGGATAGCTCGAACCCATCAGCGTGCGGGTCGTCGTCACGTCGAGCGGATGGTCGCGTCCCTTGTCGAGCTTGCGCGCCGAAAAGCACTGGAAGTCGGTGCATTGCCGCCCGTCGACATCGATGATCTGCAGATAGTCACCCGCCCTGACGAAGTAGGCTTCCGCGGTCGCCGAATGGACGCGCAAATCGAGCACCGGGTCGGCCAGCGGGTCGCCAAGCCTGGACTTCGCCGCCGGACGGATCGTGGCGCGGCGCACGATGACGCCGAGCGGCGTTGCAGTGTCGTGGCCGTCGACCGGCATCGGCCCGCCCGGGGCGGCGATCAGCATCGAGGCGTCGCGCGCGACGGAAAAACCCTGTTCGGTGCCGGCAGGGGTGGCGCCGCCGAAGATGCGAGCCGCCTTTGGCTGATCGAGCTGCACCTGGCGTCGCTCGAGCCCCCGGCGCAAGGACGCGAGGCTGTCGTCGCCATTGGCCAGCAACGCCTTGGTGCCGGCGGCATTGCTGTTCGATTTCTCGCCGAAAATGCCGGCATCAGTCACGCCGCTCTTGTCCCATGCCAAGAGCTCGCAGGCTTGGCCGCCTTCGACGTTGCGTACGATGATGGTATCGCCGGCCTCGACATCGATGAGCACCGCGCCATTGCCTTGAACGGAATAGCGCTCCATGCCGGCGGGCAGCGCGATCTCGCCGGGCCGCAGGATTAGGCTCGGTCGAGGCGGTCCGGCAGCGACGGCGGGGTAGGGCGACTGGCTCATCTCGACCCGGGTCTCAAGAAACAAGTTTGCCTGTCCGTAAAATTATTTTATCAGCAAGAATAGCAGTGCGTGTCGGTTTGGCAAGGCGAAGGTGGTGGGGCTCCCCCTTCTCCCCTTGTGGGAGAAGGTGGCCGAGCGAAGCTCGGTCGGATGAGGGGTGCTCCAGCTTGGCATCGGCCGCACTCCGTCCAACACCCCTCAACCGTCTTGGCGCTGCGCGCCAATCCACCTTCTCCCACAAGGGGAGAAGGGAAGAGGCAACCGCTACCCCAACTCCTCGGAATACCCGATGTCGACGCCATACTCGGCGGCTGCGTCGAGCATCGTGTGCCACAGGCTTTCGGCGAAACTTGCAAACACCAGAAGATTGAACACCGGCTGCCCGTCCGGCCGATCATTGCCACGCCAGAGATTGACGCCGGTGTGGTCGATCGATGTGGTGGCAGCGGCGTCGATCGGAAACGCCGTCGGGTGCAGATCGATCGATGACAATTTCGCCAGCATGGCGCGCGCCTTGGCTCCCGAGACGCTGATCAGGGCGCGCGCATGCGATTGGTCCGACAGCGAGGCGGATTGCGAGAACGCCTGTCTCAAAATGTCCATCACGTGCTTGCCGCCTTTGGACAGGACGAGGAACTGGTCCGGTCCCGACCAGATGAGCGCAGCGTCCGCAGCTTGCACCGCCTTGGGCGCGTCCGGAGCCGCCATGCCGAAGCGGGCTTTGGCGGCGTTTGCCAGTTCCGCCCCTTTGCCGCGCCGCGCCATCACCTGGATCAGGTCGAAATTGCGAACTTCACTGAGGGAAATGCCCGACGCGACGTCGCGCGCGCCATGGGCGCCCACGACAAGTGCGTGCTCCAGCGGACTGCGAGAAAGCCACGAAAACTCAGCCACGCTGGCGCCCTCCATCCGGATCGTAGAAGACGGGATTGCACAGCTCGACATCATAGTCTTCACCGCGCAGCGGGTCATGCGCATGGACGATCTCGCCGATGCGCTCGCGGCCGCGCTCGACAAGCGCCAGCCCGATCCACTGGTCAAGCGTCGGCGAGAAACAGACCGAGGTGACATAGCCCTGGTCGTTGGCGGAACCCGGTACCTCGGCTTTCGGAATGATATGCGCGCCGGAGCGCAGGCGGCGCGCTCTGTCCGTCGGCTTGATGCCGACCACGACCTGCCGGTCCGGTGCGACCAGCGCCTCGCGTCCGGCCATGACGCGGCCGATAAAATCCTTTTTGGTCGACATCATCTTGCCCAAGCCGAGATCGGCCGCGGTCGTCGTGCCGTTCAGCTCGGGCCCGGCGACATGGCCCTTTTCGATGCGCATGACGCCAAGCGCCTCGGTGCCATAGGGTGTGGCGCCGAATTGTTTGCCGGCTATCATCAGGTTGCGCACCAGCGCGTCGCCGTAGCAGGTCGGAACGGAGATCTCGAACGCCATCTCGCCGGAGAACGAAATGCGGAACAGCCGCGCCCCGATGCCGCCGCGAAGGGATACCTCCCGCGCGCCCATGAATGGAAAGCCCTCGTTCGAAAGGTCCTCTGAATCATCAACGATCTGTTTCAGCAACTCCCGTGCGCTCGGCCCGGCGATCGAGAATTGCGCCCACTGGTCGGAGACTGACGTAAGTTGCACGTCGAATTGAGGAAACAGCACCTGCCGGCAGAATTCGAGATGCTGCATCACCGGCCCGGCCTTGGCGGTCGTGGTGGTCAGGAAATAGTGGTCCTCGGCCAACCGCGACGTGGTGCCGTCGTCGTAGACCATGCCGTCCTCGCGCAGCATCAGCCCGTAGCGGGCTTTTCCCACAGCAAGGTTGGAGAAAGTGTTGATGTAGACGCGGTCGAGGAAGGCGCCGGCATCCGGTCCGTGCACGTCGATTTTGCCGAGCGTCGAGACGTCGCAAAAACCGACACCGCCGCGCACCGCCTTGACCTCGCGGGTGACCGTTTCCAGCCAGTCCTTCTCGCCGGCGCGCGGATACCATTGCGCGCGCTTCCACAAGCCGGTGTCGACGAACACCGCGCCCTGTTCGGCTGCCCAGTGATGCGACGGCGTCAGCCTTGTCGCATGGAAGTTTTCGTCGCGATGATGGCCGGCAAACGCGCCGATGGCGACCGGCACATAGGGCGGACGGTAGATCGTCGTGCCGGTCTCGGGAAGGGATTTTCCTGACAGCGCCGCCATGATCGCGAGGCCGGCGACATTCGAGGTCTTGCCCTGGTCGGTCGCCATGCCGAGCGTCGTATAGCGCTTGAGGTGCTCGACCGACTCAAAGCCTTCGCGCTGCGCCAGTTCGATGTCCGCAGCGGTGACGTCATGCTGGTAGTCGACAAAGGCTTTGCCTTTGCCGGCAACATGCCAGAGCGGGGTCAGCGAAAAAGCTTCGTCTTCGGCGACTGGCGGAGCGCCGGCATTGCCGCTGTGTCCGGCACTCTGCGCTGCCGCCGCACCGGCGGCGAATCCCTGGCGCAGGCAGGCGCCGAGCCCAAAAGCGCCGTTGGCGGCACCGGCGGCCACCATGCCGGGAGGCGCGCCGTCCGGCACGAAGGCGGATATGTCGTCCTGCCATTTCGGCCGGCCGCGATGGTAGGAAGTCAGCCCGACCGCCGGGTTCCAGCCGCCGGAAACGGCAAGCCCGTCGGCTTCGACCTCGGCGCGTGCGCCGCCGGCGAGCGCCACCGAGATTTTCCTGACACCGTCCTTGCCGCCGTCCACCCCGCTGACGAAACCGTTCAAAACGGCAAAGCCGGCCTTGGCGGCAAGCGCGCGATGCGCGGCCGATACGTCCGGACGCGCATCGACAACGGCAGCGATCTGCAATCCGGCGTCGAGTGCCGCCTCGACCGTGCGCCAGCCATCCTCATTGTTGGTGAACAGCGCAATCCTCTTCGCCGGGGTTGCCGCATAGCGCGCGATATAGGTCCGCATCGCCGAAGCCATCATCACGCCGGGCGTGTCGTTGCCGGCAAAAACGATCGGCCGTTCGATGGCGCCGGCGGCAACAATCGAGCGCTTTGCCACGATCCGCCACAGCCGCTGGCGCACCTGATGCTCTGGCGGGGAGGGCAGGTGGTCGTTGACCCGCTCGATCGCGCCATAGGTGCCGCCATCATAGACGCCGAACAGCGTCGTGCGGGTCATGATGCGGACGTCCGGCAGCGAGGCGAGCTCGGCCAGCGTGCGCGAAATCCATTCGGCTGCGGGCACCCCGTCGATCGTGCCGCCGTCGGCAAGCAGGCGGCCGCCAAGCGCAAAATCTTCCTCGCACAGGATGACGCGGGCACCAGATCGGCCGGCGGCAAGTGCTGCCGCCAGCCCGGCTGGGCCGGAACCGGCGATCAGCACGTCGCAATGCGCCCACGTCTTGTCGTAATGATCAGGATCGGCAACGCCCGCGGCGCGGCCGAGACCCGCGGCGCGGCGGATCGCCGGCTCGTAGACCGCTTCCCAGAATTTTGCCGGCCACATGAAGGTCTTGTAGTAGAAGCCGGCGACGAAGATCGGTGAGAACAGCTGGTTGACCGCCATCAGATCGTGGCGCAGCGACGGCCAGCGGTTCTGGCTGGCGGCTTCCAGACCGTCATAAAGCTCGGCGGTGGTCGCCTTGGTGTTGGGCTCGCGCCGGGCTCCGGTGCGCAGCTCGACCAGTGCGTTGGGTTCTTCCGAGCCCGCGGTCAGGATGCCGCGCGGCCGGTGGTATTTGAACGAGCGGCCGACCAGCTTGACGCCATTGGCGATCAGCGCCGAGGCAAGCGTGTCGCCCTGGAAGCCGGCAAAGGTTTTGCTGTCGAAGCGAAAGTTCAGCGGCGCCGAGCGGTCGATGAGACCGCCCGATGTGAGACGATGGGGCTGGCTGGTGATCACGGTTGCCGGCCTTCATGCAGGAGCGTCGCGCTGCCCCTAACCCTCCCCCTTGTGGGGAGGGTCGCTGCGAAGCAGCGGGGTGGGGGTGCGGCGCCGGGGCCCCCCCCCCCCCCCGCGGGCCCCCCCCCCCCACCGCGGGGGGGGGGCGGCGGGGGGGCGGCGGGCGGGCGGGGCGGGCGGAGAATAATAATTTTT